>JAFGJS010000126.1 GCA_016928995.1 Candidatus Sumerlaeota bacterium | reverse complement strand
GTGCTTGTGTTTGAAAACACGCGCAACGGCGAACTGGTTGAAATCAACGAAGTCGAGCTGTCCGACGAGGCGTTGATCGAAACCAAACGCGAAATCGACCAGCTGTTAGCCTCGACGCCCGCGCCGGAGCCGGATGGCGACGCGCGCCAGCGCATCGCGGACGAGGAATTGGCCGCGGAGCCGGAATAAGATCGCGTAAGTAAAAAAGATGCAAAAGCCCCGGACGGAAATCGGGCCGTCCAGGGCTGTATGCCGCGTAAATGTTTATCACGCCATCAGCGGCGCCATTAAAAAATCACATCGGCGCGCTTCAACCGGCGAAGGAAATTATCCCGATCCACCTCGCCTTCGATGGTGTCCTTGACCGAAAAAGTGTTTCCGTCTTTCGCGCCTTTTCCCAGCAGAATGGTCGGCATCAGCCAGAGTTTGGCGTCAGTTTCCTTGATCGTTCGATTCTCCCTGGCCTTCGCCAATTCCATCTTAACGCAATAATAACTTTGAAAGAGCAGACGGCTGACCTCCGGATCCGTCAGAATATTCTGCTCGAAGTCCTCGCACGATTTCACGTCATCCCGATAAATATACACCATGACCAGTTTATTGTTTTGACCCGATAAATCCAATCCTTTGCCAAGGGTTGATTCCCAATAAATCTTCGGCGACTCAACCTCGGTTTCGACTGCAATATGTCCCTCAATCGTGCCAAATCGATAAAATGGAGTGAACGGCAGCTGGCTTTCATAGCACGCCTTCACCCACTCGGCGCTGCGCGCAACGGATTCAAGCCGGACTTCATCCAGCAATCCGCTGTAAAAACGCGCATTCGAGCGATTCAGCTCAATCGACGCCCCGATCAGAAGATCACTGCAATCTTTCGATTCGATATTGGTCCTGATATCCGTGCGCGAGGGCGTCTCGTTGGGTATCAGCTCTCCATCCACATAGTGCTGAACCTTGGTGATGTCCTCAGAAGGGCAGACAATGGCGATATGATGCCATGATTGATCCAGCAAGGATCGATACGCCAGCGTAAAGCCGTCATTAACCTCCACATGCATCGATCCACGATTGGCTCCGCTAGGCTCCAGACTAATTTCGAACCGCTCGCCACGCTCACGATTCGCCCCCCAGCTGATGATGGCGTTGCCGACCTCGTTATCGACTTTCTCTACATAAATCCACGCCGAAAACGTGCGGGGAGAGCCCCCCCCAATCCCGCGAAAATCATCTTTTTTAATGTGAAGCGAATGGCGTCTTTCTGGATTGAAACTCAGCGTCTCGCCGACCAGTCCTTTGTCGCTTGGGGGAGAGTTTTGCGCGACCGCGTTGCGCCGATGCGGCGTCGAATCCAGCAAGCCGTCGCTGAAGTGATACACAAACTCATAATGCGAGGACCAGACATCGTTTGTAGTGCTCGCTCTCCGGTCGCGATTGGCCAACCGGTTGCCCCAGTGCGCCGTGATGCGGGAAAAATCACCGACAATCAACGGCACTTTGACCCAAACCAGCGAAACGCCGCCAACGTCCCACTGGTCCACTTCATGCTCGAGCAGCATCTTCCCATCAGGGGCGGTAAAACGCAAATCGCCGCCGTTGATCAACTCAAAACTATCGTAACGGAAATCCCGGATATGGTTGCCAAACCGAACCAGCAGCGGGAAATCAGTCAAAGCTTCCTGACCGCGATAACCGGAAATCTCGATATCCATGTGATACTTATATGCGGACGCATCGAAATCAGCTACTTGAGCCGATGCCGGCGTCAATGCCAGCATAGCCGGAAAAATAAACGAGAGAAGGACGCTTCTGCTCCTGCGATGCATGGGCGATGCTCCAAAAAGTCGTTGGACAGACCGCTGAAGTCTGATTGTCATCAATACAAATCCGGGATTCAAGATAAAAGGGCCGGAAGATTCAATCACGAATCAGTCGGAGATTATCCTGCAAGCGCGCCGGCTTCGTCAAATAACAAATCCGCGCCGCAGCTTTTATGTCGCGGCGCGGATCAGCGCCAGCAGGATTCGTTGACCGGACAGCGCCCCGGCAAAAATCCATTTGATCAACCTGCGCTTACACGAGGCCTTGATCAAGCATCGAGTCAGCCACCTTCACAAAACCGGCCGCATTGGCGCCCAGCACCAGATTGCCTGGCGCGCCGTACTTTTCAGCGCTTTCAAACGCGGCTTTGTGGATGTCCTTCATGATGCGGTGCAAATAGCTGTCAACCTCCTCGCGCGACCATCGCAGCCGTTGCGAGTTTTGCGACATCTCAAGACCGGAGACGGCGACGCCGCCGGCGTTGGCCGCCTTGCCCGGACCGTACAGGATGCCGGCGTGCACAAACTGATCCACGCCTTCCGGCTCCGTCGGCATGTTCGCGCCCTCGCTCACCAGGATGCAGCCGTTGGCCAGCAACGTCTTCGCGTCATCGCCGGTGATCTCGTTCTGCGTGGCGCTGGGGAACGCGCAGTCGCACTTGATGCCCCAGGGACGGGCGACCTTTATGTATTTAGCCTTCGGATACTTTTCCGCGTATTCGCTGATGCGGCCGCGGCGCACATTTTTCAGCTCCATGATGAACTGTAGTTTTTCCTCGTCAATGCCATCCGGATCATGAATCGTGCCGTTGGAATCCGAGCAGCTGACCGCCTTGGCGCCGCATTGGAGCAGCTTTTCAATCGTGTACTGGGCGACATTGCCCGAACCGGAAACCGTGCAGACCTTGCCTTCCAGCGAATCGTCGCGAGTCGCAAGCATCTCCTGCGCGAAGTACACCGAGCCGTAGCCGGTGGCTTCCGGACGAATCAACGATCCGCCCCAGTTCAATCCCTTGCCGGTCAACACGCCGGTGAACTCATTGCGGAGCCGCTTATACTGCCCGAAAAGATAGCCGATCTCGCGTCCGCCGACGCCGATGTCGCCGGCCGGAACATCGGTGTTCGGACCGATATGACGGCACAGTTCCGTCATCATCGACTGGCAGAAGCGCATTACTTCGGCGTCCGATTTGCCCTTGGGATCGAAATCGCTGCCGCCCTTGCCGCCGCCCATCGGCAGCGTGGTCAAGGAATTCTTCAGAATCTGCTCGAACGCAAGGAACTTCAACACGCCCAGGGTGACCGTGGGGTGGAAACGCAAACCGCCCTTATACGGCCCGATGGCGCTGTTGAACTCGATGCGGAAACCGCGGTTGACCTGGACCTTGCCGTTGTCATTCAGCCAGGGAATACGGAACATCAGCACACGCTCCGGCTCCGTGAAACGTTCCAGGATGCAGTTCTTCTCATATTCCGGGTGTTGCTCCAAAATCGGATCAAGCGAATCGAGAACCTCCTTGACCGCTTGATGAAACTCTGGTTCGGAAGGATTGCGGCGTAACACTCCCTCCATCACGCGTTCGGTGTACGTGGACATGATTAACCTCCATTTATAGTTTCACCTTGCTTGATGTTAAGATCATCAAATGCAATGTGTTTTCAATTTTTAGCGAGCTCCCGGACGCTATCCGCATGAAATGATTACGATTCTCCGGGAGCGGCGTTCATCCATCATTGATAGATAATTCATTTATTTTCAATGAACTATCCCCAATAAAGGCGCGATGGCGTTTGATTCCAGAAAAAACCACGGTTCAGTATTGCAGTTCATCCATGGCCGAAATTGGGTGAATAAGAAAAATTAATAGTACGGCAGATTTCTATCGGGAATAGGCAAGAGATGTCTAATGATAAATATTTATACTGATTTTCACTCCTGCTAATATGCTAAACTTAGCACGAAATTGGCGGATATCGCTTGCGTAAAACCGCTCTTCATGGGCGATACTGATGAAACCTGATTTGAATACCAGGAAGGGCCAAATGAAACAAACAGTATTAATTTTATTCATGTTGCCCTGCACAGCCATATTCATGATGTCCTGCGTGGGACGGATGGCGTTAACCGAAGAAAAAAACGACGCGGAGACAGTATCCATCCGTGAGGATTTTGAGCATCCCAAACTGCAATGGGAAACGACCGACGCTCAAGCCTGGAAAATTATACGTGAAGGAAAGAACGCCAGTTTCTCTCTCGAGCGCCAGTGCGATTACGAACCGCCGGTGCGCAGCCCGTTCAGCATCGCCTGGATCAAGGACATGGAACTGAGCGATTTCACCCTGACCCTGAAAGTACGAAGCGTCTGTCTGTCGTATCCGCCGCACCGCGACATTTGCCTGTTCTTTGGCGGGCAGGATCCTTCGCATTTTTATTACGTTCATTTCAGCCGCGACATGGATCCGCGAGCGAATCAGATTTTCATCGTCAACGGCGCGCCGCGCAAGAGAATCACTGTAAAAAAAGACCGCGACGGCTCTCCCTGGAAAGACGGGGTGTGGCATACCCTCAAGCTCGAACGCGACACGGCCAGCGGCGCGATAAGGGCCTATTTCGACGACATGGAAACGCCGGTCATGGAAGCGCAAGACAAAACCTTTCTCGCCGGCCGCATCGGTATCGGCTCGTTCGACGACGCGGGGCAATTTGACGACATCGAGCTCCACGGCATTAAAATCCAATAACCATCCACCAGCATAACCTCTGGTCCGGTCTTCTCAATGCATCTTTCGTGGCACACGGAGCACACAGAGAATAAAGGATTGTTTTTACATGGCTTATAAATTCTATTCTTTATGCCTTCGTGTCTTTGTGGTGATTATATCGGGATTGCTATAAACCAACGCGGCGCCTGATCCCTGCGCCGACATTCATCCTCATCAATTTTCTCAGGCTGCCGATAAGCAAAGAGATTCTGTCTATGCCGTTTGGGTGGAAACCGCGCCATCAGGCGCTTTCCGCTGTGATTCTCCATGCATAACAACGTTTCACAGGATGTTTTCGATGAAAACAATCAAAGATAAGGCAACCCGGGATTCCCTGGCGCAACGCGCCATCATCTGTCAAATCGCCGTGGATTTGCATCTGATCAACGATAAACAATTCGACGAGGTGATCGAAGCATGGAAACGCAGCCCCGGCCACGATCCCGGCATGCTGATGGTGGAACTGGGCTATATCTCCAAACGCCAGTACGACAGCGCCCGGCAAATCCTGACGCAATCCTCGATCATCAGTTTTTTCAAAATGGAAGGCTCCAAGCTGAGCGACAGCGTCTACGGCCAGTTGGAGCAAAACGACGATAACGGCAATGGCAAAAGCGCCGGAGACAGCTCCGCGCAAGCCGAAACAATATCCGTGGAATCCACGGAACTCGATGGCCAGCGCGTCTTCGAGGAATTGGAAGAAATCTCCTCATCCCAGGATGGCAATGGAAACGGCAAGACATCCGCTCGCCATTACACCGGGCAATACACTGCGCACGGGCAGATCGGCCAGGGCGGCCTGGGACGAGTGATCCTCGGACGCGACCGCAGCCTCGGGCGCGAAGTGGCGATCAAGGAGATCCTGGAGCGGCGCATCCAGAACGGCAAAAGCTCACGACTGCTGGCGCGCTTCCTGAATGAAGCGCGGATCACGGGTCAGTTGGAGCATCCCGGCATTGTGCCAGTCTATGAGCTCGGACTGAAGCCTGACGGAAATTTCTATTATGTCATGAAATATGTGCGCGGCCAATCCATGGAGCAAGCGCTGCAAGACACGTTGCAGGAGCCGAAGCCGGAGACGCGCCTGCAACAACGCCTGAAATTGCTGCGGCCGATGACCGACGTCTGCGAAGCCATGGCCTACGCCCATCACAAAGGCGTGATTCACCGCGACCTGAAACCAGCGAACGTGATCATTGGCAAATACGGCGAGAATCTGATCCTCGACTGGGGGCTGGCGAAATACATCGGTCAGCGGGATTTAAACCGGGACGACGACGCGCCGGATCAGGGCACGATGATGCTGGGCGATGGATCTAAACTGAATCTGACGCTGGAAGGTGAAATCATGGGCACGCCTTCCTACATGGCCCCGGAGCAAATCGACTCCAAATTCGGCGAAGTCAGCGCGCGCACCGACGTTTACGCGCTGGGCGTCATGCTCTTCGAAATACTGACGGGGCAATTGCCTTATACCGGCGAAAACGTGCATCAGATCATGGCCCAGGCCGCGAGCACGCAACCGCCGCCGCAAGCCACGGACATCTGCCAGGGCATTTCGCCGGAGCTTTCCGCGATCTGCTTCACGGCCATGAGCAAAAATCAAGATGATCGCTTCAAGGACGCCGGAGAAATGGCTCGACAGCTTCAAGCCTATCTCGACGGCCGCACGGTGAGCGTTTATGCGTATTCGCGGTGCGAGCTCTTCCAGCGCTTCGTGCAGCGCAACAAAGCCTTGCTCTCAGGACTGGCGCTGACACTGCTGGCGATCATCGTCGGCGCAGTATTCTCCCTGCACTATGGAGTGGAGGCGAACTGGGAAAAGCGAAAACTGGAATTAGCGCACAACGAATTAACGATTGAAAAAAAGAGACTGAACAAAGCGCATGAGGAATCTCAGGCGGCGCTTGTCCTGGCTCAACGAGCGTTGAGTGACATTATGACGAAGGCGGTGAGCAGTTCCCAATATTCCTATGAGTATCAACAAAGCCTGACATCCAAGGTGCAGGCCTTGCAAGCCGGACTGGCGCAAACGGCGGACCGGCTATCCGACGCCGATCTGATCGATACGTCAAAATTCAAACAGCCGCTCAGAGAGCTGCTGGAAACGCAAGCCGGGCTGGCCGCGGCGGGAGTGATCGGCGCGGACGGAATATTGATCGCAGCGGAGAGCCTAGAAGATAATAGCCTGAGCCACAATTGGCTGAATAAAAACATCCGCGGGCTGCCGGCGATGCAAAACCTGGCCTTAACCAGCCAGCCGGAAATCGGCGCGGCAGCGATGCTCTTTGACGAACGGCCCTGCGCCGTGGCGGTGCACCCCTTGTTGGAAAACGGCAAGATCATGGGTCATCTGTTTGTTGCGCTGAATCCGCAGATCTACATCAGCTCCAACCTGGACGCCGGAAAACTGAAGGACAACTATCAGCTGTGGTGCTTGCAGACCGACGGCATGATCATCTACGACAGCAATGGAAAAAGCCACCATCTGAATATCTTCACCGATCCATTTTTTGAACAATTTCCCGAGCTGCGGCGGATCGCAAACCAGATGAACGATCTTCCTCACGGCACCGGCGAGTATTCCTATTTCAGGGATGGTTGGGCGAGCGAGATCATACACAAAATCGCTTCTTGGAACACAATCAAACTTAACGACGAGGCGCACTGGAAAGTCGTCGTCGTCGGATGGTATCTCGAAAAAACATCGCCATAACTAGCGATGTCCTCACAATCGCCGCAAAATCGCATCGGCGAAGACCGACGCGCCAAAACCGTTGCCGATATTCACCACGGACACGCCCGAGGCGCAGGAATTGAGCATCGCCAGCAGAGCCGCGATCCCGCCGAACGACGCGCCGTAGCCCACGCTGGTCGGCACGGCGATCACCGGGCAATCGACCAAGCCCGCCACGACGCTGGGCAGCGCGCCTTCCATCCCGGCGCAGCAAACGATCACGTCCGCATTGCGCAAATCATCCAGCCGCCGCGTCAGGCGATGCAACCCCGCCACGCCCACGTCGTACGCCCGCGTCGTTTTGCAGCCCAGAAACTCCGCCGTCAGCGCCGCCTCCTCCGCCACCGGCAAATCGCTTGCGCCCGCGCAGCAAACCAGCAGCCGCCCCTTGCGCGGCTGAGGAGCCTTGTTCATTTTGATCAAAATGCGCGCCTCGGCGTGATGCTTGAGCCCTTTAATCGACCGCCGCACGGCCCGCGCCGTTTCCGCATCGCAACGCGTGCCGAGAATATTCTGACCCGCGCGGTCCAGCGAGCGCATCACGGCCACGATCTGCTTCGGCGTCTTGCCCTGGCAAAAAACGGCCTCGGACATGCCGCAACGCCGTTCGCGCCCCAGGTCCACGCAAACGTCGCCCAAATCGTCCACAAACTGCCCGCTCAGCCGCTCCAGCGCCGTATCGCTGTTCAATTTCCCGCTGGCCACCGCCTGCAGCAACGCCTTCAGTTCATCTTGTCGCATAATCATGCCTCCGGGACTCGATGTCATTCTGCTGACAACCGCCTCCCGCGCGCAACAAAAATGGATCGCGGCGATTTTTCGTTGCAAATCCGGCGCCTCATGCCGATGGTGTTTTTCCTGCGAGCGGATCGGCGGAAACGTTGTTGAATACGTACAAAGAAAGAGAAACAGGGCATGTCGAATGTGTTGATGCTGGGAATCGGGCCGTTGCCCGCGCAGGAATGCAAGCGCCTCTATGCTCCGGGATTGCGGACATGGTCCTTCGCCTGGAACATCGCCTGCGCCGGCCACCGTGTGACCTGCGCCACGACTGATTTCGGCGGCATCGAAGAGGAAGCGCCCCTGCCGGAACCGATGGACGCCGCTGGACCGCATCACACCGGCACACTCGCCTTTGAGCGCCTTCATTTCGACGTCACTCAGAACATCAAAGCCCTGCGCAAACTTCATGACCGCCTGGGCTTTCATTGCGCCGTCAGCACCACAGACCTGATGAACCGCAGCCTGGCGCAAGCCCATCTGCCGATTCCTGTTTGGCTGGACTTCAACGGACCGCCGATGATCGAGCGCCAGATGCAGGCCGCCGTTTACGACAGCGACGACGCCGTGCAGAAAGCCTGGAATGAAATGCTCCCCTCGCTAATGTTCGGCGACCGGTTCTCATCCTGCTCCCTGGCGCAAAAGCAGTTGATGGTCGGCGAACTTGGCGCCGCCGGACGGCTCAACCGGCGCACGGCTTATCTCGACATCGTGCAGGATATTCCGCCGGTCAACATTGAACGCGACTTCACCCCTTCGAGCAAAAAAGTCATCCGCGGGCGCCTCTGTGGAGAGCGTGATTTTGTCCTGCTCTGGACCGGCGGCTATAACACATGGACCGACGTGGACACGCTATTAGGCGGTCTGGAACTGGCCATGCGCAAGCATCCGCATTTCCATTACGTCTCCACCGGCGGCAAGATCGAAGGGCATGACGAGCTCACGTTCCAGCGCTTCATGGAGCGCATCGATCATTTCGAGTTTCGCGACCGCTGCCACTTTGTGGGGTGGGTGCAGAATAGTGAAATCCCGGACTACTACGCGGAAAGCGACGCGGCGATCAACCTCGACGCCCCCAGTTACGAAGCGATGTTCGGTTATCGCAACCGGGTGCAGGAATGGGCGCTGGCCGGGCTGCCGGTGATCAGCACCGCATTAAGCGAAATCACCCGCAAGATGGAGGAAGAAGGCCTGCTCACGGAGATTGAACCGCGCGACCCCGAATCGCTGGCCAATGCCATCACACGCCACATCGTCGATCCAGGCGGCGCACAGGCCCGGGCGCTGACGGCCAAAGCGTGGATCGAGGAGGAACTGGCGCCGGAGCGACTGCTCACGCCGCTGCTGGAATGGTGCGGCAAACCCGAACCGACGCCGGACCTGCCGCCGCCACATGAGCGCCCCAAAGCCCGCTGGGCCGGACCGGACAACAATCTGGCGATGAGTTACGTCAAGCATTTCAAAAAGTATAAGTTGCTTTGAACAAAGCAATCATATTTATTTCACCGCGAAGGAGCAAAGGCACAAAGCCTTTTTCATTGAGCGCCATTAATCTAGATGATATTGAAGCACGCTGAATCAAAGCGAAGATCCAGGATTCAATCAATCTTTGCGCCTTCGTGTCTTCGTGGTAAAAAAAAAGACCACCCTGGAGGAAGAATTGCATGTCAACGGAAACACTGGATAAAATCAAGGCTTGCCGCATCGTGCCGGTGGTGACAATCAATGACGCGAGCCTGGCTGTGGACGTGGCCGGCGCTCTGAAGGCCGGCGGATTGCCCTGCGCGGAGTTCACCTTCCGCACAGCCGCGGCGGCCGAGGCGATCAGCCGCGCGTCCGAGGCTATGCCCGATGTGCTGATCGGCGCCGGGACGGTGCTTACGCCCGATCAAGTGCGGCAAGCCGCCGATGCCGGAGCCAAATTCATCGTCACGCCCGGCTTTAATCCGCGCGTAGTGGAAAAGGCTCTCGAAATCGGCGTGCCGATTTATCCCGGCGTGGCCACTCCCACGGACATCGAACACGCCATGTCGTTCGGCCTGCAAACGCTCAAGTACTTTCCCGCCGAAGCCTATGGTGGACTCAAGGTGCTGAAAACAGTCGCCGCGCCGTATAGCAAGCTTCGCTTCATCCCGAGCGGCGGCATCAACGCCGACAACGTGAAGGATTACCTGGCTTGGCCGCGCACCGTGGCCTGCGGCGGCAGCTGGATGTCGCCGACTCACATGATCGACGAACGCCGCTTCGATGAAATTACGCGCTTGACCAAGGAAGCGATGGCGCTCGCCGCCGAGGTTCCGCTGCAAAAGTAAAACGATGCGCTGAAGTCATGGAAAACGAATCCAATTCAGGCGCCATCGCGCCGCAACGACGTCCCCGGCAGCCGCTGCTCACACTGGCCTTGCTGCTGAGTCAGACGATTCTCTTTTTCTCGCTCGCCTCGCCGGACGGCTTGAATCAAAGCCTGTCCGGCGAAACGGCTTTACGCTGGGGCGCGCTGCAGGGGCTGCTTCTCGGCGAAGGCGAGGGTTTGCGGCTGATCACCCACATGTTCATCCATCAGCGGTTCGTATTTCTGCTGATCAACCTGACCGGCGTTCTGCTTTTCGTGCTGCCGCTCGAGCTCCGCATAGGCATTGCGCGCACGTTCGCCGTGTATTTCGCCGGCGGCCTGGCCGGCGGGATGTTCGCGAGCATCCAGCTGCCGCTCGACGCCGTTTATTGCGGCGCCACCGCCCCCGTTTGGGCCGCTGGAGCGCTGTATGCCTTGCTGCACATCCAACTGCTGGGTGGATTCGGCGGCTTCCTGCGCCACCCCGCCTTCGTCGTCTGGCTGACGTACTTCGCGCTTTACTTCGCCTTCACGCTCTATGATCCGGATCCCAGCCTGCAATTCTACCACGGCGGCCTGATCGCGGCGTTCAGCGTTGGCATGTACTTCCTCTCCGGCGGATGGCTCCAGGCGATCGATGACGGCGAACGGCGCGATGAGATCCGCCGTTTCCGCAACACGATGCTGATCGCCGTGTCGATTCTCTTCACCATCGGCATATGGCTCTCTCTGCTGCCCAATCCGCTGATGGACATGCGGCGCGTGCAATACTATCTTGGCCGCGACCAGGCTTTACAGTTGATTCCCTTGTTGGAAAAACACGCCAAAGACCCTGTCACGAACGCCCGGTTTTATCATCTGCTGGCTTCAGCGTTCATCGACCGTGGTCAGATCAAGCCTGCGCTGACGCGCTACGCCGCAATGCAGGAAGCCCTGGGCGAAATCGATCTCGAGGCCTTGCGTCAGGATCAAAAAACCAGCGGCACGGCATCCATTGGATTCAATCTGCTCTCCCGCCAGCAACACCAAATGAATCCTGACGCAATCCAGGCGCAAATCCGCTTCACAGCGGCCAAGCAAGCTTACGCCCTCCTGCTCGCCGATGAAGACGGAGCGGCTTCGCAAACTTTGACGCAAGCGCTCAAACTCGGACCTGCGTCGGATCCAGCCATGACGCGTGAAATCGTGCAACTGCTCGGTATGCTCAACTGCCCGCAGGCGGCGGAAAAATTCGCGCACGATGCGATCCAGCGCCAGCCGCGTGAACGCATGTATTATGAAGCGCTGCTTGATCTCTACCTCCTGCCCCCCACGGTCAATCGTGAAAAGGCGCTGACCATCTCGATGGAAATCGAACGTCAATTCGGCCGCGAACAATGGCCGCTCTACTGCGAGGGGCGCGTCTATGAGGCTTTCTGCGATTACGAACGCGCGCTGGAGTTTTACGCCCAGGCGCAGGACGCCAGCGCCACGGCAACCGCCTCGCTCGCCAGCGACGATTGGGCGGATTACTGGCGCCATCAAGGCGTCTGCCACATGCGCATGTCCCGCTACGAAAAGGCTCGACCGCTGCTTGAACTCGCCTACAACCGCGCCTATGGCGGAGGCGCCCCCGCTGACGGCGCCTTGTTTTTCCAGCACACCCTCGATTATGTCATTTGCCTGCAAAAGCTCGGCGAAAAGGAACTGGCGAACAACATCGCCGATAACTTTCTCAATGACTATTTGCGTCCCTGCGCCACGCCTGGCGGTTCATGGCGCAGCATGAACCTACTCGCATGGTTCCTGGCCGAAACCGGTCTGCATTCCGGCGAAGCCGTCCGAACGGCGGAAAATTCCGTCGCACTGTTCGCCGACGACGTCAATCTCGATACGCTGGCTTGGGCGCTATACCGCAACGGTGAACATGAACGCGCGCTGCAGGTTCAAAAGCAGGCGATGGAAAAAGCGCGTTACGAATCTCCCGAACTGCTTTATCATCTCGGCGCGATTTACGAAGCGCAAGGCGAGCTCCAACTGGCCGCCGGCGCCTATGAAAAGGCTCTACGCGCTCAGTTCGACTTTGGCGCATACCGCGACTGCCAGGAAGCCCAAAATCGTGTCAGCGAAAGACAGGTTGAATAAAAAACTAATGAGAAACGCGGTAGAAGAAACGCGGATTTACGTTGCGGCTTAGCCCTCTTCCTCCTGCATCCATTTCCAGCGAATACCGCATAACGCAACGTGAAACGTGACAATCATCAGCGTCGGCAGACTCAGCCAGGGAAGCAGATCGAGCAGGGCATGAGGAATCATTTTTTCAAAAAAACTGGATGTCAAGACGATCATCAACAACGCTGCGGCCAGCACGCCGCACGCCGTCCTGCGCATCGCGAGCGATTGACGCGGCATAATCCACACGCCGCCTAGCGCCAACGCCGCCGTGACCGTCGTAATCAAATGCGCCATCCGCGCCTGCGGCGAGCAAATCAACAGCAGCATGAACATCATCCCCAACTCCGTCAGCAATGCCGGCCCCGGCGAGACATCGCTCCCCGCCCGCCAATACAGCGCCAGCGTCAGCGCCACGATCAATCCGCAAAGCACGCCAGCCGCAAGCTTGGCCTGCTCGCGCGACAAATGTGCTACTGCGATCGTCCGGGCTTGATTATGACCGTATTTGACGATGATTTCTGGATTCAGATATGACTGCGTCGCGGTGAATAACGAATGCCCCACCAGCACCTTATTCGACACCATGCTCTCTAACCGTGAGGAACCCTGATCAAGCCACTTATTGAGCAAGTCCAGATGCCGCGCCGGCCCGAACCAGAGCGTCGGCGCGATGACCACCCAGAAAATGACCGCCAGCGCCAGCGCTCCAGCCGCCTTCCATTGCCGCTTGGCTAGAAAGTACACCGTGAAAAACACCGGCATGAATTTCAACACGCCCAGCCCCAGAACCAACGCCCCCGGCCACGTCCGCCGTCGCGCCAGCGTCAGCCACAAACCGATCACCGTCACGTTGTACACCGGCAGATTCCACTGCCCCAGATTAATATTATCCCAGATCAGCCGTCCGCAAATCAGCAGCATGAAGATCCACGCGCCGCGACCAAAACGCCGGCCAAACAGCTCTTGATGCGCCTGCAACGCCAACAGCAGCAACGTCACATTCAATCCGATCCACATCCCTTGCGCCAGCGGAACCGGCATGAAACGCAATGGAGCCACCGCCATCAGATTTAGCGGCAGGTACTTGTAACGCCGCCCTTCCAATTCACCGGTGTCATATGGATTGCCGCCCGCCGCCTCGACCTTCGCCGCGGCCAGCGTATAATTCGTCAAATCCCCACGAATCTTCCAAGCCTCCGGATCGCTGGAAAAACGCCAGTCGTGCAGCGTCGTCAGCAACGTGATCGCGAGAAAAAACGTCACCCACTTCCATCCGCTCCGCCACACGAAACTGCCGGCTTCATTTTCAAGGAGGGAGTCCTTTCGCCCTTCCCGATCCAGCTCTTGCGCCAAGTTCACCCGTCAGTCTCCAATATGCAAAAGTCAACCATGCACCACACATTGCGCCCTTTATCAATCAGCGTTCCGCAAGCTGCAACAAAAATCTAAAATCAATAAACTGTTTGAAAGCGTATGTAAACAGGGGCTCTTGAGTCGTAGCATGGGCATCTTACCCTTGCGCATCTCGGGAAAATCCATAGTTTCTCTTCTTCGATCAATCACGGACGAGACGCCCGTGCACACTTCTTACATCCACTCTGCGAAACAAAACAATCGGCGGCATTGTCCGCTCCGAATGGGGTATGACATCGTAACCCAAGGCAAACGCCCTGGTTGACGTGCCCACTAAATAAATAACTGTTGTTACGCATGTCCGCGCCTTGGAGTGCGGCGGCCATGCCGCCGCCTTTCCGAGCGGGGCTTGCCCCGCGCCCGGAGTTCAAGAGCGTGGAAATTGGAACCCGGACGCTGCCGGCGCGGCGGCAAGCCGCCGCAACATCCGTACGTAAACTGGAACGTCGAAAGTTCCTCGTTGCAAGACAAGGCGCAGGCATGGCCTGCGCACTCCAAGGCACGCCGCTGCCGCATCGAACGCTAAACACGTGCCAGGACTGTTTCCCTGCACTTCAAAAAACGCAAGCGCGCAACATCCGTGCTGTATTCTCAGCGCTTGAAAGCCACCGCTTTCCATGCGGTTTATTCTTTTTACATGCAGTGCCTCGTTATGCTCTGCTTCAAGCCAATGCTGATCAAACCTGCAACGATGGCTCGCAGGAACACCGTAAAACTCGATACAACTACTGCTGGTACGAACAATGGTTACAATGGCAATAATCGAGTGCAATGGAGCTACCTAAACATGAGCGACGAAATCAAAGACAAAGATTTGAATGCGCCGAAAAGCACAACGGGCGACAAGGCTCATGCAATTGTCCGATCTGTTATTGGCGCATTAGGGGGGCAAGCAGCCATAGAACTTTTCACAGCGTTAATCACGCCGCCAATAGAAAAACGTCGGAATGAGTGGATGCAGAACGTCGGTGATATGTTGAAGAAACTGGAAGAAGAAAAGAAGGTCGATCTTGATGAGTTGCGACAGAATGAGGAATTTATCGATTTGCTTATGAATGCCAGCCAGGCGGCAATCCGCACCTCAAATCAGAAAAAACGGGAAGCCTTACGCAATGCAATCGAAAATGCCGCCCTTAATCAAACACCCGATGAAGCGCTGCAGCAAATGTTCATTCGCTGGATCGATGAACTGACAGAATGGCATCTACAACTGTTAAATCTACTTCATGATCCCCAAAGCCCTCATGAAATTCACAGGCAGGTGGGCTGTGCATTATCTGCTATCGTTGGAATGAAATGTCCTGACCTCAAGGACAGAAAAAGTTTCTATGATCAATTGGCGCGAGACCTATATCAACGAGGCTTATCTGATACCGATGATATGGATGCACAAATGACCGGTAGCAGAGTATTGGCAAGTCACACAACGGATATGGGAAAACAATTCCTTCGCTTTATTGAAAAGCCCGAATGAAAATTCATCAGCCACCTATCATACTTCATCTACAATGGATAAAGATTAATCTGCCGTAAATGAAGCGTCATTCGGCGAAGAGCGCGTCGACGAATTCCTGGGGTTCGAAGTCGCGGAGGTCTTCGGCGCCTTCGCCGACGCCGACTTTGAGGATGGGAATCTTGAAGATGTCGCGCACGGCGACGATGATCCCGCCTTTCGCCGTGCCGTCGTACTTGGTCATCACGATGCCGGTCACGTTCACGGCTTCGTTGAAAATCTTCGCCTGGTTGATCGCGTTCTGACCGGTCGTGGCGTCGAGCACGAGCAGCGTCTCGTGCGGCGCGCCGGGCATGACCTTCTTGATCACGCGGTCGATCTTCTTCAGCTCTTCCATCAGGTCGATCTTGGTGTGCAGCCGCCCGGCGGTGTCGATCAGGATCACATCGGCGTACTTCGCGTCAGCGCAGGTCAGGCCATCGTAACAGACCGACGCGGGATCGGAGCCTTCCGGCCGCATGACCAGACCGCAGCCGGTGCGATTGGCCCAGATGCCGAGCTGCTCCACGGCCGCTGCGCGAAAGGTGTCCGCGGCGATCAGCAACACTTCCTTGCCCTGATTGGTCAGTTCCAACGCCATTTTGCCGATGGTCGTGGTCTTGCCCGTGCCGTTCACGCCGACGACGAGCACAACGTAGGGCTTCTGCGGACCGAAGGCGAGTTTGCGCTCGTCCTGCTGAAAAATCTCGAACATCGCGTCGTACATCAGATCGACGATGATATGCGGATCGGTTTCCTTATGCGTGCGAGGGTCTTTCCGGATAAACTCAATGATCTTCTGCGTGGTCTCCACGCCCACGTCGCCGTGGATCAGGATGTCTTCCATCTCGTCGAGGAAATCGGCGTCCACCTTGCTCTTGAGGCCGGCCAGTCGGCGGACTTCGCGAACCACGGTTTTCGGTTTGAATAGTTTTTGCGAAAGCTTGGAGAGCAAGCCGTTTTTTTCCTCAGCCATGTTGGATTACTCTTCCTCGACGCCGCAGAACAGAATGTTGTCCCAGTTGAAGTTCGAGTGATCAAATTCGCTGGACCAGATATGCCCGACATTCGTGGTCAGGTTTTCGTCCTGTTTGGGGAATTGCTTGGTGAATCCAAGCGGACGCAAGTGCCGCGCGGCGATGCGGCGCGAGGCGCGCTCGACCAGGTTCATGTCGCACTCTTTGACGAACGACTTGATCGCGTCGGCCCATTCTTCCTTTTTCACGCCATAATTCGCCAGCGACAGGCGCTCGTAGGCGTTCTGGAAGCCAATCAGGCACTCTTCGTATTTCTGCTCGACCTCGGCGACCTTGTCTTTTTGCCCCAACCATTGATAGACGTACGCGGCGTTGACCATCGCCAGCGAGATCATCGTCACGATTTGATACGCCGCGCGCTGATCCAGATTCTCCCAATGCAGACCGAACGACTTGTGCGCGCGCATGCAGAAGTAGAACGCCTGCGCCGCCGTCCCGGCGATTAGAACCTCTTCTTCGGTCAATTCTGTGTCCGCACCGGCGCACAGCGTCTCCTCGGCGTACACAACCAGGTTCAAGTCCGCCTCGCCCTCGCCATGATACAGATAATGCTCGCGCCAGATCGTGCGGCAATAGCGCAGGATGAACGCCTCGACGTTTTTCTGCACGTCTTTCTTCTTCGCGCCGGAAAGCTGCGCCAGAACGCCAAGCATGCCGCCGTTCAGTTTTTTATGGTCGCCCATGACAAAATGGGTCAGTTCCTCGATCGTCTTGCTCAGGCCGATCTTCCAGCCCTGAGAACCCGCCTCCTCGATCTGACCCTTCTCCGTATGGCGGAAAAACGGGCGATTCTCGTCCACCAGCGGCGTGTCCGCATTGGAGTCCATCAGTCCAACCCAGCGCCCCAGGCTCATGTTGCCCCGGTGCCAATCGCCCCACGACGAATTGTTATGCAGCTGCACCTTGCGCGGCTCGTGCTTGGCGCGGCCGAACTTGCCCACGAGCTTGCGGCGGATATAGATGTCCGGCGCCACCGGCATATAGCCCAATTCCGTCAGTTTGATGATCTTCTGCTCGAAGTTGCGCGCCGCCTGCTGGCTGTAACACAGCGCATGGATGTCCTCAAAATGCGCCCAGCTGTAATCCACCTCGTGCGCATTCAGATCCGAATCCACCTTGGCGATGGTGCGGTCGAGCAATTTCTTCACCGACGGCTTGCTGTGCGTCACCCAGTCGCTGAAGTTCCGGTCGCGGAAAACCACCGAGCAAAAATCGGATTTGCCCGAGCCGTATTTGACGACGTTCCACGACTTCATCAGGATGTCGTTTTCCTCGTCGTCGCACTGAAAATTATCCAGCAGCAGCAGCAAATGCGGCGTGCCCGTGCGCTCCGTCTTGGCTTTCTCCTGCATCTCATCCACAATGATCTTCAGGATTTCCTCGCTATAGCCCCCTTCCGGCAGCCACAGCGGCACGATGAAACCCTTCTCGTTATGCACCTTGCGGATGAATTTGTGATATTGCACCAGGATCGGCCAATAAAAATCCAGCGCAATGCGCACCATCATGCGCGTATAAAACTCGTCCTTCAGCAACGGCAGGATCACATGAAACGGGATCGACACGACCGGCGAAAGCACGCCTTTGCTGTATAGCTCCATCAGCCGCCCATACGTGTTCTCGCTGGTGTCGTAGTCCATTTCGATGATGCGATGCAAGGCGTCGGCGTCGAAGTCGATGGAGAGAAACGGCACCATGCCGCGCTGACCGAAATTCACCTGGATCGTCTGCTGGATGGAAAGCGTCACGTGCGTGAAGATGCGGCTGAGCACACGGAACGACTTGATCATCAGCTCCGTCCAGTTGCGGGCGCGGATGCGCTCCGCGCCGATCTGCGTGGAAACTGGCGCAATGCGCTCCATAAACCGGAGCGGCTCCGAAAAGTCGTCGATCAACAGATCGCAATCTTCATCCGCAAGCGACGGAGGCAGCATGCGTTCGATATCGATGCGCGAACCAACTTGATAGGCATGTCCATGAAAAAGAGGATGCAAGTAATTCATTCATGTTCCTGCGAGCGAAAATTTATTCCCACCGCCTGCGATGCGCTGGCTGTAGGCGATTCTCAACTCGATTTCAGCATTCATTACGAGTTGGCGAACTGTGGCTTGAACTGCGGATTTCGCACGCAAAATAGGGAGTTTTCGTTGATCATGTCGTTTTTTCGGACTCTCATCAATGCGCCCATGCGGCTTTCCGCAACAAAATAGATAGGATTCCGCCAGCTTTGCAGTTGAAATCGCCCAAAAGGCATGCTGGCGGTCATCACGCCAAACCATATCATAAACACATATACGGGAATTCCCGTCGCCGTGTCAAGACTGAAGTCAAATCAAGGCAAAGATCATGCAGATATACTGGCATGTAAACGCTTACATCTCCTGAGGCAAGATCTTCCCCGTCGCTTTTCATTCGTAAAACTGCTTAATTTATTAATTGTTGATTTGTACTACGCAGATTGACCGGTTGAGCAACGGCGATGATACGAATTACTTTTCTCCCGCAACGGATTCGGCGATGTTGAAAGCATGATCGCGGATCCGGCGGTAGGCGTTCAAGATATCCGTGATAATCAGACTCTTCAGCGGCGTGGTCTGGGACGTGCCGACACGCTCCAGGTGCCGCCGGCGGCATTGTTTCACCTGCGCCACCACCGAGTCGCCCTGGCTGCGGGCCTTGCTGATCATATCCGGACTCATCCCTGCCGTCATTTTGTTGATATACTGCACATAATCCGCCACGGCGTCGTGCAAATCAACCAGCCACTGGATGCCATCCTCGGAGATTTCCTGCTCCATTTTCTCGATTTTCATCATCATCTTCAGGATATTGCGCACATAATCGCTCAGCGATTCATATTCATCCGCCAAACGCAGCTGCCGCCGGCCGTCGTTCATCACGCTGTGCGGGACGTTCCCCGCCAGCACGCCGCTGAGGAATTCGACGATTTCCTTCTGCATGACATCGAGCTCTTCCTCGCGCTGAAAAATCCGCTTGATCGCCCGATCCTTGTCTTTCTCCTTCGTCAGATATCCTCGCAGGTGCCGCATCATCTTATCCACCGAGTCGCCCATCCGCAGGATCGCCTTGTGCGATTGTTCAATCGCGATCGACGGCGTTTCAAGCAGCCGGACATCCAGCAAGGCCAGATGCGGTTTCTCCTTGGATTTCTCCGGCGCCAGCCACATCAGAAAACGCGCCAGATACGACACGAAAGGCAGAAATAAAATCACATTGACCACATTGAAACAAGTGTGCACCGCGGCGATTTCGGCTTTCATATTCGCCATTGAACCGGGCGAAAAGAATCCAATCAGATGCGGGATGAACCGGATGTAATACGGAAACAGCGCGGAAATCCAAAGCACACCGAGGACATTGAAGATAATATGCGCATAGGACGTGCGCTTGGCGTTGGTCGAAGCTCCCAACGAAGCCAGGTAAGCCGTAATCGTCGTGCCAATGTTCTCGCCCAGCACCAGCGCCGCAGCGGTTTCAAAGGAGATGATCCCCTCAGCTGCCAGCGCCATCGTGATGCCGATCGTCGCTGATGAAGACTGCACGACGGCGGTCAGAACAGCGCCGACCAGAATGCATTTCCACGCGCCAAAGGGATACATCCCAGGCTCAAAGCGCTGGAACCACACTTGAAAGGACTCCAGTCCGCGCAGCGGTTTGAAACCTTCCTTCATCAGCACCAGGCCGAAGAACACCATGCCCAATCCCATGATGAACATGGAAATGAAGCGCATGCGGTCGCTTTTGCTGAAGAGGTAGAAAAAGGCGGAGACGCCCAGCACGGGCAAACCATAATGCGCGATGGGCAGCGTGATCAGCCAACCAGTAATCGTCGTGCCGATATTCGCTCCCATCACCACGGGAATCGCCTGCGACAACGTCATGATCCCCGCGTTCACCATGCCCACCACCATCACCGTGGTGATCGAACTCGACTGGATCGTGGCCGTGACTCCAGTGCCCACACCACAGCCAAGCAGCCGGTTGTTGGTCACCGAGCCGATCATACGCCGCAGTTTTTCGCCGGCCACGGCTTGCATCCCCTCCGACATATTTTTCATGCCTAAAAGGAAAATGCCAAGTCCACCGACAACCTCGCATAAGATCTGAAAGAAAAGCGCAAGAGTCATAGATGAATCCGCCCCAAACCTCGCCCGTCAGCCCATCGCTCTGTTTAAGAAACAATGAAGAGGAGTTAAGAAAATGTTAATTTCACGGGCAACCTTAAGGCGTGAGAATTGTCCGGGTAAAGGAAAAAACGCGGAGTATCATCATTTCCCGCCTTTTCTTTAGTCCATACTGAAGCGCCGCTTAAGAATGCATTTTTTTCAGGAAATCCTTGCATTCATTCTCAGTTGGTCATGAAATCGTTTTCAATGCTGATATTCACTATCGGCAGTTTCAATATCACCTGGGGGAGTCTTCGAATGAAAACAGTGCGATTGGGCATCATCGGCGTCGGCAGCATGGGCCATTTCCATGCGCGCAGCGTTCTGGAAGGCAAAATCGCGCGCTGCACACTCAGCGCGATCTGCGACATCGATCCGGAGCGGCTGGCCAAATTCAACGATGCGAAGGACGTGAAGCAATTCAACAAAAGCGGCGAGCTGATCCGTTCCGGCGAGGTGGACGCCGTGCTGATCGCCACGCCGCACTACGGACATACTACTATCGGCATCGACGCCCTGCAGCAAGGCCTGCACGTGCTGGTCGAAAAGCCGATCTCCGTGCATAAAGCCGACTGCGAAAAACTGATCGCCGCCTATAAAAAAAGCAAAAAACGCAAACAGCTTTTCGCCGCAATGTTCAACCAACGCACCGATCCGAAATATCAGAAGATCAAAAAAATGATCGAGGACGGCGAACTGGGCCAGTTCACCCGCGTGAATTGGATCATCACCGACTGGTTCCGCACGGAATCCTACTACGCCAGCGGCGGCTGGCGCGCCACATGGGCCGGCGAGGGCGGCGGCGTGCTGCTGAACCAATGCCCGCATCAACTCGACCTGATCTGGTGGCTGTGCGGCTCGCCCTGCGAAGTGCACGGCTTCTGCGACATGGGCAAACGCCACAACATCGAAGTGGAAGATGAAGTCACGGCGTACCTGAAATACCCCAACGGCGCCACCGGCGTGTTCATCACCTCCACCGGCGAGGCGCCCGGCACGAACCGGCTCGAAATCTGCGGCGACAAGGGCAAGATTCTGGTCGAAGGCGACCGGGTGATGTTCTACCGCAACGAACAGCCGATGTTCGAATTCAGCAAGACCGATCCACGCGCGTTCTCCAAACCGCCGGTCTGGGAGATCAAACTCCCCGCCAGCGGCAGCGGCGAGCAGCATCATGGCATTCTGCGGAACTTCACCGCGGCGATCCTCGACGGCGCGCCGCTCATCGCTCAAGCCACAGACGGCATCCATTCCGTCGAACTAGGCAACGCCATGTTGCTCAGCTCGCTGACCGGCAAAGGCGTGAAATTGCCGATGGACGGCAAGGCCTACGAACGGCAGCTCAAAAAACTGATCGCCGGCTCCACCTTCAAAAAAGCGTCCTTGAAGAAAAAAGCCGAAGGCGACGACATGAGCTCATCATTCTAATGCTGCCGATTCGAAATGCAGTGATATGAGATCATTGACCATCTGATCTTTAAAACTCTATACTCCGAACACTCTCAAAGGAGCGCCTCTTATGTATTTCACTGGATTTGCCGATGAAGCCTCACCCGTGGTGGAGAAACAGATACAGGCGACGCTCGACCTGGGCTGGAGCAACATCGAAGCGCGCGTGACGGGCAGCGGCAACCTGCATGATATCCCCGATGATGAATTCGAGCAGATCGTGAGTCAGCTCGAGGCCGCCAATGTGAACATAAATTGTTTCGGCTCAGCTATCTTCAACTGGGCCAAGCAGGTCACCGATCCGCTCGAACCCCACATGGCGGAGGTCGAACGGGCCATCCCGCGCATGAAACGTCTCGGCACAAAGCTGGTCCGCGTGATGAGCTACGCCCTGCTCAAGGATCGCGGACCGGAAGACCAAATGGAAGAGGAGCGCTTCGCCCGCATGCGCAAAATAACCGATCTGTTCCTCGCCGAAGGGCTGCAGCCCGTGCATGAGAATTGCATGAACTATGGCGGGATGAGCTCCGCGCACACCTTGCGCCTGCTGGAAAACGTGCCCGGACTCAAACTGGTCTTTGACACCGGCAACCCGGTTTTCAATCTCGATTACTCCAAATCCAAGCCTTATCCCTGGCAATCCGCCTGGGAATTCTACCAGGACGTCAAGGAGCATGTCGTCTATATCCACATTAAGGACGCCATTATGCGCAAGGAATGGGATGGTTCCGGCCAAAGACCCAATCCAGAATATCGCTGGCCGGGCGAGGGGGATGGCGACGTGCGGCGCATCCTGACCGATCTGCTGCAAAACGGCTACGATGGCGGCATTTCCATCGAACCGCACCTGGGCACGGTGTTTCATGATGAAACCGGACGTTCAAGCAGCGAAGAAAAACGCATTGAGATTTATCAGGAGTACGGCCGCCGCCTGATGAAAATGGTCCGGTCGATCCAGCAAGAGATCCGCCTGGCTGAATAATGGCAAAAACTCATAAAAAAGACCTTACACCATTAATCGCACAAGAAAGTGGCGCATTATAGTGCGCCACTTTTTTATGCTCCAGATAATTGTCATTCCTCGCCATGATCCAGAGTCTGCATTTTTAAAATTGACAGTATTGGCCGAATACGCGAAAATAATAGCATCAATGACTTAAAAAGAGTCCAAAACGCGAAATTCATCGCCGTTTTTGGGAGAAGATGGTTTGAGTCAAAGGCGGATCGCCCAAACCCGGAACCGATCGCCATCACCCCGCCAGAGAGGAAAAGCGGTGCCTCATTACGACTACCGATGTGAACAATGCGGTCATGAATTCGAGATGTTCCAACGCATGACCGATGATCCAATAAAGGAATGCCCGGAATGCAAGGGACCGGTCGTCCGGTTGCTGAGCGCGGGAACCGGCCTGATTTTCAAAGGCTCCGGTTTCTACATCACAGACTATAAATCCAATCCCAACAGCGCTACAAGCACGCCCTCCAACGACTCAAAAAAAACCGGCGCCCAATCCGAAACCCCGGCTGGCGAGACAAAAAGCACGTCGAAAGATACGCAATCCAAAGCCAGCAAACCAGAATCAAAGGATACAAAAGTCGCCTAAAACCAAAGCGAAGAGCTCCCATACCACGCCGAAATTCTAATATGATCACAGACGGCCCCCGCTCTTTTTCGCTTCCAATCTCATGCTGATACGCCATAAGGACGATATATAATAAAGATCGCGCACGAAAAACAGTTCTTTTTACAAGCATGACCAACGCACATTCCTGCGCCTGAGATATGACCGCGACATTTTTGTTGCACTGAAAAATGAAGTCTGGGACAATGAGCGAATCTGTCCCCATGAGAACCAGGAGCAGGAACTTTTAATTGCATGTTCTGTACAACTAAACATAACGCCTATCACATTGCTCGATTGACGGCGATCTTTGTCGCCGCCGCCGCATGGCTGACCGCCGCTCCGTTGAACGAGGCGCGGCTGGAACAGACCATTGAAACGCGCGGAAGCGAACAGGAAGCGATGCAAACCGGGATAGCAATGCCCGGAGTGATCAATACGTCCAACATCCCGGAAGATTATTCAGCCTCCGGCGACGCTGGATTTTACTCCCAATTAGCCGAAACAGCGCAGAAACGGCTGGACCGGGCTCAAACGCAACGCCGCAACGCCGAACAGAAAGCCGAACTGGCATTGCGCGACCTGTACGTCAGCCTGCGCACACAGCAGCGCGGCATGCGGCCCATCGCCCGCGCGGACCAGATTTACCTGCGCAACGCAGCGCAATCCGCCATGCTGTCCGGATTGGCGGAACGCCAGCGCATGAACGCCGTCTGCAGCGTCGCGCGCCGGAACCTGGCCGAACTGACGGCGGACAATGATGCCACATGGAATCAAAAAATCAACCGTTTGGCGGATCTCCTGGCGCAGGCCGATGAACTGGGCGTTGATCCTGCGATGCTGACGCAGGCGCCGGAACTGGATCTGAACAGATTGCCCGCCCCGCCGCCGCTGGAGGCGCATCCCGGCGTCAACCTGATCACACGGCCAGGCGAGGCGATCCACGCCCTGGAAGACGGCACGGTGGAATTCATTGGCCAGGTGCCCGGATTCGGCAAGCTGGTCATCCTGAGCCACATCAACGACCTGACGACGCACTATGCCTTTCTCGCGCAAATCGACGTGAAATCCGGCCAGCCGATCCGGCGCGGCGACACGATCGGCACGGCGGGCTGGAATGAAGACATCAATGAAAACGGCGTGCAGATTCAACTGCGCCGTTCGGGCGAGTCGATCAATCCGCTGGGAAGTTTCGATCCCACCCAAATCACCAGCCTGCTCCTCGGCCGCCTCTCCCCCATCGCCTTGCGCTGAACCGAATCTTATCGAAACAACATCCGCCGGAATTCCTCTGGAACCTCCGCGATGCTGTTATAGATATGCCTTTTACCATTGATCACGATCTCGATCTGCTCCGCCGAGGCTGATTCCAGCGATGCCTCAAACGGCGCATCGGAAACATCCCCGGGCGCTCCTGTGCGGATCGAATGATGCGTCACTTGGATCGCCGGCTTCTGCACCTCATCCCCTTCGAGCATATGCTCAAATCTCCGGCGCAATTCTTCGGGCATTTCATCCAGCGATCCGTATTCGCGCACCTCGCGCCGGACGCCGCTCTGTCCGGTGAGATCCTCGAAATTCTGCTGGATGGTCTTGCTGCGCAGCACTCGCGGCTTGCGCGTATGCCCAAACCGGAAATGAATCGCCGGCACAACGGAGGGAAACAGCCAGTATAATACTTTCCATAAGAGGAAGATCGCCGCTAATAGTGCAATTCCCCCGATGAAAGCCTCGACGGACATCGGTCCGGTAATCGTGGCATACATGGCGAATGATCCATTCGGGATATATCTCGCTCCGACGCTGTTATTCTCCGTCTTTGACTTTGATGGCGTCGCCATGGCGCATGGTGGAATCGGGGGCTTTGAGGATCATGTCATCCAGTGATACGCCTTCGAGAACTTCCAGGGTCAGGTCGCTGCGCAGGCCGAGTTTCACAGCGCGGCGAACGAGTTTCCCGCCTTTCACGGCAAACACGTAAAACGTCCCGTCCGGCGCCTGCAGCGCGGCGGTGCGCGGGATGATCAGCGCGCCCTGCTTGCTGCTTGTGATGAAGCGCGCCTCCATGTGATACGCCACGCCCAACCCCTCTGGCCGTTCATCCAGTTCCACGATCACGCGCACCCGCTGTTGCTCGACGCCCAGCGAGGACAGCTTGGTGAAGCCCGCCGGCTCGATCCGCTTCACCTTGCCCGTCACCGTCGCCGCCTGCGACGCCGCGCGCAACTCCACCGGCGATCCGGGATGCAGACGCATCGCATCCTGCGTCAGCGCCTCCGCCTCGATCTCCAGCGCGTCGAGATCGCCGATCCTGAGCAGCGGCGTGCCGGCGGCCAGCGCAGCGGGGCCTTGTTCGTAGCGCTCAAGCACAACGCCGTCAATCGGCGATTCGAGCTTCGTCAAACTCAGATCGTGCCGCGCCCGCTCCAATCGCGTCTGCGCCTGCGTCAGTTGCTCGATGATCACCTCGCGCTCCAGCGCCTTGCGCGTCAGCCAGTCATCGATGAAACGCGGTCCGAGGTTGATCGCCACCTGGATGAAATTAAACGCCGAACGATAAAACTCCTGTTTGCGCAGATCGATCAGCGTCGTCTCGGCGGAAAGCTCCGCGTCGTCCAGCTGGCTCTGCGAAACCATGCCCGGAGAAAGATTGCGCAGGCGCTCCAGTTCCTTGGCCGCCCTTTCGGCGACGGCTTTCGCCGCCTCCACCTGCTTATCCGCCGCCTTGAGCGACTCGTCGCCCGCCTGAATCGAGGCTTCCGCCTCGATTTTCGCGGTCTCTTCGAGTTGATTGTTGTCCTTCACTTTCAGCTGCGCCTGCAACTCGGCCACGGCGGACTCGGCCTCGCGCGCGGCGAGTTCGAACGGCGTCGTGTCCATGACCGCCAACGTCTGGCCGAGTTTCACTGCGTCGCCCGGCTTCAGTTCCACCCGTTCGATGCGGCCATCCACGCGCAGCCGAATCGTCCACGCGTTATCCAATCGCGTTTTCGCCGGTTCCGTGAACGACTCCTGAATTTCGCCATTCACTGGACGCACGACAGCGACTTCTGCTCCGCCGCCGCAGTTCATCCATGCGGCCGCCGCCGCCAATGACGCAATCGCTAAAATCGATCGTGGGGAAAATTTGTTTATGCTTCGCATCAACGCCGTCCTTGTATAGTGTCCGCGCCAGTCCGAGAGTGAATTGTGAAACATCCGGCAGGATAATGCAAGTTGTCTTTGCCCGCAAGGGGTGGCGGGGTGTGTCGATTGAAGTTTGTTCAGAATGTGCGCGTTTCGCTCTTATATTCAAACAGATTCCGGGTTTCGGGTTCCGGAATCCATTGGCTCCGGCTGAAATCAGAAAAAACCAGCACCTTGAAAATCATAAAACGCCGGGAATAAACCGGTATTTCACCTGCTGGCAATAGTCCTGATACGCAGGATCGAGGTTGAGATGGCGCTCCTCGGTGATAGCTCGCAGATAATAGAACCACGTCATGAAAACCAAACCAGTGATCTGCAATGCGGCGATGGACATCGCCTCAAGGGTCGTGTCTGCATACATCGCGTTGTAAATCACCGCGGGAAACATGACGCACCACCAGGCGAAATTCTTGGCGGCGTAAGCGGGATGACGGACCAGCGCATAGGGTCCCTTGCGGATGATCCCTCGATTCGTGAGATTGGAGAAACGCACGCCGAACCATAATGTCGCGCTCATATAAATCAAATAACTGGTCAGCATCATGCCTGTGGAAATCGTGATCAGCCATTGATTCGTGAATTGCAAAATCTCTCGTTCATTCGGCGGCGAGTAATAAAGACCTAAAAATTGCTGGAACGGCGGATAGCAACAAACGCAGACAAGCCAACCGAGCATGGTCGGCTCCGCGGAAGCGGTCTGATTGTCCACCCAGCGCGATGAAACCACGTATCCGCACCAGGCCAGCGCGACATCGATGGAGAAAATGAACGTGATGGTGATATTAAAAAAGTCGCTGTTAAATCGCTGATGCGAATATGCGTGGTTGGATATCGCCCTGGGAAGATGTTCAATGATATAGCCGAAATTATTGACCAAATTCGGGAAGTGATCGACGAAAAAAACCGTCATCAATGGAGCGAAGAACAGCTTCACCAGCAGCGCGCGTATGGCCTTTTTATCCTTGCCGTCAAAAGTGACGGCGGAGCGCGGAACCACGGAAAGCCAGGCGCCGATCCATAATGCCGCCCGGACCAGCAGCATGCTCATATCACGGCGGTCGGCGGCCGGGGAATGCTTCACGGCGCGCGTCAAAAGCACATAGGGCAATCCCAGCCAGACATAAGCGATTATAGCCAGTTCCAGCATACGGAACCATGGCTGGTAGTAGTCATTCTGCGCCAGGTAGCCATATTCGCCCGCCGAACGATAGAACAGCATCACCAGACCCAGAAAGGTGAGGTTCAACAGATAATTGCCGATGACCTTGAAGAAGAAGATTAAATAATTCCCCTCGCGCAGATCCGGATGGATGCAAAAATAATTGCGGCGGTCCCAGAGCCATAGCCGGACGCCCTCAATAATCAGCATCACGCTGCAACACATGAGAAGGGCGGCAAGGATCGAATCGATGTCGTGCCGTCGAGATACGCCCACCTGTGCGATGTGAAACAGATCCAGCTGACGTGCGAGCTGAAACGGGGTCAACTTCCAACCGGCGATGCCCACTCCATCCTGCAATGCGTTCGTACGGTTAAACCAATATCCGCAGAGCAGCACGCCAAGCGCTCCGGACAAGCCGGAAATCCAGGCTTTATCGGTGATCCACTCGCCGGTTGACGAGATGGCTGTAGAAATCACTTGGGATTGAGAAGATGAATTTGCGTCGCTGACGCCGCTATCGCTGGCTGGATTGTCGTGTTGTTTCTTTCGTGACTTCCCGCTTTCTGACATGACATCGGAATGAGAAAAAGTATCCAATTTTATCCGGTCCCCTTCCCAAAACAGAAAATCGCCATTTCATCACAAAACACAGTTATATTCCAACGGAGTGCAGCTGCTATACGCATCAGCCCTCGGAAAATCAACCATTATTCTGCTTCCATGGGGTGGATGATCCGAGCCGCGAAAAGAAAAAGCCTGCGCGCCTTTTCGCGCGCAGGCATACACAGTATAGATTTATAAACAGTAAACTTTTATTGAATCGACCATTGCTGATTCGAGCCGCCCCAATAGGACCAGGTGCCGACGTTCGAGCCGCTGGATGTGCCGTATGCATCGACACACTGCCCGGTGGCGATCGATGGAGTGATCCGGTAGTAGCCGGTGGCGACGCTCTGAATCAGGAAGGTCTGGGGACTGCCGCCCCAGTACGTGTAGACGGCGATGTTGGTGCCGTTAACGGTGCCCCAGTTCCATGTATCCAGGGCAAGGCTGGCGCGCTGTTCGCGCAAGGTATAGCCGCTGCCATTCGCGGCGATGGTCCAACGCTGGTTGGCATTGCTGTAGTCGGTGTAAATGCCGACATTGGAACCGGCCGTGCTGCCGAATGCATCCAGCACCTTCGAGCTCGCACGGTTGATCACACGCTTGTTGGTTCCCGTTATACCGCCGCTGCTGCTTGAACCGCTGCCTTCGTTCGCATAGGTCGCCTGAACATAAGCCACGGGCGCGGTCATGTTCCGATAGTATGTGCCGGCGGGATTGATCACGCCGTCACTGGTGATCAGCTCGCGGTTCGTGCCGCACCAGTTGTAAACAGCGTAACGCTCCACGCTGCTGTTGTTGTTCATGTAGGTGCACATATCCTGGATGACTGTCGCGTTGCTGGACAGCGTCGGTTCGCAGCAGGTCCAGTTGCAGCCGTTGTTCCATTCCGTGACCCACACCGGACGACCCGTCTGGTTGTGAATGTCGTTCAGCCAGTTGTTCAGCGTGGAGCCGTTCCAGCCGCCCTTGTACATATGAACAGCCGCCACATCACAACGTCTGGTCGAGCCAAGCTCGCTGAAAAACTCATACAGCCATGACAATCCGCCGTCGGTCGGAGCAGGCGAACAGATACGCAAGCCGGATTCTTCGAAGCGATGCCACTGCGTCCACACCGCGTCCACAGTCAGGTTCGCCTGGCTTGCGGAATCGGGCTCGTTGAACGACAACACATGCGTGGAGCCTTGTTTGGTGTTGATATTCGCATAGGCGTTCCAGTTCAGGTTGTGGCGCATGGGGACGTATTCGATGCTTGAGGTTGAGGTCGCGACGTTGTCCCAGTCGTAATTCCAGTTGCAATTCATCGTGCTCGGAACGGTGCCGCCGCCGGCCCATCCTTTTTTCCGCGTGGTGCGCCAGGGGAAAACACGCACTAATGATACTTTATTATCCAAAAGGGACGGCAGCTGGTAAACGGTGATGTCCCGGTCCTGCGCGACGTAGCAAATGCTGCCGCCGGTGCCGAGCTCGTCCACTGCGAGAGTGGCCATGTAACCCTTGGTCAGCTTAAAGGAACTGATCGCATCATTCAACGAGCCAAGCTGTGAGGCTTTGTAGTACGTATACGTTCCGCAGGTCATGGACGTTCCGCCGTAATTGCTGTTCGCATAAACAACCAGCTGCGCCTGCGCGTTATACGTGCAAACAGCGAAAAGAGCCATGATTAATAAAACCGGCATTGCCATCCGCATGCCTTGTACATTCGATTGCATAACACACTCCTCCTCATTGGTTTTGTTTGCCATTGTCATCTCATCCTGCAATCGCTACTCAACAGCACTACAGACATCGCACAACATCGATTCACAATATGGCGCCTGATCGAATCACAATACATGCAAACGGACGCTGGCTTAACCTCCCTCCTGAAATGCGTCCCGCTATATTCACAACGTCATCTCGAGTCATCTCTATCTATGCGTTCTTCAGAAAATGCGTTTTGCCCGATGTAACAACAAAATCGATTCGCTGGATGCAAACGCTTACAGATCTAACTTGACTCAATAACGATACGCGCTTGAGTCTTAATCGTTATGGCACGTGTAAAAAAAAGGTTTGAGGCATCAATCAGCATAAAAAATCATGATGAGAGGGCAGACAATAATCTCTCACCGATGAGACATAAGGACATTATGCGATTGAATTATTAAAACATCAGGGGGGCATTTTGCAAGTAAAAAAATCGGACTTCGATGCACAAGGGCGCATCTTGACGGAGCTCCCAAAGTTATGCGAAAGTACATCTGGAGACGAGAAATGACTCCCATTCCTTTTCAAGCGAGGCC
>JAFGJS010000125.1 GCA_016928995.1 Candidatus Sumerlaeota bacterium | reverse complement strand
ATACAAACTGTTCGCGCTGTCTTCCGCCCAGGTCCAGGCCACGCAAAAATACGTGAATTCCCCGGCCGGGATGCGGTCGATGGAATGCTTGACCGTAAAAGGATAATAAGTGGCCGGCGTCAGATCTTCTTGTGGAATGTTGATGATCTCAATGTTGCTATTGGCGCTGTCGGAAACGTATTCCTTGCTATCCCCCGTCATATACAAATCGAAATCGGTAAGATCGTTGGTGGCAGTTGCAGTTTTTGCGTTGCTGTCCCATGTCAGCACAACGCGCAAGTGCTTGCCTACCGGGATATCATACGGCACTTCAAGCCAAAAGACTCGATCGCTGGTGTCGCCGTGATACCATGAATCCCGCCAGATGCCATGCGGCACGGGATAACTCATGGGAGGCCGAAGCACCATCTGGTTCACAAATTCTTCCGCGTCGTGTCAGCAAATCACCCCTGTGCCGTCTTTCTGATCCTCGAATTGATTCCATTCTCCATATTCCACATTGCGCGCCGTGGCCAGAATGATGGCCCGGACGGCTTCCGGCCAATCCTTTAAGAAATCGTAATCCGCGCTGATCACATTGGCGCTGATGCCATTGACAATCGGAGCGCTCATGCTGGTTCCCCCTGTATTGCCGATGCTCATGGAACACTCCGTAGAGACCACGCCGTTTGTTTCCGGCGGGGCGCCAGGGGCGACAATATACGGCATCTCCCGGTCATTAAACCATGATCCATACCGGTCATCGGGATTTTTCGTCTGTGTGCTGCCGAAAATGAAATAGAATTTCTCGTACCAATGCCTGACGTTGCCCACATCCAATCCATTGTATGACTGCCAACTGGAAGTCAGATCGAATCCGGAGTTGCCTGTCGGATTGCAAAATAACGGCTGGGGATATCGAAATGAAAATTCATCCATAAATCGGTGCACATAATCCAATGCATCGCCGATTGAGGAAGTGCTTCTGCTGGCGGTTCTGATTCCATAATTAATAATCCAATCTTCCGCGACAAAGTAAAATTCATTACAGTGATAATGAGTGGTGTCCGGCGTTGTCATGCGGAAAAAATTGAACGTGGCTTCGCAATGTTCAGGAGTCCAGGGGCCGGAATAGGGAGTGGGCGGATTGACTACGTCCACGCCATCAGGTCTTGGCCACATCCCGATACACTGGAGAAATTCATCGCTCAAACCACGTTCGGATGTGGCGCTATGCAATTGCACACAGCCCCTTGCGGTCATATCCGGTTGATAAGCGGAATAGACGCAACTCATATAGTCCGCCACGCACGGCTCCGGCTCCACAAATTCACTGATGGATGCGATGTCGTCATCAAAAGCCATTTTTTCCAGCGCGGAGCGAGTCGCCAGGCATCGCACGGCAACTTGTCCGGATTCGACGGCTGGCAACGGCTGCCGGGTTTTCGCATCCAACAAATGATATCTCTGCAAAATCCTTTCCGTTGAAATTTGAGTTTTCGGCTTCTTTTGATGATTGCGGCTTAATTCCGCGAGATACTCCGGCGTATGCTTCGTTTTATCATATTTGCGGATTTCTTCATGCCGGAAGGTCACAAGAACTTCCAGCAACTCGTCATCCTTTTTTTGATCCAGTTTCTCCCGGAATGACGGCTGGATGCAACCAAGCTGTTTGCGATAGTAATCACGATCGAGCTTTTCGAGCCGCACAAGTTCGTCCGTTTCGATTATTTCGCCGTTTTCTGAAACGGCATACACATCGCTGTGCTTCGTGTCTTTTCTGATCCGGTATTTTTCTCCTGTGGATTTGAAGTTTTTATAGCCACGAGTTTGCTCACTCGCATCTCCATGCCCCATCGCATTGTTTTGTCCATAGGACGAAACAGACAAAGCCATCAAAGCCATGATAAACACCACATTTTTTGCCCCTTTTGCCGCCATTAAACACATACATTTGATACACTGACAAGAACCGGCGCTAACGCTTTGCATGGATAGAGCCTCCTCGTATTCTGGTTTGGAATACGTAATGCTGACATTACATTGTCCCAATGAACTCCAAGCTATCAGAAGTCCAAAAAACCTGTAAATCATCAGGCTTGATATATCAAGTAAAAACCCAGGCCCCGGTGTGGTGATAACGGCAACGCGCATGAATTCAATTTTCTGAAATTGGCGGGGCGCTTCGGTTTGTTACATTATGGGGCGCTTTAATTAAAACCATGCCTCCCAAAGCCAAAAATGACGCCAAACATGTCAAAAATCTGCGTTTGCCTGATCGCCGCCGGTCTCTTGCTCTGCCGGATCGCCAACGGCGCGGCTGTGTTCGAGCTTTATGGCACGTTCCATTCGATGGGCGTGATCATTGACATCGATGCAACGGATGATCCGGACGGCGATGCAACCGCGGCTGTGGAGTATCGCGTTGCGACGGAAGCGGCTTATCAGCAGGGATTCCCCCTGACCCGCGTGAGCGGCACACGTTTCGTTGGCAGCCTGTTCTGGCTCAATCCCGGAACGGATTATCTCGTCCGGGTGACCTTGACCGATCCCGACCATACAGCGCTCGATGGAATCGTGCTGAGTCAAACAGGCTCGACACGACAGGAAGTCAGCGTTCCTCCCGCGCAAAACACGTATTACGTTTCGCCCATGGGCAGCGACACCTCGCCCGGCGACGGTTCGACGAGTTATCCCTTCGCCACGGTCGCGCGCGCGCTGCAGGACGCCCAAGCGGGCGATCATGTAGTGTTGCGGGAAGGCGTATATTATCAGGGCGAGATAACGCTCTCGGGCGCAAACAGCGCCGAGGCGCCAATCGTCATTCGCGGCTATGACGGCGAAACGGCGATCCTGGACGGCGCCGATCCGGCGACGTTCGCCTGGGCCCTGGTCTCGGCGGGCGTCTATCAAACCACGGTCAACGCCTCCGATCCCCATCTCATCACGCACAACGGCCAGCGCCTGTTTCCCTATGAGTCGCTGAGCGATCTGCAAAACCTCGTCTGGGGCATGCCGGGTTTTTACGTGGATAGCGGCACGCAGGTCTATCTGCACCTGATGGGCGGCATCGATCCCAACACGCAGACAATCGTCGTCTCCGGACTCAATCACGCTTTCTATGTGCAAGGCTCGCATTACTGCTTCGTCAACCTGTCTTTCCGTAATTTCGGCCTGGGGAGCTATCCGAAGGGCATCTACATCGACGGCGGCGACGATAACCTGATTCACGGATGCACGTTCGGCGTCAACGACTCCAGCGTCGGCATCAAGCGCGACTCGCATCGCAACGTGATCCAGCACTGCGAATTTTTCGACACCAAAGCGAATTGGAATTGGGATGGCGTGAAGACCACCGGCGGACTGGAGGCGGGCGCCATCGTGCTCTTCAGCCCCATGACCGGCCGCGGCACGATCATCCGCCGCAACACCTTTCACGACTTCTTCGATGGATTCGGCTGCAACGCCGAGTCGGGCAGCGACCGCACCTGCGAAACGGACGTATATGAGAACTACGTGCATCATTGCGGCGACGACGCGCTGGAAGCCGACGGCTACAGCAGCAACATCCGCATCTGGGACAACCGCATCCATGACGTGCTGGCCGGCATCTCGCTCGCGCCGACCTATACCGGCCCGACATATTGCATCCGCAACGTGATCTATCGCACGGGCGTGGGCAACAACTCCTACTCCGGTCTTTCCTTCAAGTTCAACAGCGGCTATGACGCCTCGGGCATGATGTATCTGTTCCACAACACTTGCGACGCCTGGTATGCGGGCAACAACGCGCTGGCCGTGATGTCGCCGGGCAGCTGGGCCGGCATCGTGGCGCGCAACAACATCTGGTCCGGCACGGATTACGCCATCTACAACGCCAATCCCACGCAGCCGATCGACCTGGATTATGACAATCTGGTCAACACGCCCGCCGATGAACTGGTCTGGTGGTCCGGTCTGGCCGACCGGCATCTGGAAACGCTGGCTGAAGTCCAATCCGCAATCAGCCAGGAGCTCAACGGATTCAATCTGCCGCCCAAGTTCCGAAGCGCCGCATCAGGAAACTACCGCCTTCAGGCGAGCAGCTTTTTGATTGACAAAGGCCTTCTGATCCCCGGGATCAATCATGATTATTACGGCTCCGGTCCCGATCTTGGGGCATATGAGTATCATAATTACACCAACGCCAATCACTGGCAGTTTTGGCCCTAGCCGCCAGACGAGAATCGCCATCAACCATAAATGCCATAATTTCAACTGTCTACATTTTCCACTCATCCTTCCGGCGATGAAGCTCAATGCCGCAAATTGGATCACATCTGCCGCTGAAGAGGACTATTTTCGCTTCTATAGCACCATCCTGATACACTTCACGAACATCTGTGTCGCATTGTATCATTATGAGCCGATATTAGATCGAAACATGCTTTTTGGATCTTCCGACGCAACGATCCCGGCTGACTCAAAATACTATAAATACTGATCTTATCCATAGATAGAAAAAACTGCCAGCGTATGGCGTGATGGTTGCTTTAGGATCATTACATTGCAACAACTTGTGATGAGGGTGTTTCTACGCCCAACCACAGAACACGATTATTAGGAAAATTTAATCAAATACATCACATCTGAAGTGAAAGGAGGTTCATAGGCATGAACCTGAAACCACTGGGCGACCGTGTGCTGGTCCAAAGAGTAGAGGCTGACGAGGCCAAGACCGCCGGAGGAATCATCATCCCGGACACCGCGAAGGAAAAACCGCAGCGCGGCAAAATCATCGCCGTTGGCGCTGGCAAAAAGCAAGACGACGGCAAGCGCATTCCGATGGACGTCAAAGAAGGCGACGAAATCCTGTTCGGCAAATACGCCGGCACGGAAGTCAAACTGGACGGCATCGAGTACCTGATCATGCGCGAAGACGACATTGTCGGCGTCTTGAGCTAAACATCCGCCGCATGCGGATAGCGCTTCAACCGAATACCAAAACTCAAACTGAACGACCAAGGAGATAAACAAATGGCTAAGCAGATGATATACGGCGAAGACGCTCGCGCGGCGGTGCTGCGGGGCGTGGAAAAACTGGCCAAGGCCGTCAGCGTGACGCTGGGCCCCAAGGGCCGCAACGTCGTGCTGGACAAGAAATTCGGCTCGCCGACCGTGACGAAAGACGGCGTGACCGTGGCGAAAGAAATCGAACTGGAAGACGCCTACGAGAACATGGGCGCGCAGATGGTGCGCGAAGTGGCGAGCAAAACCAGCGACGTGGCCGGCGACGGAACGACATCGGCGACGGTGCTGGCGCATAACATTTACAAGGAAGGCCTGCGCAACGTCGCGGCCGGCGCGAATCCGATGAGCCTGAAGCGCGGCGTGGACCTGGCCGTGGCGAAAGTCGTCGAAGCCGTCGGCAAGGCCTCCATCGAAACCCGCGACCACAAGAAAATCGCCCAGGTGGCGACGATCTCGGCCAACAACGACAGCGTGATCGGCGAACTGATCGCCGACGCCATGGACAAAGTGGGCAAGGACGGCGTGATCACCGTCGAAGAAAACAAGTCGATCGAAACCCAGCTGGACATCGTGGAAGGCATGCAGTTCGACAAAGGCTACGTCTCTCCGTACTTCGTGACCGACAGCGAGAAAATGGTCGCCGCGCTGGATAATCCATTCATCCTGATCTACGACAAAAAAATCAGCTCGATGAAAGACCTGCTTCCGCTGCTGGAAAAAGTGCTGCAGCAAGGCGCTCCGCTGCTGATCATCGCGGAGGACATCGAAGGCGAAGCGCTGGCCACGCTGGTGGTGAACAAGCTGCGCGGCACGCTGAACATCTGCGCGGTGAAGGCTCCGGGCTTCGGCGATCGCCGCAAGGCCATGCTGGAAGACATCGCGATCCTGACAGGCGGCAAAGTGGTCAGCGAGGACGCCGGTTTCAAACTGGAAAACACGCATATTGAAGACCTGGGACGCGCCAAGACCGTCCGCATCGAGAAAGAAAACACGACGATCATCGAAGGCAACGGCGCCAAGGCCGACATCGACGGCCGCATCGCGCAAATCAAGACCCAGATCGAAGACACCACCTCCGACTATGACCGCGAGAAACTGCAAGAGCGTCTGGCGAAGCTGGCCGGCGGCGTGGCGGTGATCAAGGTCGGCGCCGCGACCGAAGTGGAAATGAAGGAAAAGAAAGCCCGCGTGGAAGACGCGCTGCACGCCACGCGCGCGGCCGTCGAGGAGGGCATCGTGCCGGGCGGCGGCGTGGCCCTGATCCGCAGCATCTCCGCGCTGGACGGCGTGGAAGGCGAGAGCGCAGACGAGACCGTCGGCGTGGACATCATCCGCAAGGTGCTGAGCTGCACCGCGCGCGCCATCGCCAGCAACGCCGGCGTGGAGGGCAGCGTGGTGGTTGAGAAAATCAAGGAACTGGGCGGCAACAACGGCTTCAACGCCGCGACAAGCGTGTATGAAGACCTGGTCGAGGCGGGCGTGATCGATCCGGCCAAGGTCGTGCGCACCTCGCTGGAAAACGCCGCGAGCGTGGCCGGCTTGCTGCTGACCACCGAATGCCTGGTGACTGAAGTGAAAGAAGACAAGGATGACCACATGCCGGGTGGCGGCATGGGCGGCATGGGCGGCATGGGCGGCATGATGTAAGAATGAAGAATACGCGGTTCTCCAAGACGCCGGGGGCGATCAACCCGGCTCCCGGCGTCTTGCCCCGCGCAGTCCGCAGCTTGCGGACGAATCAACAATGCGTCCTGAAACTGCGGGGGAGCCATGAGCGCGACGGCTCCCGTTTTCTGCTGAGGGTCTAGGGTCTAGGGGCTGGGGTTTACTCGCGCAGGATAATTTAGGACATGAATGAAAGATTAACAGGTTAAAGCAGAAGAACACTCTGAGAGAGAAAACGGAATCAAGACTACAAAATCGGGCTCAGGTCATTGCTTTAGTCGATTTCACTCTTGATGCATCTTCATCAATCAGAAAGGTAACATATATGGCAAATCAAAATATAAAAACAAGCACGAGCGCCATTCGTATAAAAGTCACAGTGAGTCTTTTAGTCTTTTTCGTGGCTATGGCAATGTTACCGGTTATGAGTTGCAGAAATGATTCCTCCTCTACTTTAGCCTATTACTCTTCGGAGTGTTTATGTCTGAGATGAATGAAAAATATAATCGATTCGATAAATAGGGAGATTCAATCATGGGAAGAATCATTGGAATTGACTTAGGAACGACAAATTCGTGTGTGGCGGTGATTGAAGGCGGCGAGCCGAAGGTGATCACCAACGCGGAAGGCGCGCGCACGACTCCGTCGGTCGTGGCGTATACTGACGGCGGCGAACAGCTCGTGGGGCAAGTCGCCAAGCGGCAAGCCGTGACCAATCCGGAAAACACGATTTTCTCGATCAAACGCTTCATCGGCCTGAAGTACGACGAGGCGCAAAAAGAGCGCGCCCGCATGCCGTACACCGTGGTTCGCCGCGACAACGGCGATTGCTCGATCCAGGCGCACGGCAAGCAATACACCCCGCCTGAGATCAGCGCCCGCATCCTGCAAAAAATGAAACAGACCGCCGAAGACTACCTCGGCGAAAAAGTGACCCAGGCCGTGATCACCGTGCCGGCTTACTTCAACGACTCCCAGCGCCAGGCCACGAAAGACGCCGGGCAAATCGCCGGTCTGGAAGTGCTGCGCATCATCAACGAACCGACCGCCGCGGCGCTGGCCTACGGCCTCGACAAAGGCAAGGAAGAAAAAATCGCGGTCTACGACTTGGGCGGCGGCACCTTCGACATCTCGATTCTCGAACTGGGCGACGGCGTCTTTGAAGTGAAATCGACTAACGGCGACACGCACCTGGGCGGCGATGACTTCGACCAGAAAGTGATCGACTGGCTGGCGGATAGTTTCAAGCAGGAAAACGGCATCGACCTGCGCCAGGATAAAATGGCCCTGCAGCGCCTGAAGGAAGCGGCGGAAAAGGCCAAGTGCGAATTAAGCTCCTCGACGGAGACCGACATCAATCTTCCGTTCATCACAGCCGACGCCTCAGGCCCGAAGCACCTGAACACGAAACTTTCCCGGGCTAAGTTCGAATCACTAATCAGCGATTTGGTGCAAAACACGCTCGGTCCATGCCGCATGGCCCTGAAGGACGCCGGCGTGGAGCCCAAGGACATCGGCGAAGTAATCCTGGTCGGCGGCTCGACACGCATTCCCATGGTCCAAAAGAAAGTCAGCGAGCTCTTCGAGAAAGAACCGAACCGCAGCGTGAACCCGGACGAAGTCGTGGCGATCGGCGCCGCGATCCAGGGCGGTGTGCTGGGCGGAGAAGTGACCGACGTGCTGCTGCTCGACGTGACGCCGCTTTCGCTGGGCATCGAGACCTTGGGCGGCGTGTTCACTCGCCTGATCGAACGCAACACCACGATCCCCGTGGAGAAGCGGGAGATCTTCAGCACGGCGGCGGACAATCAAACCGCGGTGAACATTCACGTGCTGCAGGGCGAGCGTGAAATGGCCATTGACAACCGCACGCTGGGCAAATTCGAGTTGGTCGGTCTGCCGCCTGCGCCGCGCGGCGTGCCGCAGATCGAAGTGACCTTCGACATCGACGCGAACGGCATTCTCCACGTGTCGGCGAAAGACCTCGGCACCGGCAAGGAGCAAAAGATCCGCATCGAATCCTCCAGCGGCCTGAGCGACGATGAAATCGACCGCATGGTGAAAAACGCGGCCGAGTACGCGGACGATGACCGCAAAAAGAAGGAGACCGCGACGCTGCGCAATGAAGCGGAAAACCTGATCTATGCCGCCGAACGTACGATGCATGACAACAGCAGCGCGATCACCGGTGAGAATAAGACCAAAATCGAAGACAGCATCAAGGAACTGCGCGAAGCATTGCGCAGCGGCGACGCCGACAAACTGAAAAGCAAGCACGAACAGCTGACCAAAACCCTGCACACCATTTCAGCGGCGATGTATCAAAGCGGAGGCGCGGGAGCCGGCGCATCGAGCGCTGGCGGGGATGCCGGAGCCGGATCCTCCGCCGCCGCGGAAGACGTCGTGGACGCCGAATACGAAGTGGAAGACGGCGGCAAAAGATAAGTAAACGATGCACAGCGATCCGTGTTTTTTCGCGCCAACAGCAAAAAAACATGGAAATCTTACAATTTCGTTCTTGATTGCCTCAAACAGGGACAATACAATCCGGCGCCTAAGTATGCAGGCAATCAACCGGGAGAAGTTGCAGCGGGACGGCGCAAGCCGTTGAATTTCAGGCTTGGCGCTTCTCGACAATCATTTCGGGCAAGGGGAGGTAACGACACCCGATGGATGTGGATAACATACTTGAGCAGGACTTCGACAACATTTCCTCTGCAACGAACCAGGCGAAATACCGCATCGTCAACATCGTTTCACAGCGCGTGCGCGAACTGCGCCGCGGCGCTAAACCCAAAGTGGAACGCCTCAGCGACGAGGAAACACTGGACAACATCGCCCTGCGCGAATTCTTCGCGGGAGTGCTGAACGTCCAGCAGAAGAAAAAAACAGAGAAGCTCGTGGACATCGCCAACCGCGAAGATTAAACGGGCTTGTTTGCCGAAAGGCTCGAAAAACTAATCCGCCCGGCCGTAATTGATCCGGTCCGGGCGGTTTTGTATTAAACTCGCATCGAAAAATCCAGAAATGCGAATAAAACGGCCACGGCGCAGAAAATTGCGCGAATCCCGATTAAACCGTTCACTTTCCTGTTGACAGCCGGGCCGGCAAAACATAGTTTGATCGCCTTTGTTCGGAGACACAAAATAACCGCAAGATTTTCAACACTCTTTGGGTGAAAAACAATGGAACTGAAACAACTGACGATTGAGCCGCGTAGCACAGCGGGCAAAGGAGCCGGCAGACGTCTGCGGCGCGAGGGAAAAATACCGGCGATCATCTATGGCGCGGACAACGAACCGAAAAGCGCCGCAGTAAACGCGCATGACGTGGAGTATGTTCTGAGCCACGACATCCGCGACAATCCGATGGTCACGGCCAAATGGAAGCAGGGCGACGGAGAAATCCGCGCCTTGATTAAGGATGTGCAGCGCCATCCCGTCACGGGACAAATTTTGCACGCCGATCTGATGCGGCTGACGCTGGATAAACAAATGACGTTCAGCGTGCGCGTCGAGCTCGTCGGAACGCCGGTGGGCGTGCGCCAGGGCGGTTCCCTGGAGCACCTGCTCAATTCGATCACAGTGCGTTGTCTGCCGGACCAGGCCCCGGCGCTGGTCGCCGCGGATATCACGGCGTTGCGCGTCGGGCAAAAACTGACCGTCGCGGATCTCACCATTCCCGAAGGCTTAGAAGTGGTTGAGCACATGGACGACGCCGTGGCCGTAGTGAAGGCGACGCGTGAAGCGCTGCCGGAAGAGGCGGCGGCGGAAGGCGCTGCGGCGGAAGGCGCTGAAGGCGAAGGCGAAAAGGAAGAAGCCGGCAAGGAATAAACGCCAACAACCGGCGCATCATAAACATCAAACCGGGCGAGTTCAGCAAACGGACCTCGCCCGGTATCTTTTTCCAGCCGTCCTCACCCGCTGAAACGCAACGCACATCAGGGCAAAATCGCATTGATCCCGGGATCGGCGCAATTTTCAAACACGCAATGCGCGCCATGCTCCAGCAACAACGGCGCATCGTACGTCGAGGCGATGGCGACGGCATCGAGCCTTGCTCCGAGGGCGCTCTGAATGCCTGCGGGGCTGTCCTCGAAAGCCAATGCGCGCGAGCTCTCAAGTTTCAAACGATCCAACGTGAATCGATAAATCTCCGGATCCGGCTTCGGCGCGGGGACATGATCGATCGCCGTGACAACCTCGAACACCCCTCGCCAGTTCATGCGTTTCAACGTCTGACCCACGACGCGAAGACCGGCAGTGGTGCAAAGCGCCAGCCGATACCGGCCATGCAACCGCTGAAGCAATTCTGCCGCGCCGTCAATCGGACGGACAAGTTCCTCGAAACGGTTGAAATACAGCCGCCGCTTCTCCCGAATGGCTAGCTCAACGTCTGGAATGCTGCGGCCTAGGATCTTCTCGATGCGCGCGGCGAATTGCGGGCTGGTCAATCCGAGGCAAAGCCGCAGCTGCCGTTCGTCCAATTCGATCCCCTGGCGCATCAGCGCCGCCTTCCAACACGCCTCGTGCGCCGGCTGACTGTCGATCAGCGTGCCGTCCAGATCAAAGATCACTGCATCGTATGCCCGGCTCATTCACTCTCTCCCAATTTCGAGATCAACTTATAATCAGAACGCAAATTTTGCCTGTAGGAAATTCGTCTGTCAATCGCCCGGCAGTCCGTAAACTCAATCGGTTCCTGCGAATTATGCATTGTTTGCTGGACAGCATGCCGGTTGCTTGCGGATGATGCGCATCGATACGTTGATCGACGCAGGATGGATGAATGGCCGCGACGAACCACGACACATCGCCCGGCGAACAACGCAATGGACTGATCCGGCTGCTGCGTTCGCAGCTGGGGCGCAACACGCTCTGGATGATCGGCTGCGACACGCTGGCGAAACTGATCGGCATGATCACGACGATCGTCTATGCCAACGTGCTGGGCCGCGCCTTGTTCGGCGTCTTCAGCTTTGTCTTCTGCCTGGCGCAAATCTTCTCGATCTTTCCCGACATGGGCTTGCACCGCTGGGCCGTGCAGGACATCGCGCGCCAGCCCAAAGGCTCATGGCAGCTCTTCCAGATGCTGCGCCGGATGAAGGCGCTGCTGGCCGCGATGACGCTCATCGCCGGCGTCGCCGCAGGCGTGATCGTCGCGCTGCTCAAGGGCCAATCCGCATTAATCGTCATGACGGCGCTGGCCGTCGCCGCGCTATGCGTACGCGGCATGAAGCAGAATTTCGACACCCTGTTTTATGGGCATCAGCGCATGCAATGGCCGGCCGCGCTGAACCTGCTGATGCGCGCGCTGACGCTGATCGTGGGAACGGCCATCGCATGGAAAACAAAAAATGTGACGCTGCTTTTCGCCGCGCTCCTTGTGATTGAAGCGCTGGATTATTTAATCTCGGGTAAAATCGCGACAGGGCTGTTTCAAAACAATGCGTATCGCGATGAGCAGCCCGAAGCCAAGGACATCGTGCGCGGCGCGCTGCCGTTTTCGCTCCAGATGCTCGCCACGCTGCTTTATTTTTACATGGACACCGTGATGCTCGGGCTGATGTGGAACGACGACGTGGTCGCGTACTATAACGCCGGATACCGGCTCGTGCTGGCCGCGCTGGTCGTGCCCAGCAGCCTCTGCAACGTCCTCTTCCCCGCCATGGCGGAGCGCACTGGCGAGAAAGCCCTGGCCCTTTACCGCAAAACGCTGCCGCTGTTCATCCTCATCGGCCTCGGATTCGTGCTTGTCGTCTTTCCCTTCCGCGAGTTCTGGGTGGACAAAGTGCTTTATCGCAGCGGCGAATACGCCATGACCGTGCCGCTGCTTGGCTTGCTGGCGTGGTCCTTTCCGATTTACTGCATCTCGATGTGCACGGGAAATTACTTCGGCGCCACGAAGCGCCAGACACAGGTGATGATCATCGGCTCTGCGATGGCCGTGACGAATCTGATGCTGAACCTGCTCTGGATTCCTCGCTTCGCCGCGTTCGGCGCGGCCGCGGCCACCGTCGCCACGGAATTCATCGCCGTGCTCTGCTTCATCGGCTGCGCGCTTTACACCCGCCGCTGCAAAAACAAATCAGCGTATTGGTAAAAAGAAGATTGTGGCTTGATTTCGATCCTTTTAACAATTTTATGTTGATATTGGCATATTTTTGACATAAAAACATAGGAGATAGGCGATGATATACATTTTTTTGTGCCATCGCGCAATATCTTATTCTGCGCTATAGAAAGCGGCTCAATCATGCTTCATGCTTTTCGCGCTCGAAATTTTTATTCGTTCAAAGACACCGTAGAGGTATCCTTTGTCCTTAATCAAAAGGCTCCGGACAGCCTATATATCGCTCAGGCTCCATCTGGCGCTCGATTGAACAAGGTAATGGCAGTCGTCGGCCCCAATGGCTCTGGTAAAACAAACCTGCTGAAAATCCCCACTTATCTCCGCTGGCTGATGCTGTATAGCTTTCAAATGCTGGAACCGGATGCCCCTCTCCGTTTCAATCCATTTTTTTTACAAGCAAAACAGAATAGCGAACTGGGAATTGATTTCGAAATAAATGGACAAATATATTCATATGAAATCGTATTATCAGAACAATCTATCCTTGATGAAACTCTTCACCTAAAGGGAAAGAGGTCACGCAATCTTATACATCGCACAACTGATCCTGTAACCAAAAAAACTACGGTTCGGTCTGATTGGGGGATCAAGTCATCGATGATAACGAAAATACTGCGTCCGAACTCCACTATCGTTTCTTTGCTTAAACAAACTGAAGATAAAGATAGTGAGTCGGTAGTGCGTTATTTCAATCAATTTTCTAGCAACGTTCACGGCCATAATATGTACAAGCTATCCGACAATGATATTTTAGCGGCTGCAGAATATTTTTATCAGCGTAGTGATATGAAGCAAGAAGTGGATAGCATGCTTGCCAATTTCGATTTGGGATTGCGGCAAGTTGAGATAAGAAAAATTATAGATGACGATAAAAAAGAAGAATTCTATTTGCCTTATGGCGCACATCAAATTGGAAAGAAGAAAATAATGCTGCCTTTTTGGCAGGAATCAAGCGGGACACAAAGTTTGTTTGTGCTTCTTTCCGATATATTGCCTGTATTGAATTCCGGCGGGATTGCGATCATTGATGAATTTGAGTCTGATTTGCATCCACACATGATTCCGCCTGTGTTGGATTTATTTAGCAATCCAAACACAAATCCAAATAATGCGCAGCTGATATTTAGCTGTCATTCGATGGAAACCCTGAATTATCTGAACAAATATCAGATTCAACTTGTCGAAAAAAATGATATGTGCGAAAGTGAATCGTGGCGTTTGGATTCAATGACAGGCGTTCGCAGCGATGACAATATATATGCCAAATATATGTCAGGAGCATACGGCGGCGTGCCGAATATTCGTTGATGTCAAGAACTAATCCTTATAAGAAAAAGCACAGGCAAGCCAAACACACCTGCCTGCTGATGGGCGAGGGGCCAACGGAACAGGCATTTCTGATATACTTAAAGGAACTTTACTTGGCAAGGGATAGCGGAATTAGTTGCAAGGTCGAAAACGCTGGCGGAGGATCGCCTGATTCCATTATTCATACGACAAAAAAGAGGCTGCGTAATGCTGCGTTTGACCGCTGTATCGTGCTGATGAATGGCGATCGAAAGTGGCCCAATATTCTTTTAAAAACAATATCTGGAACAAAAGTGTCTTTCAGTAAATCGGAGCCATGCATTGAGAGTTTGTTTTTACGAATACTCAATTGCCATGTGCCGAATATTCAATGCGTGCGTTCGGACGTAGTGAAGGGGATATTTCACGAGAAGTATCTCAATAAAAAGGATAAGACCCAAGCAGGAAATTATCACCGCATTTTTAATCATGAGATGCTTGAGAAACAACGTCTCAGTATCAGACAATTAGATGATATTCTCAAATGCTTTTCAGACAGTTTTTATACGAAGAAGCGATAAAATTTCGTTTTGACCCGGAGATGCAACGATGAGAATGCGACTGTGGACGCTGCGGCTGTTGATGCTGCTGGTTTTCCCGGCGATCAGCGCTGGATGCTATGCGAATTATAAACGAGTGCTGGTGATGAACTTTGAAAGCGCCACGGGCGCGAATGACGCGGACAAACTCTCCATCGCCGTGCCGGAATACATCATGACCTTCATGAGCGGCGAGCGCGGGATCGTGCTGCTTGAACGACAGGACATCAACCGCTTCCTGGAGCCGGTGGAGGGCGTGGAACTGCCGAAAGACAGCCGCCTGATGCAGCGGCGCTGGAAAGCGCTCGGCGCCTGGGCCGGCGCCGACTACCTGATCGTAGGCAGCGTGTCGAAGCTCGACGACAACTACACCATTGTGGCGCGCCTGTTCAGCGTGGAGAAAGGCGTCGTCGTCCCCGGCTCCGCCGTCCGCGAATCCTGCCGCAGCGAGGAAGAAATCTTCTACCAATCGCAAAAGGTCGCCCGCGCCATGACCGCGCATATCCATCGCCGCACGTATGGAACGCCGCTCTCACCTGTGGAATAGCTGATATAACATCCTTGCACCGATGGTAATTTCGAGAGATATATACGGTCACTGGAGAAACGCGGAATGAATCAAAAAACGCTGCCAATACGCGGTTACTTGCTGCACATCACGCACTATGATCCTGTCTGGAACGCCAATAAGGACAAAGAGGAGCCGTTCAATCTCAAACTGGGCTTGGAATTGATCGACGCAATGGCGGAAGCCGGTCTTAATCTCCTCTTGATCGACCCGAAAGACGGCGTGCGTTACGCCTCCCATCCCGAACTGGCCCGGCCATACACCCAGGACATGGACGTGCTGGCGCAGCTGACAGACCGCGCCGCGCAACACGAAATCGAAACAGCCATCAAACTTAACTTCTCGCAGAGCGCCTACCATCAGCACAACCACTGGTTCCGTCCGCATAAAAAACTATTCGACCGGCCGGCCTATTGGGAACACGCCTTCAAAATCATCGACGAGCTCATCGCCGTTGTAAAACCTGCGAGATTTTTTCATATCGGCATGGATGAGGATCATGATCGAAGCTACAGGCAATATGTGAAGGCGATCAAAACATTGCGCGACGGACTCGTCACGCGCCACCTGCGCACCTTATTCTGGAACGATTCGGCGTGTCATTGGCCGGAAACCGCGATCCATCGGGATAAGGCGCTTGAAGCGGAACGGCATTTGCCCAAGGACGTGATTCACGTTTTATGGGATTATGGGAACGATGACCTGGATGCTTTATCCCGGATTCGCGAAGAAGGCTTCGAACCCTGGGGCGCTCCCGGCGGCAACCCCGAATTGGTGGCAGGCATGCGCGACCGCTTGTTGGAAGTCGGAGGCGCAGGCATCTTGTTGACGCACTGGATTCCGTGCATCCCCTCGCGCCGCCAGGAATTGCTCGACCGCATCCAAACCTGCGGCCCGGTCTGCAGCGGTCACAACGTTTAAGAACTCCTCGAAAACCGCATCAACAGATGCGCGGCAGCTGCTCGCCGCTGAGCATATCCAGCACGCGATCCACGCCCAGGACGCCGTTGAGAATGACGTCTTGATGATCCTTCACGATCTCGCCGATGATCCGGCTGCCCGCGCACACTTCGAAACGCTGCAATGTCTGAACGGCCCGGTCGGCATGCTCAGCCGCGACAATCGCGACCATCCGCCCTTCATTCGCCACGTACAGCGGATCAAGCCCCAGCAGTTCGCACGCGCTGGCGACATTTTCATCGACTGGAATCTTGCGCTCCTCAATCCGCACGCCCAGCTGCGCCTGACCGCTCAACTCCACCAGCGCGGAGCAAAGCCCGCCGCGCGTCAGATCGCGCAGGCAATGCACATCGACGCCGGCTTCGAGCAACGCCTGCACCGGCTCGCCCAGCGGCGCGCAATCGCTCTCGATGGTCGTGTCAAACTCAAGCCCCTCGCGCTGCGCCATGATCGCCATCCCATGCCGCCCAAGATCGCCGCTGAGGATCACCGCATCGCCGGGCTGAATCATCGTGGGGCCGATGGTCCGGCCATGCTCTATTACGCCGACTCCGGCGGTCGTGACAAAAACGCCGTCGCACTTGCCGCGCTCGACCACCTTGGTGTCGCCGGTGACGATCACCACCTTCGCAATCTGCGCCGCCTGGCGCATCGACTCGACCACGCGCGTCAGCGTTTCAACTGGCAAACCCTCTTCAAGGATGAATCCGGCGCTGAGCCAGGCCGGACGCGCGCCGCACATCGCCAAATCGTTCACCGTGCCATAGACCGCCAGCGTCCCCAGATCGCCGCCGGGAAAAAACATCGGCTGCACGACGTAGCCGTCGGTGGTGAAAGCGATCTTGCCGTCGCCGATCTGCAGCGCGGCGCCGTCATGATGATTGTCAAGCAATGGATTGGCGAACGCGGAATAGAAGACCTTGCTGAGTAGCTGATGCATCAGCCGCCCGCCGCCGCCATGCGCCATCAAGACGTGCGGATAATCGGAGATGGGCAAGGGGCAGGCCATTTCCGGAGGTTTTGATGTGTGATCCATGAATCAGATCCTTTTTGAAATACACTCAACAGACAAACCGTATTCTTCAGCCGATCAAGCCGGCAAGCAATATAATCTTACGGATTCAACGTGTTGAGAAAAGCCTGAATCGCAGGCCAATATCGATCCTTGTCCGCAAGAATCAGGTCGTCATGCCCGGATTGTTCCAGCCACAGGCATTGCTTCGAACCGCGAGCGGCGGCGAATAATTTTTTTCCATGGCTGAACGGGATGGTCTTATCCTTGCGCGAATGAATGATCATGATCGGGCAACGCACATCGCCGATGCGGAAGATGTTGTTGAAGACATCCGTCGGCATGATGCGCACCTGCGTAATTACGCGGACGGCGCTGGTGAACGCGGATTCGAGCATAAGCCCGGCAGGCTGAACTTGCGTGGCCAGCCACACGGCAGGTCCGCCGCCCATGGACCGGCCGTAGATAATGATCTGCTCCGGCGGCAAGCCCTTGCTTTGCGTCAGCCAATCCCAAACGGCTTTGACTTCCTCGTATGCGCGCGCCTCTCCATAACCCGGGCTGCTCAAACCGTAGCCCCGATAGTCATAGGCGACGATGTTGTAGCCATGCTCTTGGTACAACTCCATCACAAACGACACATCGCCCAGGTCTTCCGCGTTGCCATGACAATAAAGCAACGTGAAACTCGTGTTGCGATCCTCGTCGCTGACGCTGCCGGCATGCCCGGGCAGATACATTGCCGCGACCTTTTCGCCGCCGGGCAGCGGAATAAAAAACTGGCCTTCAAGTTCGCCGGTTTTATATGAAGGATTCGGCGGTTGAAACACCTTGTGCGGCGCAACCAGCCAGGTGAAAACCATCAGGATCAGATAAATCAGAATCGTCGAACGGACAACGCGCTTCCACGAAAACTCGCCGAGAACATATTTCTTCAAGACCTGTCGTGTTTTCGGTGAGAGCGGCATTCAGAATGTCCTTTCCCGTCGCCTTATGCTGAGCGTTTATTGCGGCGATAGCGGAAGTAGGCCGCGCAGGCGCCTTCCGTGGACACCATCGGCGCGCCCAGCGGCTTGTCCGGCGTGCATTCCACGCCGAACGCCGGACACTCGTGCGGCTTGCGCAAGCCCATCAGAATCTCGCCGCTGATGCACAGCTCGGATTCGCTCGCCTTAAGATGATCGACGGCGAAACGCTTCTCGGCGTCCATGCCCGCGAATCGCGCGTTCAATTTCAATCCGCTGGAGGGTATTTCGCCCAGTCCGCGCCATGTCCGGTCGCAGACTTCAAAGACATCCTCCATCGCCCGCCGCGCGGGCGCATTGCCATCAGCGCGCACGCAGCGGGAATATTGATTCGTCGCGCGGATCTGGCCGGCTTCGAGTTGCCGCACACAATCCAGCACACCGCGCAAAATATCAACCGGCTCGAATCCAGTCGCCACAATCGGCACCTGAAATTTGCTCGCCAGCTCCTCGTATTCGCGCATGCCCATGATCGCGCAGACATGGCCGGCGGCGAGAAATCCCTGCACACGGCAATCGGGCGAACTCAGCAAGGCGCTGATCGCAGGCGGCACCAGCACGTGCGAAACCAGCAGGGAGAAATTTTGCAGCTTCTCACGTTCCGCCTGCAGCGCCGCCATGGCGTTCGCGGGCGCCGTGGTCTCAAAACCGACCGCGAAGAAGACGACTTCACGCTCAGGATGTTCGCGCGCCAGGCGCACCGCATCGAGGGGGGAGTATACGATGCGCACATCGCCGCCAGCCGCCTTGACTGAAAGCAGATCGCTTTTTGAACCGGGCACGCGCAGCATGTCGCCGAACGAGCACAGGATCGCCTCGGGTCGTGCGGCGATGGCCATGGCCTTGTCGAGAATTTCAATCGGTGTGACGCACACCGGACAGCCAGGACCGTGGATCAACGTCAGGCTCTCCGGCAGCAGCTGGTCCAGTCCGAAACGCATGATGCTGTGCGTCTGCCCGCCGCAGATTTCCATGATCTGCCAAGGCCGCGTGACGCTGCGCTTGATCTCCGCGGCCAGGCGCCGCGCGGTTTCGGCGTCGCGATACTCATCCAGATACTTCATGAGGATTCTCCGGGAGACGCTTCTTCCAAATCAGCCAGCCCTTCCATCTCCTCAATCATGGCGAGGGTTTTCTCCGCCTCTTCCGCGTCGATCACGCTGATGGCGAATCCGACGTGGACGATGACGTAATCGCCGGCTTCCGCCTCCGGGACGTAGGCAAGATTGACCGTCTTGCCCACACCGCCAAAACGCACGGTTCCGCTGCGCGCAAGGGCGTCCTCATTATCAATCGATTCGATGCGTCCTGGGATGCCTAAACACATATTGAATGATCCTCCGTTTTTCCAGTTCGGTCGGACGTGTCAGACTAGTCCGACTTGTCCGACGGGTCAGACAAGATTTTCTCATTCTGATGCAATCGAAATCCCAGCGCCGCAAGCTGGCCCAAGGCCAATCCTCCATCGCCGGGCGGAACCTGGCGATGCCAATGCGGAATATAATCTTTTTCCGCCAGCGCCTGAATGGTCATTTCCAGCAAGGTCTTGTTTTGAAAACATCCGCCGGATAATGCAACCTGTTTTTGCCCGGCGTGATCCGCCATTGCGACAATCGCCTGGGCCAATGTCCAATGAAACGCCGCCGCAATATCGGCGGCATCCCGGTGCTGCCGAAGGTCTTCCAGCATGGCCTCAAGTATCGGCGCCCAGTCCAAAATAAAGACGGCTTTTTCATCTTCTTCCAAGTCTGACACGTCCGACCTGTCCGACTTGTCCGGCACGTCTGATTGACCTAGCCGCCGCTCAATACTGAAAGGATACGATTTGCTTTGAGCGCTGCCCGCGCCGGATGCCGCATACTCCAGCATCATCGCCGCCTGGCCTTCATAACGATTGGCGCGGCACACGCCGCAGATCGCCGCCACGGCGTCGAACAGGCGTCCGGCGCTGGTGCTGCGCGGACAATTCGCGCCGCGCTCGATCATGCGAAACAGATTGCGCCGCTGCCGTTCATCCCACGAGTCCGGAAACAGACCGGCGATCACTGGAGCATCCGCGTCCAGTCCTAGTTCGCTGAGCATGCCAATCGCCGTGCGCCATCCTTCGCGAATCGCCGCCTCGCCGCCAGGCAGTGGGAATGAGCGCAGCGTGCCGATGCGCGCCGCTCCGGATGCATCCACCTTAAAAAACTCGCCGCCCCAGACCAATCCATCGTCGCCGTATCCCGTGCCGTCCCATGCCACGCCAAGCAGCGACGGCTTGAGCCGATTCTCCGCCATGCAGCTGAAAACATGGGCAAGATGGTGTTGCACCGATACGACCGGCGCTCCCATCCGCTGCGCCTCATGCGTGGACACATAATCCGGATGCAGATCGCAGACAATGCGCTCCGGCTGATGGCCGTAGAGCCGCGCCAAATCCTGCCGCACTCGCCGATGCGCATCAAGCGCCGGGCCGGTGTCCAGATCGCCAATATGCTGACTGAGATACACATCATGATTGAGACTGATCGCCACTGTGTTTTTCAACTGACCACCCAAAGCGACGGCCGGCGGAATTTGCACATCCACGACTACCGGCGATGGAGCATAGCCGCGCGCACGGCGAAGGATCATCGTCCGGCCCGCGACCACGCGCACGATGGAATCATCAATCGGACGCTTGATCGGGCGATCATGAACCAAAAACAAATCAGCCAGTCTGGCCAGTCGCGTCAACGCCTCGTTTTCATCAATGCAGATCGGCTCATCGCTCCGGTTTCCGCTGGTCGCCACGACAGGACGCTTGATCGCATCGAGCAACAGATGATGTAGCGGCGTATATGGCAGCATGACGCCCAACGACGGATTGGCCGGCGCCACGGCTTCGCAAACCCATGCATCGGCTCCGTCGCTGCGCTGCAGCAACATGATCGGCGCTTCGGCTGATTTCAGCAAGGCTTCCTCGCTTGCGCTGACGGAGCAGCAAGCCTTTACGCTCTCCAAACTGGGCGCCATCAGGGCGAAGGGCTTCTCTTCGCGATTCTTCCGGTTTCGCAACTGCTTGACCGCCTCTTGATTCGACGCGTCGCAAATTAGATGGAAGCCGCCCAAGCCCTTCACGGCTGCGATCTTTCCCGCCAGGATCGCCTGCGCGCAAGCCAGCAAAGCCTCGTCTTTTCGTTCCATGATCCGGCCCTGCGCATCCCATAATGCAAGTCGCGGTCCGCACTCCGGGCAGGCGTTCGGTTGCGCGTGAAACCTGCGGTCTTCCGGATCGCCGTATTCCTCGCGGCACGCCGGGCACATCGCAAACTGCTTCATCGTCGTGTTCGTACGATCATAGGGGATGCTTTCAATGATGGAAAAGCGCGGTCCGCAATGCGTGCAATTTGTGAATGGATACCGGAAGCGCCGGTTGCCGGGATCGAATATTTCGGCGAGGCAATCCGGACAAGTCGCCAAGTCGGGCAGCACGCGCGCGGTTGGCGCGCCCTCGGCGCTGGCCTTGATTGTAAAGCTGTCTTCATCTGCGGACGGAATTGATTCGTAGTTTAAACGCGCAATGGACGCATGCGGCGGCAATTCCGACTGCAATCGAGCGATGAATGTATCCAGCCGATCCTTCAGTCCTTCAATTTCGATCGAAACGCCCGACGCGTCGTTGCGCACCCAGCCGCACAGTTGCAGCTCGCGCGCCAGCCGGTAGACAAACGGACGGAATCCAACGCCTTGCAGCGCGCCGCGCGCCTCCAGCCGGAGACGCTGCTTCAGACTGGACGAGGCTGTCGATTTTGTGGACACAATATCGAACCTTTTCGAAGGGCGATCTTCACCCGGCGTAAAAAAAAGGATTTTATCCAAACCCGCTAAAACAGTCAAACGCCATCGGCGCGACTTGATGCCGGCCAATGGCGCTGTCGATGTTCGTTGCAGGATGTTGATTCAGACGATAATAACGGTCGGCGGAAATCCTGGAGGTTGATCCTTCGTTGATTCCGTCTTCTGCTGCTGGAGTCTATTACTTATCCGTCGAGACTTCGATCTCAAACGCTTCAAGCCCCATGCCGCCCGAGGCGCGGCCGATCTGATGGCATTGCGGGCATTCAAGCACTGGATCGTGCGGATCGATCTCGCCGAGATTCAGCGGCTTCGTGTATCCGCATGCGCATTCAAACTTGCCGGGCGACACCTCGACTTTGAGAGCGGCATTCTTTAACGGCGAGTCTTGAACCTGCATATGAAAGGCCTGCTCGAATGACTCGACCGAATGCAGCGCCAGAACCCCGACCCGCAGATAGACCGATTCGACGTCTTCCGGAGCGATCTGCCGCTTTTGCAATTCATCCTTTACGGACTCGACGATGCCTTCAACCAACGAGTATTCATGCATGGCATCGCTCCTCCCATTCCTGTAAAATATTGGCCGCCGCTTCGATGAACGCCGGCATGGCGGGGGCGGTCTCTTCGGATAGGGATTCGCCAAAAACAAAAGGCTTGGCGACTTCCATAGCCAAGATGCGCAGTTCTTCCGGCAGTTTGAGCTTGAGCCGCTTGCCCAGTTCCCACATTTCCGGCATGCCCGTGAAATGCGGCGATGGCGCGCTCGGCATGCCCATGTCATCCATGCAGACTTCCATGACCGTGCCGACTTCCACCTGGCCGCACTGCATGGCGTCGAGAATCAAAACCTGATCGTAGCCCTCGATGTGATCGAGAATGCTCAGGCCGCTCTCCCCGGCTTCCACCATGTCCACAGTGTCGCCGAAGCGTTCTCGCAACGCGCGAACCGCCACTAAGCCAACTGCATCATCGGTGAGAATATCGTTGCCCAGACCGAGCAACAAGCGTTTGGGACGACTCGACATCGTGCGGATTAAACCTTCCCCACGACCTGCGAATCGCGCCGCAACGTATGGATGACTTCACCATCCTTATTCCACACGCGCGCAACTAGCGGCATCTGGCCGGGCAATGCATGCGTGGCGCAGGCATGGCACGGATCGTATGCGCGGAAGGCCATCTCGACTTTGTTCAACATGCCTTCATCGACATTGCCGCCGTGGATCAATCCCTTCGCGGCGTTCTCCACGCTCATTGCCATTCTTGCGGCGTTGTTTTGCGTGGCCACGATCAGGTTGACCATATTCAGGATGCCCTTCTCATCAGTCTCGTAATGATGGAACAGCGTTCCGCGAGGCGCCTCGACGATGCCAATGCCGCGCTTCGGAGTCGCGGTCGGGATGGTCCGAATGTCCTGGCTGGTGATCTCGGGATCGTTGATCAACTGCTGAATGCGCTCGGCGGCGTAAAGCATCTCGATCGCGCGCGCCCAGTGATTGGCCAGCGTGTGATGCACCGGCTTGCCCAGCATGCCGAAATACTGCTCCAGCGCGGCCTGCGCCTTGGGCGTGGCCAAACCATCCGCAGCATTCAATCGGGCCAACGGCGCGACGCAGCACACTCCGCTGTCATTGCCTTCCGTGAAGCCGTTCCAGCCGACTTTCTTCAGATAGGTGAACTTCACATAGCTCCACGGCTCGACATGTTCGGCGATGTTGTCGAGATATTCCACTTCGGAGAACTTGGCGATCTCCTTGCCGTCGGTATCGACGACGCGCACCTTGCCGTCGTAAAAATTCACATGGTTGTTCTCATCGACCAGTCCCATATAATGGGTCTTATGGGTGAAGGCGTCGGATGTGATCAACTTCACATATTCTTCGTTTTTCAGAACGATGTCATTGAAGACCTGCAACGTGAATTCCGCAAACGCCACACCGTCATCCGCCAATTGCTTGAATCCGTCCAAATCGGCCGGATTGATGCCCTTGGCCACGCCGCCGGGCAGACCGAACACGGGATGGATCACCTTGCCGCCGAGATATGCGATGAATTCACGCAGACGGCGACGCATGCTGATCACCTTCAGGCCGACTTCCTCGCCCACTTTGTCAACCACGCCCAGCACGTTGCGCAACGCGGCAGGGGCGTCCGGTCCGACGATGAAGTCCGGACCGCCGAGGATGTAGACATGCAAGGCATGATCCTCGAGCATGAAAGTGCTGTAAATCAGCTCGCGAAGTTTCTTGGCGGCTGACGTAGGCTCCACGGAATACAGCATATCCAGTGCCTTGGTCGAGGCCATATGATGCGCCGTGGGGCACACGCCGCAAATGCGGCTTGTGATTTGCGGCATATCCTCGGCCGGACGACCCAGGCTGAAAATCTCAAAGCCGCGAAGTTCGGGCACCTGGAAATACGCCTTTTCGACGTCGCCCTTTTCATCCATGAATATATCGATCTTGCCGTGCCCTTCCAAGCGGGTGATCGGGTCGATCGTGATGCGCTTGCGTTTCGCGCCATAAGACGCGTTCGCGCGCTGTTGTCCTTCATTCCAAGCCTGTTTGGACTCTTCGTTCATTTCCTGGCCTCCTGAGATTGCGAGGTTGTGACAGCCGTATCCACACGGCCGCGCAACAGGCACTTGCTTAACCCGTAGCGGTAAAACGTGCCGATCGGATCGGGAATCCCGCTCAGCACGGATTTAATCTGATCGCTCTCCTCGGAAGCGACAGACGAACAAATCGATGAGATGATTTTCGCGCCTTGGTCGCGCACGCGCGAGGTCGGACCGAAGCATCCCGTGCATGGCATATTGCCGCTGATGCACTGCGATTCGCAGCCGCTGCGCGTCGCGGGACCCATGCAAACGATGCCCTGCGCCAGAAAGCATTTCTCAGGATCCATATCCGTCCAATGCGGCCGCTTGAATTCAAGGTAACTGACATCCTGAGGCTTGGTGTCCTTTCGCGGACAGGTGTCGCATTGCGCCACGTCCGGCGCGAGCACGGTTCCCTTCGGGGGCAGTTTGCCTTCCAGAATCGCCTGCAGCGCCTCGGCAAGCAGTTTCGGCGTCGGCGGGCAACCCGGCAGGGCGTAATCCACGTCGATCACCTGATCCAAAGATCTCACAATGTTACGGAATCCTGGAAGGGTGACGCCAATGCCGTCCGTATCAACGTAGGTTTCCTGCGGATGCACTTTATTCGGATTATCGACCGTCGGGCACTCTTCGTAGACGACCCGCATGATCTGCTCGCGTGTGAATTGATTCGCCAGCGCGGGGATGCCGCCCGATTGCGCGCACGAGCCGTAGGCGATGACCAATCCGCTCTTGCGCCGCAATAGACGCACCATTTCCTCCTGCTCGCTGGTGCGGATCGCGCCATTGATCAGCGAGACCGCGATCGAGCCGTCGGCCATCGCTTCAACGTCCTTTTTCTTCGCATCAATCGCCACCGGCCAGAAGACAATGTCAACCAGTTTGGCGACATCCAGGATTGCTTCAGCCAGATCCACGGTCGATTCCTCGCACCCTCCGCAAGAGGCGCACCAGTAAAAAGCTACTTTCGGTTTGTCTGTCATGATTGCGTCTCCTTAGCCGCATGAGCCTCGCATGCGCCGTCGTGTTCCCGTTGAACCTTTTCATCCAGTTCGCGCATTTCCGCGTCCCAGTCGGCGAACCGGCCGGGCAAGTCCAGCGGACCCAGGGCGCGCACCTGTTCAACCATTTCATTGACCACGCGCTTGACTTTATCGCCCTCGCTGGCGGAAATCCACTCCAGGCGCAGCCGGTCTTTTTCGACTCCCAGATCGGCCATCATCCGCTCCAGCATGTGATATCTGCGCAAGCATTTATAGTTTCCAGAAATGTAATGGCAGTCGCCCGGATGACATCCGCCGATCAACACGCCATCTGCCCCGCGGGCGAAGGCATCCATGACGAACTGAGGATCCACGCGTCCCGAGCACATCAAACGAATGATGCGAATGTTGGATGCGTATTTCATCCGCGACACGCCAGCCAAGTCCGCCGCTGTATATGTGCACCAGTTGCAAAAGAAAGCGACGATGCGAGGTTCGAATTCCTGATTAGCCATTTGAAAGCACCTCCGCGATTTCGCTGAAAATTTCCTCATCCTCAAACAGGTTCTGGATGATCGAACCCGACGGGCAGGCCGCGACGCATGTTCCGCATCCCTTGCAGAGCGCCTCGTTGATCTCAGCGCGCTTTTCCGCCTCGATGAACGAAATGGCGGTATAGGGACACAGCGATAGGCACGACTTGCAACCCGAGCAGCTCTCGGCGTCGATGAAGGCCGTATTGGGCTCCAGTTCCACCACGCCCTTGTCGATCAGCGCGAGCGCCTCAGCCGCGGCAGCGCCGGCTTGCGCGACCGTGTCGGGAATGTCTTTCGGACCCTGGCAGCATCCCGCCAGGAAAATACCGCCGCTGGCCGTTTCGACGGGCGCCAGCTTGGGATGCCGTTCCAGGAAGAAGCCGCCCGGCGAGCATGAAATATTGAATTTCCGCCGCACGTCTTCCGCATCTTTGTGCGGCTCAAGGCCGGTCGAAAGCACCACCATGTCCACGGGCACGCGCCGGACAAAACCGCCCAGCGTGTCTTCCACGCGAATCACGAGACGGCCTTCTTCTTCCGGTGTGATCGCCCAGTCGTTTACGGCGCCCACCTTGCCGCGAATGAAATGCACGCCTTCCTCCAGCAGCTTGTTGTAGAATTCCTCATAGCCCTTGCCCGGTGTACGCATGTCGATGTAGAAGTTATAGACCTCAGCGCCCGTGCGCTCCTTGAGCAAATGCGCCAGTTTCAATGAATACATGCAGCAAACACGTGAGCACCAGATGTTGCTCTTGGTGTCGCGCGAGCCGATGCAGTGAATGATTCCCACGGCGCGCGGCTTGCTGCCGTCGCGCAACACAACCTCGCCTTCCGTCGGACCGGCGGAGTTGACCAGCCGCTCCACTTCCAGCGCCGTATAGATATTGTCGTATATTCCATAGCCGTACTGCGGAAGCCGGTCTTTCGGCTCGAAGGTTTGAAAGCCCGTGCTGAGGATTATCGCGCCGACGTTGATTTCCTCAATGCGCTCTTTCTGGTCGAAGTCGATCGCATTACGATCGCACACCGTCACGCAGGAGGATTTGCACTTGCCGGTTTTGAACCGCAGGCAGGTTTCCGGATCAATGGCCGTCACTTGCGGCACGGCTTGCGGAAACGGAATATGCATCGGTTTGCGCTTGCTCAAACCCTCGTTATATTCGTCTGTGAATCTTGGCTCTTTGAACACGCACGCGTCGATGCACTCCAGGCAGCCCACGCACGTATCTTCATTAATATAGCGCGGTTTCCGCCGGACCGTGGCCTTGAAGTTGCCCACATAGCCATCGACCTTATCGACTTCCGAGTAAGTCCAAAGCGTAATATTGGGGTGCTTTTTCACATCGGACATTTTTGGCGTCAGGATGCACGCCGCGCAGTCCAGCGTGGGGAAGGTCTTGTCGAATTTGGCCATATGCCCGCCGATGGAAAGTTCGCGCTCCACCAGATAAACATGACGGCCCGCGCTGGCGATTTTCAGCGCCGCCTGGATGCCGGCGATTCCGCCGCCGACGACCAGCACGTTCGGATTGATCGGCACCGTCCGTCGCTCAAGGGCTTTGTGATGCTTCACGCGCCGCACTGCCGCGCGGATCAGGTCAATCGCTTTCACCGTGGCTTTTTCGCGGTCTTCATGCACCCACGCGTCATGCTCGCGGATGTTCACCATATGACAGAAGAATGGGTTCAATCCCGCGCGCTCGCAGGCGCCGCGAAACGTCGGTTCATGCAGCAGCGGCGTGCATGCCGCCACCACGACACGATTCAGATTGAGTTCCCTGATGTCCTGCTGGACCATTTCCTGGCCCGGATCAGAACACATATATTTATAGTCGCGCGCAACAACGACGTTCGGCATGGCCGCAGCTTGCTCCGCGACCCGTTTGACGTCGACCATCGACGCGATATTGATTCCGCAGTGGCAGACATAAACGCCGATGCGTAAATCACTGCGGCCGTTTCCGTTTCCGCGATCCATCATTGTTTCTCCCGTGGTAAGATTCATCGAGCAGCTGCCGCCGCAGCGCCTTTAAGCGCATTCTTGGCGGAAATAATGTTGCGCTGAAGCCCTAATTTTTCCTCAGACAGGCCCATCGCCAGCCCCAGCAACTGGGTGAAATAAATCACCGGCATATTCACAGGACCATAGGCCCGCGCGGCCTCTTTGGCGAACGCGTCGAGATTGAATTGGCACAACGGACAGACCGTCGCCATCAGATCAGCCTCGCGTTTCGCCGCTTCTTTCAACAAAAGATATACCAGCCGCAATCCGACTTCCGGCGCAGTGCCAGTCATCGAACCGCCGCAGCATTTGGTCTTTAATGGATAATGAACAACGGTCGCGCCGAGCGCCTCGAACATGCGGTCCATCGAGGTGGGATGAATCTGATGATCAAACTCGGCGTATGGCCGTACGATCTGGCAGCCGTAATACGGCGCAATCTTCAGGCCCTTCAGCGGCTTGACAACCGCCTCTTTAATGCGGTCCAAACCGACATCCTGCATCAAGACATCCAGCGGATGTCGCACCGGGACCTGGTTTTTCCACTTCAATCCGGCCCGATCAAGCGCCTTCGTCACGTCGTCCTTGATCGCCGGATAATCCTTCACCACATGGCACGTTTTGTTCAGCGTCACGTAGCAGCCGCTGCACGGCACGACCATCGGACTCTCCGGCATATCGCGCTCGGAGATCGCCAGGTTGCGCGCCGCCAAAGCAAACGACCGGCGTTCGTCAACCGACATATAGGCCGTGGCTCCGCAGCAATTCCAGTCGTCAATTTCCTTCAGCTCGATGCCCAGATGATCAAAGACCGCCAGCACCGATTCCTCGTATGCGCGGCCGGATCCTTTCAGTGAGCATCCCGGGTAATAGCTGTATTGCATCATTACACCTCTCGCTATTCGGGTCTGCCGTTGCCCGAAAGAATAGAGTTCAACTCGTTTTTAGACTTGATTTGTTCCTGCTTTAAGGAAAACCGGCCTGTCTTAATTAAATCCAGGCCAAGCCCGGCGCTGGTCAACAAGCGCATCCAGTTGGTCTTCAGGAAAACCAGAAAACCAAGCCGCGATTCGTTGATGCGGCCGTTCTTGCGCACCATGTTGAAAAAATCGCGCGCCATTGTTGAAGTCGGAAAGCGCTGCGGATACGTGCCGCGCTCCATCGCCATGCGCTTCAACGCGTACATCACGTCGGTGATCTTGATGCCGCGCGGACATTCCACGGTGCACGCATAACACGACGTGCACATCCAGATCGTCCGGCTGCGCAGCACCTCATCGCCGAAGCCCTCACGCGCCATATAAATAATCTGACGCGGAGTGCGATCCATGTAGTTGCTCATGGGGCAAACGCCCGAGCAAGTCCCGCATTGAATGCAGGCCTGAATCATCTCACCTCCGGGCCGCGCCATCACTTCCTTCGTGAACTCATTGGAGCGCTCGGAGTCATAGCGAATCGATTGTTTAATATTCATTGTGGCATCCTTCTTCATTGAATCACATGCTGAGATTCTACTTAATGTTGTCAACTGTCAAGCATGGATTGCGAATTAATTCACATGCACAATAAGCGAAAATTATTAACGCCATAACCTTCATTAATTCAGCATCTCATCAAGTTAAGTCATCGAGATATACATGTAAATCAATGATTTTGGTTGGATTTCAATCAGAATCATTTTCGTCAACGAAATCGACCCTTCCAATCACCTTCAATCGATGGAGCACTGATGAGAATTCACAACAATACAATAAACATTCAGCGATAGAAACAATACACCTGTCTTCAGAACGATCACCTGTCTCCTTTCAACATTCCCGAAACCATGTACAGCTACGAAAAGCCAGTATTATAGTGATCGCATTTCTTCATTCCGCAGATTATCATCTTGATGAATATCCCATCTCAGGCAATCTCTTGCTTGCCAAAGCGCGGCGGTATGCGCTTCAATAAGCCTCAACACCATGCGGCGCGACAGCACGGATACGCTATGACACGAACATCCACATCACGCGCGACGGACCTGGCGGCGCTGATTGACTTCGAGGCGATCTTCGAGCAGGATCGCGCACTCGACCGCCAGACCTTGCGCAAACGCGATCGTGAGACCGGCCTGCGCATCGCCGATCGCGGACTCGACCGAAGAGAAGCCTTGCTCGTATGGCTCGACGAGCGCCGCAAAACGCCGGAGGCCGCGCCGGGGCAGTGGACCACGCAAGGCTTGCGCTCCGCAACGGCGATCTTGTTCGTCCTGGGTCTGCTCTCCGGATCGGCGGCCGCGGCCGGACTGCTGTATTATGACGGCGCCCATCCGATCAATATTATTCCCTGGCTTGGCGTCTTCGTCGCGCTGCAATTGCTCTTGCTGCTACTCAGCGCGCTGCTGATGCTGCCGCGCTTCGTTGCACGGCGCATTCCCGGCATGACTATGCTGCAAAGAACGCTAGCCGCGCTCTCGCCCGGACGCTGGTTGGGACTGCTCGGACGTTTGCTGCCGGGCAAGCAACGCAACGCGCTACGCAACGTCATAGGTCGAGCCGCTACGCTCGATGCATTGTACGGTGAGCTGCGCAACAGGCTGCTGCTCACACTGGCGCAAGTCTTCGGTTCGGCGTTTCATCTTGCCGCGATCGTCATGCTGCTCATGCTGGCTGCGTTTACGGATCTCGCCTTTGCCTGGAGCACTACATTGCAAATCAAACCGGAGCGCTTTCAAGGCATGATTGAAACCGTCGCCGCGCCGTGGTTCGCCTGGGCGCCCGGCGCCGTTCCTTCGTTCGATGTCATCGAAAACACGCAATACTACCGGCTGCAAAACTCGGCCGCGCCCTCCAAACTCAGCGGCGCATCCGCCGGACAATGGTGGCCCTTTCTGCTGATGTGCGCCGTGGTCTATGGACTGCTGCCGCGCATCGCGCTGCTCGCCGTTTGCGGACTCGGCACGCGATACAGCACTCGCCATGCGCCGCTCGATCACGCCGGATTCCAGCGCGTGTATGAACGCATGACCGAAGCTCTGATCGATGCGCGTTCGCCGGATCCCGAGGCCGCCGGAGAAAATCATCCAAGTCATCAAACGAAGCAAAAGGCGCCGCTGGACAACGAACTGGGGCCGCTGACGATCATCAACTGGTGCGGCGCCGGGCTTGATGCGAAGAATCTCAAACAGCTTGATCACCCGGTCTCGCTGCGCCCGGTACGGCGCGTGCTCGAAGCCGGCGCGCCGGATATCGCGGCCGACCGCGCCACGCTCGACGCCGTCCGCAATGACAAGCAAGACGGCGCATTGCTCTTCGCGGTGAAATCCTACGAATCGCCCACGCGCGATTGTCTCAACTTTATCGCGGAACTGCGCAAAGCCGCCGGACCGCGGCGATCCATCATCCTGTTGCCCGTGCATTTTGAAAACGACGCGTTCATTCCGCCCGGCGACGCTGAATTCAGCGACTGGGAAACGCACGCGCTGGAAACCGGCGATCCGTGGCTGCGTTGCGAACGCGTCGAGAATGGAGGAGCGTCATGAGCCGTTTCCTCTTCGCTGTCGTGGGCCATGTGAACAAGGGCAAATCCAGCATCGTCTCCACGCTAGCCGAAGACGACTCGGTGGCCATCGCCCGCGAAGCCGGCACGACCATCGAATGCCGCGAGTTTCCCTTGCGCATCGACGGACGGACGCTCTTCACGCTGATCGACACGCCCGGTTTCGAACAGGCCCGTCATGCGCTGGCCTGGCTGCGCGAGCACGAAAGCGGCGCAGCGGGTCGTCCTGCGGCGGTGCGCCGTTTCCTGGAGGAGCACGCCGCGACGGGCCGCTTTCCCGAGGAGTGCAAGTTACTCCGCCCTATCGTGGACGGCGCGGGCATCCTCTATGTTGTGGACGGCTCCCGGCCTTACAGCCCGGAGTACGAAACGGAGATGGAGATCCTGGCCTGGACCGGCCAGCCGCGCATGGCGCTAATCAACCGCATCAGCGAAGCGGATCATAGCGAATCCTGGCGCGCCGCGCTCGATCAATACTTCAGCATCGTGCGCGAATTCAACGCCAAGCAGGCAGGCTTTGAGGAGCGCCTGAAACTGCTGCGCGCCTTCCGCGAACTGCGCGAAGACATGAGCGCCGAACTGGACGAAGCCATCGCCGCATTGAATCGTGAGCGCGAACGGCGTTTGCGCGAGAGCTGCCGCGCCATCGCCGCTATGCTTGCCGACATGCTCAGCCTCACCCTCGTCGAGCGCGCCGCAGGCGATCCGACGGAAAGTCAGCGCGAGAATTTGGAAAAGCGCTTTCTGGAGCAGTTGCGCCTGCGTGAACGGCGCTGCCGCGATGAAATTGAAGACATCTATCAACATCGCCGCATCGAACGGCAGGAGGAAAACCTCGCGCTGCTTGACGAGGATCTATTCGCCGAATCAACCTGGCTGCGACTCGGACTCAGCCGCAACCAGTTGGCGGTTTCCGGGATGATCAGCGGCGGCCTGATCGGCGGCGGCATTGACGCGGCGCTCAGCGGAGCGACCTTCATGACCGGCGCGCTGGTCGGCGGAGCGATCGGCGGCGTTTCGGCCTGGCTCACCGCGGACGCGCTGGCCCATACGAAGATCGCCGGCATCTCTTTAGGCGGCGGACAACTGAAAGCCGGCCCCGTTAAGAATCAGCAATTCCCCTGGATCGCGCTCGATCGCGCCTTGCTGCATTTGAACGCTTTGCGCAATCGCGCCCATGCCTGCCGCGACATGCTCAATCTCGCCGCATCTTCCAGCGACGGCATCGTACGTCATTGGCCGCGCCCTGTTCGCCAGAAAATTCAAACCCAGATCAACCAACTTCAAAAAGCACATCTTGTTTCCGGACAGTTCCCGTACATTGAAAAAATGGCGATTGACCTGCAAAATACAATCACCGAACTGGAATAACAGTTGAAATAGCAAGAAAAGACGCTTTATTCAGGCGCATTTTTGCAACCCTCCAGAATCTCAGAATATGCATTGTTGATACAAAAACCCTTTTTTTTATCCAAAAAATCACAAAACCGTACTCGATTCAATACATTGTGAGCGTTCACTCCTCATTCAACCAATCAAAGCCAACTAATTCAAACAATTCCAATATAATATCCATCGACAACCATAAGAGTAAATAATTATTCTGTTATTATACCATTTACTGGACTGCTTTTTTTTGATTTTACACTTGAAATGCTAAGTCTTTTTCTAGCAGACTTATATCTATTGAATCCAGCGACACCGTTGTATAAGCATCAGGAGACGGTTTTTGGATTTTTATTACTTTCAGAGAGAGCGATTCCTATGTCGAAAACTCTGGGTCAGATCATCCACAACCTAAGAAAAAATCTCAATTTGACTCAAGACCAGTTCGGAGCAAAGTACGATGTCTCCGGACCTGCAATCTTCAAATTTGAGAATGACTACGTCCGTCCATCACTAGCCCTCTGGATGCGCATTGCGGAAGATTGCAACATGGCTGAACGTGAATCCGTTTTGCACTGGGCCCGCGCCAAGCTGCCGGATCAATACCGGCATCTTCTTGATGTCGATGAAACAGCGTCCCTTGACAACGAGCGCTACCAATTGAAGAGCGACGTACCGCAATACGCGCGCATCAAGAATCCTGATAAACTCCGCAAGTCCATCCTGGAAGATAAAGAATTGCCGGAAGGACTTCATACCCTGATCAGCGATGACGACTTTTGGATTGTCTTCAAGCCCACCGGTGCGGAAATCTACGGCGTGATGCAAAAGTTCGGCATGTTCCGCGGCGCCGATAAAGACCTCTTCGCGGAAGCCCTGCGCAGTCTGCGTTCCTTCATCGGGCAGGAGAGAATCTGAGGGTGGAGGCGGCAGGCTCCACCCTGCCGCCAAAGGCAAAGCATTCACTCAAAACTGACTTCGCAAAGCTGGCTGCGGCGCAAAGGCTCATCCGCCGCAGGCGATTGTTTATGCGCCAAACCCGTTCCAGTGAATTTCACACGCGCGCCGCTCTTCGCCAGTTGCACGGCGACCTCGCGCATGGTCAATCCGCGCAAATCAGGCATCCGGCCCGCCGCCAGCGTCGCCTCGCGCTGACGTTCCCGGTTGCTTGCATCCTGTTGCACGGAGTCCGCCGCCTGGGTCATGCGCAATTGCCGCGCCTGCTCATCAATAATCAATTCCGGATCCAAGTGATATTCCGATGGTTCGATGCTCAATACCTTCAACGCATGCATCGCGACAATCCGGAACACCGGCGCGGCGACGTCGCCGCCATATTTCAAGCCCTGCGGATCATCGATACAGCAATAGATCACCAGCTGTGGATTATCCGCCGGCACGATCCCACCAAAAGAAGCGACATAACGGTTCTCGTATACGCCGGTTTCAGGATTGAGCTTCTGCGCCGTTCCCGTCTTGCCTGCGATGCGATACCCGTCGATCTGCGCCTTGGTCGCCGTGCCTTCATCCACCACGGCCTCCATCATCTTCAGCAGTTTCTTCGACGCCAGCGTGCTGATCACCCGGTCGACCGGTTTCGGCCTGGTTTCTTCGACCAGCTCCCCGCTGGGTTTTCTGATTTCCTTGACGATGTACGGCTGCATCAGCACGCCGCCGTTCGCCACGCAGGCCAGGGCCGACGTCAGCTGCATCGCCGTGGCGGACACCTCATACCCCATGCCCACCGAGACGCGCGTGGACGGTGTCCAGTTGCCCGAAGGCACATTGCCCGCCACTTCTCCCGGCAGTTCCACGCCCGTCTTCCGGCCGAATCCGAACTTCTGAATGTACTCGCGCAACGTCGGCGAATCCAGAAAATCGAGGGCCATCCTGCCGCACCCGACATTGCTCGAAAACTGGAACGCTTCCTGATACATCGCCCGATCCAGACGGTGTCCTGGCGCGTCGCGAATCGCGCGCTTGCCAATATATAACGGGCGGCCATTGCCGCAATCCACCATCGTCTCCGGCTCCGCCAGACCCTCATTCAACAACGCGGCTGCGGCGAATGTTTTCATCACCGATCCCGGCTCGATCACGTCCGTGAGGCAACGATTCCGCCGTTGAAACGCCTGAGAATCGCCGCGCTCGTTCAAGTCGAACGCCGGCACGTTGGCCATCGCCAGAATCTCGCCGCTCGACGCATGCATCACGATCAGGCAGCCAGCCGCCGCCTTGCACTGATTCACCTGATTCCGCAACGCCTTCTCCGCCACGTCCTGGATGCTTTCGTCGATCGTCAGCGTCACATCGTCGCCATAGGCCGATTGGACCAGCTGCTCCGTCAACGCATCCATGTTCCCCGCGCCAAGAATCCGGCGAGTGCGTCCGCTTTTCAGCTCGCCCTTGATCTGCTCGTTGTACTTCAGCTCAATGCCGGCCACGCCGATATTGTCGCCCAGATCATCGAACTCCGTGAAACCCAGGATATGCGAACAAAGCTCTCCGAAGGGATAGATCCGTTTGGATTCCTTCTGAAAATACAACGCCTGCTCATGCATTTCGAATTTGCTGCTCAGCGCCTTGATACGCTCGGTTTGTTCCAGCGTGATCTTGCGCGCGATGGGCGGGTAGCCTTTGCGCTTCAGAACCTTGTGAATCTCCCCGCGTTTCATGTCGAGAATTTTGCCCAGTTCCTCGGCGAGATCGTAATGCAAGGATTCCGGGATCACCGCCGTCGTAGCGTAAAGGCTGTTCATCTGCTGGCTGGACGCCAGCGCCACGTGGTTGCGGCTGTAGATATGCCCGCGATGCGGCTTTACGGTCACGGTGCTCTGTTGCTGTTCGTTGGCCAGTTCCTGCCAATAAGCATGGTTGACGAATTGCAGGAATGCCAGCCGCACGACAATGCCGATTGTCGCAGCCCAAAACAGAAATAACGCTAGAATGATCCGGCCACGGTAGAATTTGTGAAACATGAGGCTGGCTTCTTGAAGGAAGATTCGCCTGCGCGAAATATACGCTCAATTTTAGAATTTAGATTTTCGATTTTTGAATAAGCCGCCGACAAATAATCAAAAATCTAAATTCACAAATCTAAAATACAATTTTTTATGGGCTGAGCCGGACTCGCTGCTTCGAGGAATGAGGGGGCACGCCTCGATGCGGAATCAAGTTTGGATCCTCCAGCGCCTGAGGCCGTCGGTGCTTCAACATGAATCTTGGGGTTCTCTATTAACCCCTACGAGCGGGATTGGCAGCTTCATCAAGAGCGCAGCGGGAACAGGAACGGTAACGATCACAGGCGCGGGAGCGAGCGGCGATCCTCATCAGGATCGCCGCAAAGAGCAAGAAAATCTGCGAGATCACAGCGCGATCATTCGAAAGTGCAGGTACGTGCGCTGAATCATGTTCCAGCAGCGGCCGGCCCAGCCACAAAATGTCATGAAGGTGCTGCGTCCTCCTTTCTTTTCGCCTCGCCATGTTTTTCCGCTTGCCTGAAAGCCATGGCGAAATTAAGATTTTCCAGAGACCCGGAAAGGGGCCGATGCGGGAGTCCTGTCGCATATCCCGCGAGGGGGTCGGCCCCATTTCCGCCTGCGATTTTCGCTCTCATTCCAGAGACCGTACAATCATCCTAATGAGCGCGGACCGATTCGAAAACCGGCTTCCCGGCGCAGCCGCATTGTTTTGCCAGACCGCTCGCGCTTAATTTCTTAACGTCTGGCGTCCAGAGAAGTCAGAGCCGCCACAAGCACGCTTAGGCCCCCCCGCTCTGGATCAGCTTTGCCGCCTGCTGCATCAACCTGGCGCGTAGACGCCAGGTCATACTTCGCTTGCATTTCCTTCGATACGATCAACTTGGCGATTTCCGTCGGAGCCGGCGAAACCATCTTCAGCTCGTCGCGCGCAACGGCCAGCAACCGGTCGCCGCGCTGCAATTCCCGCAGCTCGTTAGCCAACAGCTGCTTCGTCTGCTCATGCTTCAAAGACAACTCCTGCAGCTGCGCCGCCGTGATCCGTTTGTCCTTCATGTCGAACAACAGCCACACGCGGCCATACGCCAGCGCCGTGCACATGGTGATCATGATCAGCGCACGAGCCATCGTGCGATAGCTCACGCCGCCCTTCTTGTACTTGAACAATCTCTGTATGTATCGGCCGATCATGGCTCTTGCGGCTCCTTTGCCGCTGTTCCTGCTGTCTATCGTCTTAGACTCGCTCTGCTTGTCTTTGTTTCTCCGCCGCCTGCATTTTGTCTATCCGCTCACCCGGCGAATCGCTCGTAATTTTGCGCTGCGGCTGCGCGGATTCAGACTCATCTCCGCCGGAGTGGGCAGTTGCGGTTTTTTCCAAACCAGTTCAAACTCGCCCTTGAACTCCACCTCCGGAACCGGCGCCTCATGAATCTCGGTCAACTTTCCCGCCGCCTGGCGCATGATCTGCTTGCAAATCCGGTCCTCGCCCGAATGGAACGAGAGCGTCGCCGCCGTTCCGCCTGCCGCCAGCCGGTTGATCGCCGCCGGCAGGCCTTGCTTCAGATGCTCGAACTCCCGGTTGCAATAGATTCGCAAGGCCTGGAATGTTCGCACGCACTCATCCTGCCGGTCTCGCTGGGACTTTCGAACAACTGAGCGCACCACTTGCGCCAGATCAAAAGTCGTGCGCAGAGGTCGTCGGCGTCTTGCTTCGACGATAGCTCGCGCAACTTTTCGGGATGCGCGCTCTTCACCGTAACGATATATGACATCAGCCAACGTCCTTTCATCCGCTCGATTCACGAACTCCTCCGCCGATGTTTCGCCGCTTTGCGGATCGAAAAGCATCGACAGCGGTCCGTCCTGCTGAAACGAAAATCCATATTCGCCTCGATCAAACTGGAGGCTGTTCGCTCCTAAATCAAAAATGACGCCGTCAATCCGTTCGACGCCCGCTCGATCCAAAATCATTTCGAGTTCGGCGTATGAGCCCTGGATCAGTTCGATCCGGGCCGCCAGCGCCGCGTCGTCCTGCAAAAACCTTTGCGCCTCGGCCAGCACGCGCGGATCGCGCTCAATCGCAATCACCCGGCAATCCTCCGCCGCCGCCAGCAGCAGCCGCGTGTGGCCCAGCAAACCCGCCGTGGCGTCCACGTAAACGCCGCCGGGGCGCGGCGAGAGCGCCGCGACAACTTCCTCCGGCATCACGGGAATATGCGGCCGCGATTCCAACTCTCTTCCTTCCTGGCGCGGCCTGCGCCTGGCCGCTTGAGCTTTCAAAGAGCCTCGATCCGCATTAACCGGATCGCGCCGTTCAATCTTCGTCTTCCTCGATCGACTTCGTCAGGTACTTCTTCCAGTTTTCGAACGACATCAATTCGAGGTAATTATCCAACCCGACCAGCATCGCTTCCTTGCTGATCGCGGCGATCTCGAGCAAAGGCTGGCTGATCTTCATACGGCCGACGCCGTCCATTTCCGTCTGCGTGTTGGAATAAAGAATCGCCCGGCGAATCGCGTTTTCCTTTTCCGGCCGCTGCTTCACCATGCGCTCCACGACTCCGTCGAACTCCGAGGGCGGCACAATCGCTATCGCGGAACCCTTGCCTTTGCAGATCTGCCAAATATTTCCTTGATCGCCGAAGCTCTCTTTGTATACTTCCAATATCGGCTTAGGAAGTTTGAAACGGCCGCCGTCAATGGTCACACTATGAAATTTTGTAAAAGGCATGATTGTCCGTACCGTCTTTCAAAATTTCCGTTGTTATAGGCTAATGGGGGCCGTTCATCCCAGTTTATTCCAAATAGTTCCGGGATTTTCCGGGTTTTTCCGATCCAGGTCAATCGTTTTTTGGGGGTATTCTACCCAAAAAAACAACCCGTAGCTATATATTGTGCCTGGAATTCGAAATTTAACGGACTAAGTGCCATATATTGTATATTCCGAAATGACATTTTTTACTGTTTTTGGATCGATTCGTGCCAGAATATTCCTCTTCAGATCAGCATCATCCCTTAAATCCCAATCCAATCGCCATCCTCACGCCAAGCGTGCGCATGCTGGGCGCCCGGCAATCGCTCCTGCAGCTCGCCGTTGGTCTGGACCGCGAACGCTTCATCCCGCACGTGATCTGCCCCTGGCCCGGCGGCCTGGAACAACGCCTGCGAGCGGCGCAGGTGGCGGTGGAAATCTCACCGCTCCCCCCCTGGCGTAAAGGGAAAAACATGCTGCTGCGGCCGTGGCATCTTTGGCGATTGCGCCGCGTCATGGAGCGTATCCAACCCCGGTTGATCCATTCGAATGAGTTTCACAGCCACCCTTATGCCGCGGCCATCGCGCGCAAAACCGGCGTCCCGACGCTCGTGCATGTGCGGCTGAGCATCACGGAACGGCAGATTCAAACCTACCGCCTGACCGAAGCGGATCGTGTCATCGTCGTCTCGAACGCCGTGGCGCATGATTTCTCCGCTTTTCCGCAAATCCAGGACCGGATTCGCGTCGTGCATAACGGGCTGGACTTCGAGGCGTTCATGCAAGATGCGGATGGAACAGCCTTCCGGCGGGAAACTGGAATTTCCGAGGACGCGATTCTGTTCGGCCAGATCGGATTGATCAGCCAACGCAAACAGCAGCATGCCGCCATTGAGGCTTTCAATCGCGTCAGCGACGGGCGCCCGCGGCTGCATCTCTGCATCGTGGGCGACGCGACGCCGTCCGAAGCCGGCTATCATCAGGAAGTCCGCGACGCGGCTCAGCGCTCCCCAGCCTCGAATCGAATCCACTTCATTCCGTTCCGCGAAAAAATCCGGGACGTTTTTGCCGCCATCGATGTCAATCTGCTGATTTCCAATGAGGAAGGCTTCGGCCGCGTCATCGTCGAAGCCGCCGCCTTTGAGAAGCCCTCCATCGGCGCGCGCACGGGCGGCATTCCCGAAGTGATCGACGATCAGCGCACCGGTCTGCTTGTTCCCTGCGACGACACCGGAGAATTGGCGCAGGCCATAGCCCGGCTGCATAACGATGAAGCTTTGCGTCGAAGCCTCGGACGCGCCGCCGCCGATGATTGCCGCCGCCGCTTCAGCATCCAGACGCACGTGGAGCAGATGATGCAGATCTATGAAGAGGTTCTGACCCGACCTTCTCACCACGATGAATAAGATGGTAATTGTCTCGTGCTCGAGACCAAATATTCTTGCTCTTGCTCTTGCTCTTGCTTTTGCTCTCGCTCAAAAACAGTGTATGGTTGGGCATGAAGAGCAAAAGCACGAGCAAGTGAAGCAATTATTCACTGCCAAAAATATGCTGAGTGGTGAGAAATACAGACTGGGAACTCGATCCTGACTAACAAAAAAACGGGAGCGCCGGTAATTCCTGGCGCTCCCGTTTTCAGTTGAAGGCGATGCTTGCGGATCAGGGACCGCAAACATCGACGTTGATATAGATAAATTGCGATTCACCCGAATCTTCATTCCTGATTTCAAGATAAGTGTTATTCGAGCATCCGCCCAAAGCTTGCCAGTTGTCCGGAACGCCAATATCCACGTTGGATGGCGTCAAACCATTGATCGTGAATACTTCCGTATCTTCCGGCCCGAAGGATTCGCTCTCATTCTCTGCGCGCAGCCATTCGGCGCCCGAAAGACGAGTGATGGAGTAATTGATCAAATCGCCGCCGCCCGAGTTGTAGAGTTGCAGTGTGCGGGTTGTGATGCTGTCCATGTAGTATAAGAAATCCAGTTCATCGACGTACAACACGTCGTTGTAGAAGATATCCGCGTTGTAGTAAGACAACACCGGAGGATTCTCGATTTCAATGCGGATGAACATCTGTTGCGGACCGTAGCCGAAGTAATTCATGATCGTCAGCACGCCGGTCGTCACCACGAGCGTGTCTGATGTCGCCGCCTGCATGGCAAGCCGGTCGATCTGAATGTCGATCATCGCCTCTCCCAGTCCGCTGATCATCGGACCAAGATCCATTCCGCCCTGGCCGTCAATATAAGCGTACCAGAAATCTTGCGGGGTTTGCTCTTGAAACGTCCAACTGATCGTTGTGCCCCATGTCCCCACGTTCAGCGCCTCCAACGCCCCCAGGGATTCATCGGACGCGATATGCACGGTCTGATTGCCGGCATCGGTGAAGACATCCAACACGGGAGCCTTGGCGATGCGAACCGGCACGCTGATATTCGATTGAGCGCCGTTGGTCTGGGAGACTTCATACGTCGTATCGTAAATGCCCATCGGCATCGGATCGCGGAAAGCCATCATCTCAATCGCGACGACTCCCGACGTGGAGCCGGAACAAGCCGGCGTCCCGCTGCCGCATGGCGTGTCGATGCTGAGATACTGGTCATTGGCGGTCGTGGTCGTCGCCCAATCCAGCACTCCGCCGTTTGCCGGGAAGATTTCCAGCGTCATATACAAACTCGTCGGGCCTAAATCGATCGCGGGCGGGGATACGCCCAATTCAGGCTCAATCGTGACTTGCACCGGAACCTCGAGAGTCTGGCTTGTATCGTTGGAATAGATCGTGACCGTGGTATTCACTGTTGTGTTTTCCGTGATCATGCTGCGGTTCACAATGACGTTCAGCTGCTGCGCGTTGACGGAAGCGATGCTGTAATATTCGTAGGCATAGCCATACGCGGACTCCAGCGAAATCCAGGGATCGTCGGAGTTGACGCTGGCGGACCAATGCGCGTCGCAGCCCGGACTGACGTTGATCGTCAGCGGCATGGCCGGCATGACCGTGCCGAAATCCAGCATGCCCGGCATGACGCTGATCGTGGGATTCAGGACATCCACCAAGACGTTAATGTTCTCCGACTGAGAGAATTCTGTTTCGATGACTGGAATCGTCATGAAATACGATCCGGCCGGCAGCAGACGCCGGTCGACGGACACAGTGACATCCGCGCTCTGCAGTCCGTAGATCTGCTCATGCTTGACGCCCAGTTGATGCGGCGAATCCCAGGCGACCTGGAAATCTGACAACGTATTGTAATGGATGTCGGATTCGCCGCCGTTGTCGTCAGCCGCCCAGACTCCAATCCAATTAGAGCTTTCGCCGAAGTATCCAGCAATTTGCGAACTTTCATGGTTGAGATTTGTCTCGAAGATATCCGTGCTGATGCAGTACATGTCATTCCAGCCGAAGAACATATTAGGGGCTGGCTGAACATCGCCTTTTTCCGGCTGCTCCGGCGAGGGCATATTAAGCAAATAAGGAGTCGCGACGAAAATATTATGCTGCATGTCATACTTTCTCGCCGTCCAGGAAGCCATAAACTCAACGTCGTTGAAGGCGATGTAGGGATCGTAATCATCTTCGGCGTCGTAGGCGGCATCCACATTCACCGGATACATGCCGCTCCACATCGTTCCATTCGTATACGAGTAGACCGAAAAGATATCCAAATCGGGGCCAAAGGCTAACTCCGCGCCGGTGGAAGTCCAAACGACCATCCAACCGCCTGTCCGTTCCGTCGCGACGCGGGGCTGTGTGCAATCGTAAGCATCGCCCATCGCGTCGGGATTGAGGATGCTGGGGCCGATCCAATTCGTGCCCCAATCATTCGTATAATAATAGGCGATGTCGAAATCCGTGCCCGCCATCATGCCGAAATTCTCGTTCGTCTCATAAACGACGATGCACGTGCCGTTCTCGTCATATTCAATGTCTGGATTCCGGTCGTCCGCGACGCCAAAACTGTTGGGCGTGATGAGCGCCGGATCATCGAAACTCGCGCCCAATGTATCTGTCCGGGCCATCATGATGTCCAAATCCGGACCATTGTCATCGGGATCGCCGTCGGTCTGCCAGACGCAATACGCCGTCCCTTCAACCCAGACTGCCACTCGCGGCAAGGTGTCGTTATCCATGTCCGTCGTGCCATCGTTATTCACCAGCGACGGCGCGGTCCAGGTCATGCCATCGTCAAAAGAAGAAGCGCAGAAAATATCCGAGTCAGAACCGGCGCCCAGGATGTCTTCCCGCGATTCCCATACGACAATCCACTCTCCCAAGGAGCTGCACGAGATGTCCGCGTGAAAATCCTCCACATCGCCCGAGCCGTTCTGGCTGATGACGATTGGCTCGCTCCAGGTCTGGCCGTAGTCTTCCGAGCGCGAAAGCAGAATATTTCCAACCGTCCCGAGCTCATTTTCCGCTTGCCAGACGGCAACAAAGACGCCGTTGCCGTCCGTGTCGATGGCAGGCTTGCGTTCATAAGCCGTGGGGGAAGTGCTGTCGTCATAGTGCGTGGCTTGATCCACCGTCACAGCCTTGACCCAAGGCTCCTGGGGGAACTCATCGATGATGAAATTCATCGTGCCGTAGCCGGCGTTGCTCACGGTGAAGGACAAAGTGGAGATGCTGTCGCCGAAATTGAGCGTCTTCGAACTGACATCGAGGATTGGCATCACGGTCATTTCAATAAAGACCGTCTCGAAACCCGCATCGCCCGCGTCGATGTCGAAGTACCCGCTGTATACGCCGTTGGTCGTCAGGGCTGACCGGTCCACGGTGACGGTCAATGTCGTGGCGTCCGCCTCGGAATATGATCCCATGGCGCTGGTCGATCCGCCGGGTCCGCTGACATCGAACCAGTCTTCGACGGGAGACTCAATCACGGTGAAAGGCATCACTTTGCCGCCGAGGTTGTTTACGGCGACTCCGTAATTGGTGGTCGTCTCGCCAAAATTAATGATCGGCGGATCGACGTATAGAACCGGCTCGTTGACGATGAAGGAGAACTCGACGGTCACATCTCCCGCCGATCCAGCGTCGATCGTAAAGTAGCCATAATACACGGCGTTATCCAGATCAACGCGCTCGATCTCAACGACCACCGTGTCGTCATTCACGCCGGTGATCGGATTGGCCCCATAAGCCGTTTCGCCATTGCCCCCCAGCGAAGTAATATTGAAGGAAGGCCCTTGCGGATTCTGGGTGAGCGTCCAGTTCATATCCAGTATACCCAGATTTGAAATATCGACTGGGAACGTCGTGGCGGTGTCGCCCATCGTGAAGGTGGTCGGCGTCACATCAAGCAGCGGATTGCCGACTTGCATCTGAATCGGCATGTTCACGACACCCGCCGGACCGCCGTCGAACACGAGGAAATCCGAGTAAATGGCGTTGGGCAATTCCACCCGGTCGACATGCGCATAGAACCATTCGCTATACCCCGGATTCAACGTGCCGCCAGTCATCGGGGCGCCTTGATAATCGGTGACCGAAGCCCAGTCGATGTTTTCCGTCAGCGTCCATTGCAACGGATCATTGCCCGGATTGGTCAAATAGAACCACATGTCCGTCCCCGTCGTGCCGAAATCGAGCGACCTCGGCTCCAGCACGATCTGTGCGCCGTCCGCTTCCATCAGCACGGGTATCTCCTCATAGCCGTATTCGCCGGCGTCCACGATAATCGTAGCGGTATATGTGCCGCTGGTCAAGCCGCCGCGGTACACATCCAGATAGACAATCCCGTCTTCAACGCCGGAAACGTCCATTCTGGGCGCCGTCTTGGTTTGCTTGTCCGGCGCCTCTCCCTGGCTGTCGCTCATATACATCCACGACACATTCGGGTCATACGCCGTCCAGTAGAGCGTCGGCGAGCTGAGATTCGTGATGTCGAGAGTCAGATAGGTCTCCGTCGTGCCGAAATCGAGCGAGGATGGCTCGACATGCAAAACCGGATCCGGTATTTCATAAATCATCGTCACGGGAACGTAAAGATCGGCGCCGTCCGTGCTCGTCAGATGCAGCGACGTGTAATAAGTGTCCTCAGCAAGATTGGCGCGGGATACCGTGACAGTCACCGTCTCATCTTCCGTGCCGTAAAAGGTTCCCGTGGCGGCGGTGTCGCCCTGGGCCGACGAGGCCGTGAGCCAATCCACGATCGGCTCCTCGGACAGCGTCCAGGCCAAGGCATCGTCGCCCCCGTTGCTGATTTGCAGCGTCAGTTCATCGAGGAGAGTGCCGAAATCCAGCGCTTCAGGATCAACGACCAGCACGGAAGTCCGGCTGCGCACCGGCCGCACGCGCAGCACGTTCGCCTTGCCCGTAGTATAGATCGTGCCGTGATAAAACGATAACACCCAGGCGAGAAGATTATTGTTCGCATTCGAAGTGGACGTCCAAAAGACAGTGCCGGCGCCGATATTGAAAAAATCAGTGTCGATCACGGGATTCAAACTGTTATACTTCACGATGCTCTGCAACTCGTTGCGATTCGGCATACGCCAATTAGTATAACCGCGAAATTCATAATTCTCACAGGCCGAAATCGCGTCCGCCCAGTTGAATTGCTCGATGAGTGCGCGTGATTTAGGACTCGTTGCGGGAGCGTCAACCAGGATTGAATCATCCACAACCAACGGATCGCGCAGCCAGACCAGGTCCGTCGTAGTATCATGCACCATCGTTCCATCCTCCACTAATTCAAAATGGGGACGAAAGACAGGATAAGGAAGACGTTGATTATTCGCGGAAGATCCCGATCTTACCGGCCGAATGTTGTAATATACTGTCGTACCTGTTTGAGATAGAATCCCCGCAGTGCCCCCTGTGAAGTCGACTCCCCAGCCAACTGCTGTCGCTGCACCTGGATCATCCACTACAGTTAAGGTCCAATAATATCTTGTATTCTGGTTGCCGCTGGGCGCCGCCACCACAAAAAAATCAGTGTCGATCGTCGGGTTTGGATATTGTCTCCCTGAATCTACCAGCGTTAAAAGTTCTCCGACCGTTGGCAGGCGCCAGTCATCAAATCCTGCGTAATCCAATGCATCTGCCGCAGCCAGCGCATCATCAAAAGTATACGGTCCAGTCAGGCCGATTGAAGCGGGATCCTGGATCCACATTAATCCCGTGGAGGCGTCAGTCACTGTGCCGTCGCCGTTATTCACGTAACTGCGCGGCAGACCCACCGTATCCGCGTAATACCCGTCATCGAAAGTCGCGTAAGAAATCGCCTGCCCCGTTTTGATCAGGCCGATCAGACCCGGAATCGGGACCGATTCCAAAATTTTCACCAGATCCGCGATATCAATCGCCCCATCCCCGTTAGTGTCGGCGAGCAATTGATCCAAATCGCTCAACATTTCACCGCCGAGAACATGATTCCGCACTTGGATGACATCCTCCTCATCCGCATAGCCGTTTTCATTCAGATCCCCGGGGAAACACCATGCTCCGCCACAAAGACTCAGGCAAAGCGCCACCATCCACACCTTGAATATCGTACGACCAGTCACTTTCGCGGCCTCCATGTATGAGCTTAAACTTCTGCGAGCGCAAAACGCAGCAACAGGAATGTATCAATGCTGTTTAAAAGACCGATGATGTTAAAGTGAAATCCCTCGAATGGTCAAGCACGATTTCTCCGCAGCCGCTGTAGCGCCGGCCGGAGATTCGGATCCGTCAAATTCCCGCGCATCCGACAAGTCAATTTATTCCAGCCTTGTTTATTTTCATGGCTGGTCCAGCAACCATTTTAATGCTCAAGTCTATATTCAACAATGCTTCACGATTGATCGAATCGATGAAAGGAGCGGAAATCCTTAGTCCGGTTTTCTCATCACGATGAGTGAAATTGTATTCGTCCAATGCCACAGTCCGAGTTTTCTTGCTTTTGCTCTTGCTCATGCTCTTGCTCGAAAAACAGCATGTTATAATTCCTTAAAGAGCAAGAGCATGAGCATGAGCATGAGTGATAAAAAGAAAAGAGGATGAAGCGCTCTCGCCTCATCCCCCTTGATAAAATGTCACACCAGCACAGCCTTTGGGCCGCGCTTATTTCCAGTGGTTGAAGTACGGCAGGTTCGCCGCAGTGGCGGCGATGGCGCCGGGATCTTCCATCAGCTCGGCCGTGGTGTCCCACTTACCTTCGAGGAACTGGCTGCGCGGTCCATCGGCCAGTTGCGCCTTGACGCAGCCGCCGTCCCAGCGCACTTCCATCGCCTCCAGATCCACAGTGAATTCCGTCTTCGGATCCGCCTCGTTTTGCGCCATCAGCTGCGCGATGTCCACCGCGGACACGGTCAGGCAGGGAATCCCCAGCGCGATGCAATTGCCGAAGAAAATCTCCGCGAACGACTCGCCCACAATCGCCTGGATCCCGTCGCCCCAGCGCATGATCGCCTGAGGCGCGTGCTCCCGCGATGAGCCGCAGCCGAAGTTCTTATTCCCAAACAGCACCGTCGCGCTGGCGAAATGCGGATTGTCCAGCGGGTGCGTCTTGCCCTGCAGCGCCAGTTGCTTGCGGTCGTCCTCGAAGGCGTGATCGCCCAGCCCCTCGAAGGTCACGCAACGCAGGTAACGCGCCGGAATGATGCGGTCCGTGTCGATATCGTTGCCCCGCACGCTCACCGCGCGGCCGCTGATTTTCACTCGCTTCATTGTCTCATTCATTTTCCTTTTCCTTCGCTGAATAAACTTTGCTGTATCATTTCTGAAGGCTGTAGACCAATAACTCTCAAGAGTTTCTCCGTGAAACTCTTGAATAAATCGTACGCAGCTTGCACGTATTTATTGTGCCCTCCGAGAACGCCATCTGCCGCTTTCAATAAAAAAATAGGTTTTCTCGCTTCTTGCGCCAGCGGCATCAGTGTGCGGAAATGTTTAATGAAAGACAAACAATATTCATCCGCACTTGGCGAAAGATCATCTTGGACATGCGCTTGCTGCAATACATACTCACGATACAATGCAGGAACTTGCTCCGCCCATTGGGCATATGCTTTGGTTGGGCGTTTTAACCGTTCGCTGTGCTGCATAATCACATATCCCAAAGGCGAGATGTCTCCCAAAGGAACCTCGAAATCCATATCATCAGCCCTAGGGCTGCGCTCTTTCCATTGAGTGTTCCATCGTTTTAACGTTGGTCCGAGATTTTTCAAACCTTGCAACGAAAAAAGATCGGGCGCTAGCGGCATAACGACATAATCTGCCGAGATGAGAGCGACGCGATTCAATGCGCCAAGATTCGGCCCAAGATCCATTAGAATCAATTGAACATTATTGTCGCTGGCAGATTGTTGCAACAAGCGCCAAAATGCCGATGTCACCCGGAATGCCCGCTCATCACCATCATTGCATTTGGGCCAGGATTCAGATAATTGATCTTCAAAACCAGAAAGCTGCAAATCCCCTGGCAGCAGGAAAATATTGTCGTCGATGTGATACGGCGCTGGAGTGTCGACATCGCCAGTTCCCTTAATCAAGGGGTGGACGCATTTATACAGAGTTGTATAGTCCGTTTTCTCATTCCATAAATCTTCCAATTCCTCATCTGGCAGAAACGCGGATGTCAAATTCGACTGCGGGTCTAAATCCGCAGCCAGAACACGAATGTCTAATATGGCGCACATATGGGCAATATGGTAAACGAGCGACGTCTTGCCCACGCCGCCTTTATTGTTGAAAAACGCCAGGATCGGAACAGCGCTCATGGTGTGTGCTCCGGTCTTCGCCTTAATATAGCTGTTATAATTCCCGATTGGAAATTAAATTCTAATTCTGGATTGCCGTTCTGCGCCATCTCTTTTTTTGCGATGGGAATTCCCATGCCGAACTTTTGGACATAGCCAAGGTTGCGCATGACTTCCGCCAATGTCGGATTGCGATAATCCGTCACGCCTGGTTGGCCAAAATTTCTGTCATTGACCTGACCATAGGCTCCGCCAGGGCTGATAATCTCAATACGGTCTTGGTACCAATACATACGCACCGGAGCATTTGTGCTGTCATAGTTACGATGCAAGATTGCGTTCCTGATGACCTGTTGTATCGCTGCGATGGGGTAGTCGGGAGTCTGTATTTCAAGATTGGATCGAGCAATCTCAGTGCGAATTTCCACATTCACGTTGATCAACTCATCCAGCATTCTTAGCACTTGGATCAAAGGTCCGGATATTTCCTTGCGATCCTTAATTGGATCAGTTGCTTCAACTCCCTGAATGCGCAAAAACTGAACATAAGCCCCCGGCAAGTATTGCAGCGGATCCGCGCCGATAGTGAGAATGCCCGTGACCGTCGGCAATGGATCGGCAGCCGATCGAATCATCCTTAGCGAGGATAGTTGTTGCTCAAAGGTTCTCTCATTTTCCTCCAGCACCTCAGGCGCGACAGCATGGCGGAGATAAACATCCGCAAAGAGAGTTTTGTCAAAATCCTCTATGCTGGCGGACTCCACCGGCGTCAGATCGAAGGATAAATCCTTGTATCTCCGTTTTTCCGCCAGCCGGATTTCCTCTTCTCTCGTGGCTTGACGAAGCGTTGGTCCAACACGCACCCATACGCGCCCATCCATTCTCACTGGCGGGGAGTTCGATGGCTCGACGGAAATGATGGCATAGTCATGTGATAAAATCGTTTTCTTTTCCACTCGAAGCATTGGAAAAGGCAGGATTTTACCATCTGATCGCATTTCGCTCAGGCTGGTGAGCAATTGATCGGTAATTTCTAGCCCTGCATATTCGCCTTTATCGGTAGCCCCAATGATTAAAATCCCAGGTTGACGGCAATCCGGCAAATCATTGGCAAAAGCGCAAATCTGCCTCCGAAGTTCGTTTTTATCGGCGGGAGATTCCTTCCGCTCAACAGAGTGATTTTCCACATCAGTCAAGCAGTCTTCCCAATATTGCGCTTCGTTTTTCATATTCGATCAGCGAGATGAACTTTATAAATTATCGTGCTTGATTTAATTCGCGCACATCCACCACTTCGCCGGCCAGCGCCGCGGCGGCGACCATCGCCGGACTCATCAGCAGCGTGCGGCCCGTGGGGCTGCCCTGACGGCCTTTGAAGTTGCGATTGCTGCTGCTGGCGCAGATCTCGCGGCCCTTCAGCTTGTCCGGGTTCATCGCCAAACACATCGAACATCCGGCCTCGCGGAACTCGAAACCGGCGTTGGTGATGATCCGATCCCACCCGCGCCGTTTCATTTCCTCATAGATCGGCTGCGAGCCGGGCACAACCATCGCATTCACGTGCGGCGCAACCCTGCCTCCGCATTCTTGTAACAGATTAACGACTTCCTCGAAATCCGAAAGCCGGCCGTTGGTGCATGAGCCAATGAACGCCACGTCGATCTTCGTCCCCCGCACGGGCTGTCCCGCCTCGAAGCCCATATATTGATACGCCTCTTCAATCAGCGGCCGCTCATCCTCGGGAAACTCATCCGCGGCGGGCACGACGCCCGTCACGCCGATGGACTGGCCAGGCGTGATGCCCCAGGTGACGATGGGTTCGATGTCCGCGGCGTCAAACTTCACGATGTCGTCATACTCCGCGTCCGGATCGCTCTTCATCGACTCCCAGTACTCCACGGCGCGATCCCACGCCTCGCCAGAGGGAGCGTATTTCCGGCCCTTCAGGTAGCCGTAGGTCGTTTGATCGGGATTGCAATAACCGCAGCGCGCGCCGCCTTCGATGGCCATGTTGCACACGGTCATGCGCTCTTCCATGCTGAAATGATCGAAAACCTCGCCCGCGTATTCATAGGCATAGCCCACGCCGCCCTTCACGCCCAGCTGCTGGATGATGTACAGCGTCACGTCCTTGGCGGACACGCCGGAACCCAGTTTGCCGTTGATTTCGACGCGGCGCACCTTGAGTTTGCCCATCGAAAGGGTTTGCGTGGCCAGCACATCGCGCACCTGCGAGGTGCCGATGCCGAAAGCCAGCGCGCCGAACGCGCCATGCGTCGCGGTATGGCTGTCGCCGCAGCAGATCGTCATGCCCGGCTGCGTCAAACCCTGCTCCGGTCCCACGATATGCACGACGCCCTGCCCGCCGGTTTTCGTGTCGAAAAACGCGATGTTATGCTTCGCCGTGTTGCGCTCGATGTGCTGCAACATCTCCTCGGCCAGCGGATCGGCCAGCGGACGGCTCTGATCGTGCGTGGGGATGATATGGTCCACCGTGGCGAAATTGCGATGCGGATACTTCACCGGCCAGCCGCGTTCATCGAGCATCGAGAAAGCCTGCGGAGACGTGACTTCGTGAATCATCTGCAAGCCCATCAGGAGCTGATACTGACCGGATGGCAGCTGCCGCACGGTGTGCCGTTCAAACACTTTTTGATATAGATTTTTGCCCATGAGAGTTCCTCTCGCAACGAACTGTAAGTCAGAAATGTTACTGTCCTGAAAATGCACTGGCAAACAATTTCACCATGCCGCCATGAAAAAAACCACGGCGGCGCGATCCTCTCGCGCCGCCGGGCGGGTGCTTCGTCGGGAGCCGAAATCCAGCCGTCAGTTGCCGCTGGTTTCGATCTCCGTGATTAAAACGTTCAGGTTCTCGATAGTCCGCTCCAGCGCATCCTCGTCGCCCGAAGCCAGGCTGTTCGTCAGCTCGTCCACCATATCGTTGATCCGCTTTGCCCGCGGATCGCTGGCGTACTGCTCCGCCACCTGCTGGGCGCGCTCGATCAGCATCTCGGCTTCCTCGTTGCGCGACTGCTGAATGCGATCGCGCAGCATGCGCGTCACGCGCATCTTGGCCTCGGCGATCATGCGCTGCTTATCGCCTTCGTCCAGACGGTTGTCAGTCGCTTCGATGGTGATGGTCTTCTCCGCGCCCGTGGCCAGATCCTCGGCGCGCGCCTCCAGAATGCGGTCCGGCGTCAAGCGGAATGTCACCTCGATTCGGGGCACGCCGCGCGGCGCCGGCGCCACGCCGTCGATCCGCAACAGATCGAGGAAGGTGTTCTCCGAAGCCACGCTCTCCTCGCCTTCGTAAATCGGGAAGGAGATCGCCTCCTGGAAATCGCGCGTAGTAGTGAAGATATCCTTAGCTTCCGTCGGGTAGGTCGAGTTGCGCTCGATGATCACGCCCATCTGGTCGTTTTCCAGCCCCACGCCGAGCGAGAAGGGCGTCATGTGGATGATCACCGGTTTTTCCTTGCCGTAGCGCGCGGCGAGCGTCTCTTCGATCTCGCCTTCGATCGGCGAAAGCACGAGGGTCTGCACCGCGGCGCCCATCGCCACAACTTCTTCCGGGCTGATGTCGCGCGCGGGATTCTTGCCGGTGATTTCGCGCACTTTTTTCTGCACTAGCGGGCAGCGTGTGGTGCCGCCGACAAGTAGAACCTTGTCAATTTGCGTGAAACTGAGGCCGGCGTCGCGCAGGGCTTTCTGCATCGGCTCCACCGTCGCTTCCACCAGATCGGCGATCAGCGATTCAAATTTCTGGCGCGTCAACACGATATCCAGCGTCAACGGGCCCTTCTCCTGCATATGCACCGCTTCGATGATAATATGGCTTTCTTTCAGTTCCGAAAGCTCGATTTTGCTCTCCTCGGCGGCTTCCTTTAAACGCTGCATCGCGATCGGGTCTTCCGTCAGGTTCACGCCGTATTGTTTGTGGAAATCCTCCACCAGAAAATCCACGATCCGCCGGTCGATGTCATCGCCGCCCAGTCGCGTGTTGCCCTGGATCGCCAGCACCTGGAACACGCCGGAGACGACTTCGATGATTGAAACGTCGAACGTGCCGCCGCCGAAGTCGTACACCAGCAGCGTCTGGTCTTCTTCCTTATCCAAGCCGTAAGCCAGCGCGGCGGCGGTGGGCTCGTCGATGATGCGCCGGACCTTGAAACCCGCGATCTCGCCGGCGTCCTTGGTCGCCTGGCGCTGGGCGTCGGTGAAATAAGCCGGCACCGTGACAACGGCCTGATCAATCGCCTCGCCGAAGTAATCCTCCGCGTCCTGCTTGAGCTTCTGCAGAATGATCGCGGAAATTTCCTGGGGGGTGTATTCCTTGCTGTCGATGTTCACCCGGTGGTTGGTTCCCATATGCCGTTTGATCGAAAAGATCGTGCGGCCCGTGTTCATCACGGCGCCGCGTTTGGCTTTCTTCCCCACCAGAATATCGCCGGACTTGCTGAAACCAACCACGGAAGGAGTGACCCGTTCTCCCGTGGCATTCGGCACGATAAAGGGGCCGTTTTTGTCCATTACGGAGACGGCCGAAGTTGTTGTTCCGAGGTCGATTCCAAGAATTCGCTTCATGGTTGCTCCATCGCTTGTTCCAAAATTTATGAGTTTTGCGCGACGACCACTTGGGCCACACGCAAGATTTTGCCTTGAAAAATATATCCCTTTTGCCGTTCAGCAAGCACTGTATTATCGGGATAATCCGGGCTGGGGCGAAGTTCGACGACTTCATGAAAATCAAGGTCTACCGTCTTGCCAATGGCCTTGATTTCCACCAGGCCGTAATGTTCGAAAAGCGAGCGTATCCGGTAATACAGCGATTCAAAGCTTTTCAGCCAGTTGACAATCACCTCATTTTCCTGAGGAAATTCCCTTCCCAGAAAGAGAATCCGCTCAAAACTGTCAAATACTGTCAAAAACTTTTTTGCTAAACCTTCAATTTCATTTCCTGTCGGCCGCCGCTCCAGTTCCAGATTCATCTCGATCAGCGATTCGTGCTCCACCAGCAGCCGGCCGATGAGCGAGAGAAAATCCTCCGCGGTCAACGGCTTTTTTTCCCCATCCGCGGTATGCAGACGAATCGCCGGTTGTTGAGGTTCTTCACGGCGATACACCGCCACGGGCTTTTCGTCAATTACGAAATCCCCAAACTTCATCGTCTCCCTGAACGACAGGGCTTTGGGAGATTTTAACAGCATCCGTCCCACCGTCTTTCCCGGCCGCTATCCCCGCAATCGCAATTCCGACATCGCCCTAATTGCGAACTTGTTGCTGGGATTGAGCTTCAGCACATGCGCGTATTGAGCCTGCGCCGAGCGCTTGTCGCCCTTTTGCAGATACGTCATGCCCAACTCGATATGCGCCTCCTCATTGCCCGGCGCCAGCCGCTCCAGCTGCTTGAAATGCACCAGCGCCTGGGTGAACTGGCCTGTTTCGCGGAAGCGGCGCCCGATGCTCAGATGCGCCTTCACCATATACTCCCGCGTGCCTTCGTTTTTCGGATCGAGCTTCAGGCTGCGGCGCCAAATGTTGAACGCCTCGTTCACCGATCCGCAGTTCAGGTACGCATGCCCGAGAAGATTCAGCATCTCGATGTCCCGCGGATTCTTCTTTATGACTTCGATCAACGATTCGATCGCCTGCTCGAATTCCTTGGCCTCAATGTGCGCCAGAGCGATCTGCCTCCGGGCGCGGTCGTCATTGGGCGCGATCTTCAACACTTCCTTGTATTCATCAATCGCCTGGGCGCCGCCGCCGAGCGATTTTGACTCCATCGCCTTGTCGCCGTGCCGCTTGCGCACCTCGATGATGCAATTCTTGATGTATTCGTTCTCCGGATTCTCCCGGAGCATTTTCTCCCAGCGCTTCAGCGTCTCGGTCCAATATCGCCGGGCGCGGTCCAGATCGTTGGAATACTCCGACGCCAGCGCGATGTTGTGCAGCACGGGCATATTGTCCGGATTGATCTTCAGCGCGCTCTCCCAGCAGGAAATCGCCTCCTCATAAAGATCATGCTCCGCGTAATAATATCCCAGATAGATATATGTGTAATTAAGGTTGTTTTTCGCCCGGCGGTGGGTGGAGTCCAGTTCCAGCACATTGTTCCAGTCCTGGATCGCTTCGCGGTACTTACGTTGCTTCAGATTCAACCAGCTGTGGGCCATGTAAAGCCGGCAGGCTTGAGTGGCAAGGTCCAGATTGTGCGGCTGTTCCTTGAGTTGGATGCGCGCGCCCTTGAGCTGGTTATTCAACTCCAACTCCGATGTCCGAGTCCGTTCATCCTGAGCGAAGCTGAACTGTAATTTGACATAATTGAAGGTGAAGCAGTCCTCCGCCGCCCGCTTATTCGGATCGCGCAACCGGTCATAGGCGTTTTTAATCAGCACAAAACGGTCAGTGTGCTCTTCCGGATTATACTTTTTTACAAGCTCGACGTAAGCCTTTTTGATCTCCTGGTCGTCTGCGTCTTTCCGCAGATTAAGGATCGAATATGCACTTTTCTCACGCATTGCCATTGACGTTATATCCGGGGTCGCCGTTCACAGGGCGCTCAATCAATGCAACCGCCCCCATTATCAGCGCAATAATTCCTCGCTGGAAAATCCAGGCTTTTTCTAATGCCTGCAAAGCACTGGTTCTATCAGTCCGCTTTACGGCTAATCAAGCATTATTCACCAGCGATGGCAGATCCGCTCCGGCACGGCCGGCTGGAGTATGCTAAACCACTGGCAGATTTCGTCGTGCGTCAATCGCCGCTTGAAAATCAAATTCGCCGCAGATATGTTCTGCTTAGCAAAATATGACTTTCAAACCTAGCGAAATCAAGATAAAAAAGGCCGTTTGCATCGAACGGCGGCGATTTCACGCAGAAATGAACAGCGAATACCGCTCATGAGGCCGTCTCAAAGGCAAAATTCAACCGGTTTTCATCCAGGCGGCCGCCAGTGCAACTCGATTTGACGCAGAAAGAGCATCCATGCCTGAATTGCCCGAAGTGGAAACCGTGGCGCGGCAACTCGCCCCGCTTACGGAAGGACAAACGATCCGCGCCGTCAAGGATCTCGATCCCCTGCTGCGTTTTACTAATCATACCAACCGGATCAAAGGGCGTGTGATCGGACGCATCCGGCGCGTCGGCAAGCAACTCTCGATCCGGCTCGACGATCCACGCGGCGGCGATCCGCTCTGGCTCGCTGTGCATCTGCGCATGACTGGGAGGATGATCTGCTTCGAGCCGGGGCAAGAGCCGCCGAATGACGGCAAGCACATGCGTCTGCGCATCCTGCTCGACCACGGCTTCATCGGCTTTATCGATCCGCGCCGTTTCGGCACACTGAAACTCTGCCGTACGGAAAGCGAAATGGCGCCGCCCGGTGACGAGCCGCTGGCTCGATCATTCACCGTGAAGCGGTTAGAGGAATTACTGCAAAATGCAAAGGGGGAAATCAAACCCTGGCTTTTGCGGCAGGACAAAATCACCGGCCTGGGCAATATCTACGCCTCGGAGATTCTCTTCACCGCCGGCATTCATCCTCGGCGCATTGCCGGTTCATTAAATCAAAAGGAAATCGCCCGGCTGCACAACGCCACGGTGAAGACGTTGCGCCTGGCGATCAAGCACTGCGGCACGACGGTCAGCGACTTCCAGGCCGCCCATCAGATGACCGGCTCTTATCAAAATCTCCTGCTCGTGTACAAGCGCCATGGCCAGCCATGTAAAAAGTGCCGCGCCCCGATCCAGCGCATCGTGCAGCAGCAGCGCAGCACCTTTTTCTGCGCAAAATGTCAGTCATAAGACCAGTAGAATTCTACATTAAAACTTCAGCTCATCCGATTGCGGCAAAGCCTTCGGACCAATCACCGCCATGCCGACCGGGGAGCCTTTGAGGTAGCGCTCCGCCACGTCCTGCACGTCTTTGACCGTCACCGCATCGAGCCGCCGGATCACTTCATCCACCTCGATGTAACGCCCGAAAGTCAGTTCCATATCCGCCAGACGATGCATGCGCCAATTGGTCGATTCCAGCCCCATCAGCACGCCGCCCTTGAGCGCCTCGCGCGCGCTTTCCAGTTCCTCCGCGTCCACCGCCTCATTGTAGATCTTGCGCGTCTCGCGCAGCACAATTTCCATCACTTCCTCCGCGTTTTCCGGCCGGGTGCCGCCGCTGATCGCAAAATAGCCCGTATCCACATACGGCCGGAAAAACGACCCGATGGAATACGCCAGTCCGCGTTTCTCGCGCACCTCCTGGAAAATGCGCGAGTTCATCCCGCCCCCCAGAATCCAATTCATGATGCTATAGGCGAAGCGATCCTCCGAGGCGCGCGTAATCGATTCGCAGCCGATGCAGATATGCTCCTGCTCCAGGTCGCGTTCGTCGAAAACATGGCTGAATACCGGCGCAGGCCGCTCAATGGTCCGTTGCGCTCCCTTGGGCTGAAATCCGGCCAACTGCCGCTCCACTTCCGCCAAAGCGTGTTGCGGATCAAAGTTTCCCGCCAGCGCCACAACCAGCCGGTCGCCCGCGAAATGCCGTCCGGTGAAATCCAGGATGTGCTCGCGTGTGAATGCTGACACGGTCTCCGGCGTTCCCAGGATCGGCCGCCCCAGCGAACTCGCCTGCCAGAGCGCCTCGGTGAAATTGTCCACGACCTGCTCATCCGGCGTGTCCTGGTACATGTAGATCTCTTCCAGAATCACGTTCCGTTCGCGCTCCAGTTCTTCCGGCGCATGCCGCGAATGCCCCAGCAGATCGGCCAGCAAATCCAGCGCCGCGTCCAGCTTCTCATCCACCACGCGCGCATGCAGGCAGACCGTATCCTGCGTCGTAAAGGCATTGAAGTGCCCGCCAAGCGTATTGGACTCCGTGGCGATGCGCAACGCATCCCGCCGTTCCGTGCCCTTGAACAGCATGTGCTCGATCACATGCGCCAGGCCATTTTCCGGTGATGACTCATCGCGGCTGCCCGCCTCGAGGAAGAATCCCATCGCTACCGACCGCACATGATCCATCCGGTCCATCAACACCCGCACGCCGTTGCTGAGCGTATGTTTTTCAAATTCTGAGTCCAAGTTCATTTACCTCTTTTATTTTTTTCGCACAGAGGCACTGAGAACACAGAGGATAACTTGATATGGTGTGTCAATAAATCACTGGCTTCGTGCGCTCTGTGGCTCTGTGCGAAAAAAATGCTGTTATAAAAATCATCCTGGCGGCCAGGTCATATCGCGTCCGCCCAGCACATGCAGATGAATGTGCATCACCTCCTGATGCGCATCCGGACCGCAGTTGAACACCGCGCGATAACCGGATTCTTTGAAGCCGAGCTGCTCCGCGATCTTCGGCAAGGCCTCGAAAATCTTCGCCACGCTGCCCGAATTTTCCGCCGTCACGTCGTTCAGCGTCGGAATCACCTTGCGCGGCACGACCAGCAAATGGTGCGGGGCTTTCGGATTAATATCACGGAACGCAGCTACGTGCTCGTCCTGATACACGATCTCCGCAGGAATCTCCCCGGCCATGATCTTGGTGAAAATCGTCTCTGCCATGAGCGCGTCTCCTTCAATCGTTAAATCGCTGTTTGAATTCCAAACGTCATCATGCGGACTCAATGCCGTTGCGCCGTCCGCCAATTTCGATGATATGTATGCCTTGATGTATGGCTTAATGCTTCGCGCCTATATTTTCAACTGAATAAACAATGATGATCGGCCTCGCACTCGTAAAATCTCAAAAATCCGTTGAAATTCCTGCGGATTTGCGCCATGCTTATAAAAAATATCTCAATGGAGGTATTTAGCCATGTTGACACGCTCCGCAAAAACACGCTCCAGCCGTGGATGGGCGCTCATCGTGATCCTCCTGGCTGTCGCCATCGGACTGACGATTTACTTCATCCAATTCGGCGGAAGATTGACGGACGACAGCGACCAGCCTTCGAAAATATCGCTGGAAGGCCGCTTGACCACGATGGAGCAGACACAGGATCTGCGCGACACTCGCGGCGGCAGCGGCGAATACAATGAATCCGACGATGACGACGATGGCTACGCCCGCGATTAGGTCTTTACGGACCAAGGCTTTTTTCTGAAAATATCCGTCAACAAAATCGTGGATCTGTGTTCTAAAGCTCGTGCGCTATTCCATCAATCGATATGAAAGCAGGCCGAATCATGAACTTAAAAACAAATCATAACTCACAGCGCGGCTGGGGCATGATTGGCGTGATGATCGTCGTGCTGATCATCTTAGTCCTTACGATCATGATGTTTAACGGGGGAAACTGGCTCGGAGGCCCTACGCCCACGACGAACGCCATCGATCGGGAACTTGACTCGCTGGATGAAATGAATCAGCAAAACCTGGGCTTCACCGATCAAAATGTGCAGCAAGCCATCGCGGAAAAACGCGCCAAGGAGGAAGCCGAACGGCAAAAGCAACAGGCGGAGGCTCAGGAACAACAGCCGGCCAATCCGCTGCAAGCCGTGCAAAGCATGCAAACCACCGCTGGCGGCGCTCCGGCGCCCGGACCGGAACCCGGCATGCTCGGCAACATCGGCCGTGCCCGCCGCCTGAGCACATCGGTCAACACCCAAACCTTAAACACAAATCTGCAGATGTGGAAACTGAGCCATCCCGATCAGCCGGTCACCATTGAGAATCTTCGCAAGACCGGCTTCAGTTTCCCGCCGCTCAAACCCAATCAGGAATATGTCATCGTCAACGACAACATCTACATCAACACCAAATAAAGAGGAGGCGCCCGATGCAACTCACGCTCCCTGACGGCACGACACAGGCTGCTCCCGATCCGGAACAAGTGGCCGCCCTGATCGACGCATTCAATCCCAATCAGCCTTCAATGATCCGTTTGGATCGCGCCGAGGACGACTGGCTGGAAATCGGCATCGAAGCCCAAGGTTTGAAGCTGCGCATGCAAGATCCGGCCACCCGCCTCGTGCTGGTTTGCGGCGACACGTACCTTTCCAAGCAGTCCGTCACGACGCTGGCCAAAGCCTACATGGACAATCGCCCGAAGTGGAGCATGTCCCATCAATGGGCGCCGGAGGGCAAGGCCGGCGGCGCCAAAGGCAAAAAAGGGGGTTGCCTGGGCATGCTCCTCCTCGCCGTCTCGCCCGGCTTGATCTATCTCGCCGGTAAACTGCTGATGTAATTCGGCTATCAGCGCAATATAGAGGGCTATAAGAGAAACGCCCGGCGAGAAGCCGGGCGTTTCTCTTATGCTTTTCTAATTAGAATGGGCGCGCCGTTATTCCAATTCCTTTTCATATTCATACTCCGGCATGACGCATGGCCGGCGCCAGGGGATGAGCGAGAAGACAATTCCGCCGATCAATGCAACGACGACAAAAGCCACGCCGAAAACGAGAATGGAAGCTCCCGGATATCCGCCAAAAAAGGGCGGTGTGATTTCATCAATCAAATTTTGCGTTAGCATATAGATCAAGATAAGCGGCACGAAAAATTTGACGGAATTGGCCCAAAGGAAAGACCAACGCCGTTTAGATAGTCGATCGACATGTTCACGCAGATGCAGCATCTTGTAAAAGTAGCTTAGAATCACACACTCCATCAATCCAACGACGACCAAGCCATAAGTGTTAAGAAATTGATCCGTGATGTCCAGTATGTTCGGTCCAGCTTGAGTGCAATAAAGCATGCTGCCCAGGAAACCAATCGCACAGGCCACGGTGACGATGTTGATCCGTTTCCAGCCGAACTTGTCCTCCAGCGCGCAGGTAAACGCTTCAATGATCGAAATGGCGGACGAGATGCCTGCGATAACCAACGCAAGGAAAAAAATGACGCCAAAGGCGATATTGCCAAAGGGCAACTGATTGATCGCCGCAGGATATACAATGAACGCAAGCCCTCCGCCGCCCACGGCGACTTCGGAAACCGGCACGCCTTTTTGCGCCGCCATGAAACCGAGCGTGCTGAATACGGCAAAACCGGCGAAAACTTCGACAAAACTATTGCTGCACGCGGTGATCAACGCCAGTTTGGCGATGTTGGCCTGGCGGTCAAGGTAACTGGCGTAGGCGATCATGATCCCGAAACCGAGGGATAGGCTGAAGAAAATCTGCCCATAGGCGGCGAGCCAGATTTTACTGGCGCCGCGGCCGAACAACCGCTTGAAATCCGGAGTCAGGTACGCCTTGATTCCTTCCCAGGCGCCGTCCAGTTGCGACGACCAGACGACCAGAATGACGATCAGCAGCAGCAGCACCGGGATGAAAGCCTTGCAGACCAGTTCGATGCCCTTGTTGATCTCGCGGAAACAGATCAGCCAGAACAACGCCCAAACGAAGACGGCCGTCCCCAGCACATTCCAGCGGATCGAGCCTAAATTCAACGCGCCATGCCCGTCCTTGCCCGGAGTGATGGCATTCAGAAAGTTCACGCCGAAAAACTTGCCCGTCTCCTCGCCCCAGTCCAACGTGAAGGAGAAGCCCAAATAGTTCACACACCAGGAGATCACCACGCTGTAATAAAGCATGATGCCGAACATCACGAACAGCACGGAATACCATCCGAGCCATTCCCAGTGCGGCGCCACGAGATGCAGCGACTTGGGCGCGGAGCCCTGTTTGCGATGCCCCAGCCCGAATTCCAGGATCATCAGCGGAATGCCCGCCGTGAATAGAGCGATGAAATACGGGATGAGAAATGCGCCTCCGCCGTTTTCATAGCAGACGTAGCTGAAACGCCAGATGTTTCCCAGTCCAACGGCGCTGCCCACGGCCGCGGCAAGGAATCCCAGATTGCTTTTCCACTGCTGTCGTTCCATCGAATCCATCTCTCCGGTTATTTGGTGTGGACGCATCGCGTCAGGCGTGGCCGCGGCTTACGCCGCTCGATGTATGGACGGCTGTTTTGCCGCCGGAATTTCGCACAGTCGCGCTAATTAATTATTTTCCCATTCCGCCTGTCAAGCGCTATTGCCAGCATTGCGCCTTGATGGTGAAATATCTCTCAGAGCGCATTTAAAAAGGACTTGGAGCGTGGCATGGGCATCTTGCCCATGTATTTTATAGGAATTCGTTTCTTCGGCCAATCACGGGCGAGACGCCCGTGCCACATTTTTCACACACGCTCTTAAGAAGTTCTCTTTCCCTGACCGTGTACAGTCGGCAATTGGCTATTGCGCTTTGTGAATTGTGAATTGCGAATTGCGAATTGTTAAATGGGGAAAGGAAAGTTCGAATCGGCCTAGGATTCCAAAAATTCACGGTAAGCGCGCAGCGTGGCTTCGACCATGCTGTCGCAGGTGAAATGCTGCATGGCATGCTTGTGGGCGGCTTCGGCCAGACGCTCGCGCAACGCCGCGTCACCATGCAACCGCAAGATCGCCTCGGTCAGAGCCTGCGGCTCCTGCGGCGGCGCGAGCAAGCCGGTCTGCTCGTGAATGACAAGGTCGGGAATGCCGCCAGCCGCGCAGGCCACGACAGGCGCGCGCATCAACATCGCATCAATGATCGAGGTGCACAGCCCCTCGAGCTTGCTCGACATGACAAACAGATCGCTCGCGGCCAGCAACTCCGGCACATCCGCGCGATGACCCAGCAAGCGCACCTTGCCGGCCAGCCCCAGTTCCGCGATCAGCCGTTCCAACTCCGGCTGCAATTCACCCTCGCCGGCGATCAACACCGTCGCGTTTTCCGCCTGACGGACGACTCCTTGCGCGGCGCGGATCAGCGTGGTTTGATCTTTGTGATCCGTCAGCGCCGCGACGTTCAGGATTGCGAACGCGCCGTCATCCAGCCCCAACTCGCCGCGCGCCTTCGCCCGGTCATGCGCGCCCTCGAATCGCATCGGATCGACGCCCGACGGCGCGATGCGGATGCGCTCCGCCGGAATCCCGCCGTCGATCAGCACGTCGCGCACGCCGTTGCTGATCGCCAGATAGCGGCACACCGGATGGCCGTACTTGCGCCGCGAGAGCCAGTTGCCGCCGATGGCGAAATCCACCCGCCGCGACACGACCACCGGAATGTCCGGGCGCCGTCCAGCGGCCCACACGGCCAGCCCATGCGCATGCGCCGTGTGCGTATGAATCAAGTGCGGCTTGAATTCCCGGATCGCGCGCCGGATGCCGCGCACGGCGATCGGATCGAACTCGCCGCGCATGCGAATCTCCCGCACCTCTACGCCCGCCTCCCGCAACCGCTCCGCCCAAGGCGATCCCGGCTGCGCCAGCGCCAACACCTCATGACCACGCGCCAGCAATCCCAGGCACAATTGCCAGGACTGATTCTGCCCCCCGCGCCACTCCAATCCCGTGTCGATGTGAAGTGTGCGCAAACCAGACTGTGAATCCCGCTCATCCATGCCCGAACTCTTCCAAACCTCCCCGCCCCACGCAAGCACAAAGACCTGATCAAAACCTCGAAGAAAGTTAAAAGAACTTCGAAGCAGTTGAAACCTTTCACTTGCACGAACAAACACGATTCTCATAATCTATCTAGCGCTTAGTCATCCCAGAAACGAACAGAAAATGCGAACAAGGTCTCATTGCTCATGACTGCTCAACGCTCCAGCGCATCAATCAGCCCCAAAGCCATCCGCGATTACTACGCCACATTGCGCCGTTATGAGAAAGAAGGAGTCAAACACGAAGGCGCGTTGCGTTCCGCGTTTCAGGATTTGCTGACCACAACGGCCAGGACGCATAAATGGGTCTTGATCCCCGAACTCAGCGCCCATTCCGCCGAAGGACGCTCCATCCGCCCGGACGGCACGTTGCGCGACGCCAACAGCCTGCCGCGCGGTTACTGGGAGGCAAAGGATCCCGATGACGATCTTGCCGCCGCCGCAGCAGCCAAGACCGAGCGCGGCTATCCGCTGACCAACACTATCTTTGAGAATTCCCGTGATGCCCTGCTCTATCAGGACGGACGCGAAATGTTGCGCGCCGATCTCACCGATAAACAGCAACTCGCCGATCTGCTCCAGCGCTTTTACGCCCACGTCGAGCCGGATATTCATGAGTTCGAGCAGGCCGTGGAATCCTTCAAGGAGCGTGTGCCCGAACTCGCGCGCGGACTCGTGGACAAAATCGAAGAGGCGCACCAGAGCAACCGCCGCTTCCAGCAATCCTTCAAGGAATTCTTCGCCCTCTGCCGCGAGTCGCTCAACCCGAACCTCGCGCGCGAAGCCGTGGACGAAATGCTCGTGCAGCATCTCCTCACCGAGCGCCTGATCCGCACGATCTTCGACAACGCCGACTTCACCCGCCGCAACGTCATCGCCGCCGAAGTGGAGAAAGTCATCGACGCGCTGGTCAGCCAGAGTTTCAACCGCAAGGAATACCTCGCCTCGCTCGACCGCTTCTATCTGGCCATCGAATCCGCCGCGCGCACGCTGACGCACTTCAGCGACAAGCAGCATTTCCTCAACACCGTGTACGAGCGCTTCTTCCAGGGCTATTGCGTGAAGACCGCCGACACCCACGGCATCGTCTACACCCCGCAGCCCATCGTCGATTTCATGTGCGCCTCGGTGGAGGAGGTGTTGAAGAGCGAATTCGGCAAATCCCTCGGCGATCCGGACGTCACCGTGCTCGATCCCTGCACCGGCACCGGCAGTTTCGTGGTCAACCTGCTGCGCCGCGCGCCCAAACGCAAACTCGAGGAATTCTATCGCCAGCGCCTTTTCGCCAACGAAGTCATGCTGATGCCATATTACATCGCCGCGCTGAACATCGAGCACGCCTACTACGAACTCGCCGGACGCTATGAGCCGTTCGAAGGTCTCTGCTTCGTAGACACACTCTCGCTGGCTGAGAAAGAACGTGATCTGCTGGCCTTCAGCGAAAGGAACACCGAGCGCGTCGAACGCCAGACCGCCGCCCCGATCACCGTCATCCTCGGCAATCCGCCTTACAACGTCGGCCAACTCAATGAAAACGACAACAACAAGAACCGCAAATACCCCGCCGTCGAAAAGCGCATCAAAGACACCTACGCCCACGACTCAAAGGCAACAAACAAGAACGCCCTCAGCGACGCCTATGTGAAATTCTTTCGCTGGGCCACGGATCGCCTTGAAAGTCGCGACGGCATTGTCTGCTTTGTTTCGAATAATGGCTTCTTGAATGGAGTTGCTTTCGATGGTTTTCGCAAACACCTTCTAAAAGACTTCGATTCAATTTATCATTTCGATTTCAAAGGCAATGCCAGAACATCAGGAGAACGCAGACGAAGAGAAGGCGGAAATATATTTCATGATATGATTCGATGTGGTGTAGGTATCAGCGTACTGATTCGCAAGCGAATGACAAATGATAAGCAACTTTCATTTCATTCAGTTGAAGATTATTGGCGAGCGGAAGAAAAAGAAAACTACCTTATAGAGCATGGAAGCATTAATAAAATCGATTGGCAAAAACTTCATCCTGATAATGAGCATACCTGGCTTATACCTGAAGATCAGGAAGTTTTTCGGAAATTCATATCCATCGGATCGAAAGAAACCAAAGCCGACAAACGTGAGGATGTCGAAACGATCTTCAAAGTATTCTCCGGTGGCGTGAAGACCAACCGCGATGTGATAGTATATGACTTTGCTAAAAAGAAATTGGAAAAGCGCGTCCATCAGTTCATTGAAGATTATAACTCAGAAGTTGATCGTTGGAAAAGGACTCCTCAATCTGAGCAAGACAGGATTGGTGTCGATAATTTTGTAAAATATGAAAATATTTCTTGGAGTCGTGATCTTAAATTAGACCTTCAACGAGGGCATTATGCTGAGTTCTCTCCAAATAAGATTCGTTTTTCGCTTTATCGCCCTTTTACGAAAAGACACCTATTCTTCGATAGGATTTTTAATGAAGAAATATATTCTCTTTTACATATCTATCCAATATCTACAAAAGAAGATTCAAATTTAATCATACACACCACAAACCATTCGCAAATGGCATTCTCCCATTTGATTTCAGCGTGCACACCAAATGAAGCTGTGGGTGGTCGCCCTGGCAAATGTTTTCCATTTTATAGTTATGATGAAGACGGCTCGAACCGTCGGGAGAATATTACAGATTGGGCGCTGGAACAGTTTCGCGAGCATTATGGCAAGCAAGGCAGGAAGATCGAAAAGTGGGACATCTTCTATTACGTTTATGGCGTGCTGCATCATCCGGGGTATCTCGAGCGGTTCGCGGATTGCCTGAAGCGGGAACTGCCGCGCATTCCGTTCGCGCCGAATTTCCAGGCGTTCTCCCAAGCGGGGCGCGAACTGGCCGAACTGCACCTGAACTATGAAAGCCTGAAGCCGTACGAACTGCAATGGAACGAAACGCCGGGCAAGCCGCTGTCGTATCGTGTGGAGAAGCTGCGGCTGTCGAAGGACAAATCCGCGCTGAAGGTGAACGACACGCTGACCCTCGGCGGCATCCCGCCCGAAACCTTCGAGTACCGCCTGGGCAACCGCAGCGCGCTGGAGTGGGTCATCGATCAGTATCAGGTCAAAACCGACAAGCGCACCGGCATCGTCTCCGATCCCAACCGCGCGGACGATCCGCAATACATCGTCCGCCTGATCGGCCAGGTCGTCCGCGTCAGCCTGGAGACCGTCCGCATCGTCAAAGCTTTGCCTGAAAGATACTGTTAATCGAATTATCAGATTCGTTTAATAAAGGAAAAGCATTTCGCATAAGCGTTGAATCCAAAACAACGGCAGAGCCAAGGAGCCTCTTATGTTCAGCGATACATTGCTCAGAGTTATTTTACTATTGGCGGGAGTGATGATCGTGAATTCTTTTGAAGCCCAGGCGACGACAGTGACGATTGGATTGATCGGCGATTCGACCGTGGCTACCCGATATGGATGGGGGCCTGCGTTTGCGACGCGAATCGGCGATAAGGCGCAGGTGCTGAACTACGCCAAGAACGGCGCGACGCTGGAATCGCTTTCCGGCAAGCTGGACGAGCTGCTGGAACTCAAGCCCGACTATGTGCTGATTCAATTCGGCCACAACGACCAGAAAAAATATGACACCGAAGAGTACAAGGCCAAACTCAAATCGTATGTGGATCGAGTCAAGCAGGCCGGGGCGCAGGCGATCATTCTCAGTTCCGTGACGCGCCGCAACTTCGACGAAAACGGCAAGATCAAGCCCAGGGAGGAAGGTTTGAAAGCCAATCTGACCTTCTACGCAAAAGCGGCGCAGGAAGTGGCCGCCGAAGAACAGGTTCCTTTCATCGATCTCTATGCCGTCAGCGTTGCGCATCATAATGAAATCGGTCCGGAGGCGAGCGCGGCGTATAATTATAACGAAAAGGACACGACTCATTTCAGCCCGCAAGGCGCCGGCGCCATCGCGATGCTGATCCTGAAAGAACTCAAGGCCGTCGTTCCAGATGTCCCCGCATGGAGTGAGAGCGAGACGCCTGAATAAAACCATATCGATCCATTTACAAATGCGCTGACCTTACTCCGGGCGCCACTCCAGGATGTTGACCATTTGCGGCGCGACGTTCTCAAGCGTCTCGCCGTCGCCCTGGCCCACGTTCTGCACGAAGATGTGCAGATCCTTGGTCAGATTCCATAACTCGGTGTCGTAGCTCGGCTCCCATAGTCCGACGGATTCCGTGGTCAAATCCGCGAAGAGCCATTGCTTGCCGCTCAGGTCGTCGCAGATCGCCACCGACACACGATTGCCGCGTTCAATGTCGCGAAAAATCATATAAGCCTTTTGCGTATCGCCGATGGTCTTGGCCACGATCTGCGGCCGCGAAATCGGAATACGCTTGCTCCCCGCGCCCTTCAGCGTGAACGGCGTATAGCGCTGGGAAACCTGCGAGCTTCTCCAATCCCGGCCGTCATGGTAAACGAGGAAATACTGCGGAACCCTGGTGTCTTGCGGCCGCCAGTACGTCGCGATATACGGCCGGCCTTCCGTGTCGGCGCACATCGAAGTCTGGTTGATCAGCTCGCTATTCGTCGGGATCCGGCAAGCGTACTCGGCGGTTCCCGCGGTGATGGGAAGGAAATACCGTTCGCCGGTGGACTGCTCCCAGGTGATTCCGCCGTCCGTGGACCGCGCGTAACAGATGTCGTGATTCGTGGCGACATCGCTGGTTTCACGCCAGACCCAGGAAAGATGAATCAGGCCGTTCGTGTCGATGGCCGTCTGCCAGTATGCGTTCCTGCGCCCTTCGCCGCTGATCAGACCGTCATGCAGCTGCATCCAGTTTTTCCTTGCGGTGTCGTAGTAGTTGATCATCAGGTTGCCGTTGCCGGAGCTGCCGTCGCGATAGAAAAACAGGAGATCGCCGTTCAGCAGCCGGTAGAACTCGGGATAGGTCACTTTATCTTCTTTCCGGCCCGTCATGGAGAGCTTGTTGGTCAGTTCCAGCGATCCCGGCGACACGCTGCGGCAGTAATGCAGCGAATTATTATGCTGATCCCAGGCCATATGCAGATAGCCTTCACCATCGGCCATGATGCAGATCGTGTTATGCGCGTCTTTCGTGTTGCCGGTGTATTCCGTCGTGCGAATCTCCCAGGCGTATTGCGTGACGCGGATTTCCCAATCGACGGCGCCAAGCGTTCGTTTGGCCAGCACGACGCGGCCCTGGGCGTCATAGAAAGCCACGTACTGCGTGTCGCGATATGTGACGATGGAATTCTTGCGGAAGATCACGCCATTGACGGAATTGCGCGCCCAGCCTTCCATGATCGGCAGCATCCGCGTCTTGAACGGCTGCTCGGAGACCGCGGACGATCCCGCATAGGCGCTAATGGCTGGATTTCTCTCGGATTGAGCAAAGGACCAATCAGGGACCAATACAACCAAACCAGCTGCCACGATGCTACACACCAACTGCTTCATCTTCCCCACGCCTAACCATGCAAAACACGCGCCCGCCCCACACAAAACATCAGCTCTTCAGCGGCGCAGACGTCATGCCGCGGAAGGCCGCGATCCAACTTTGCTTTTCATTTCAGGATTATGCGCAACACGCTTCACGCTTACTTTAAGTGAATCGTGAACTCCTTCGGAGACTCCTCGCGGGAAAGGGAAAATCGCGCGGTGGTGAACTGCAAGGGCTGGGTCGTCGAGTCGTCGCCGTTTTGTTGGATCACAAAATAATAATCGTCATTTTCGGGCAATCCCTTGAACTGAAATTTGCCATCGTCACTGGTCACGGTCTCTCTTTGGCGCACAAGGCGGGAAATTTGCGGATTTTCGCTGTTCAGATAGACCTTGCGCTCCGTCAACGCGGCGCCTTCCGCGTTCAGCAGACGGCATTCCAATGCGCAGCCGCGCTGCAAACGAAAATCCATCGCCTCCAGCGGCGCATCGCGCACCAGCACCTGCAAAACGCCCGGTGACCCGAGCGGAGCGGATTGATCCAACGGAGCCGAGATGTAATTTTCGTCCTCGGCGCCGCATTGCAACATATGCCATCCCGCCGGCAGATTCGAAATCACGTACCGCCCCTCAGCATCAGCCGGCGTCTTGCTTATTCCAGGCTGGTTCGAAACCCAGACCGTGGCGCGCACGGGCTGGCCGGTTTCAAGGTCGATCACGGAGCCGCTGACCGGATAGCCCTTGGCGATATGCAATTCCACCGGACCCACGGTCTGGCCGTAATCGACGTTCACCGTCCGTTCGGGATTCTCAAGCAGCACAGCCTCTTCATCGAAGCGGATCTCCAGCCGGTAGGCCCCCTTGGCCAGCGAACCGATGACGAATCCCCCGTTCTCATCAGTCAGGGCCACGGATGTCTTGTCCGCCGCGTCGATCTCATAAGCCGAGACGTAACGATCAGCCGCGGGCTTGCCTTCGGCGTCGAACAGACTGCCCTTGAGCTTGCCCTCCGGCCGCAGGATCACACGCAATGTATCCTTTTTTGACAGATCGCCGCTCAGCCACTCCGCGGCGTAGCGATGCTTGTCCACAACGACACGCGCGCCTTCTGTCAGAGCCTCGGCTGGAATGGAGAGCCGCTTGCGCTCATCATCCGAGGTGAGCCACTCGGAATGGACGGTTTCGCCTTTGGAATCATACACGATCACGCGATACCCGGAAAGTTCCGTTCCCCGCTCGTCGAGCACGTAAAGCGGAATATCGCGCCCGGCTGCGGCGTTATCGGCGCTCTCCGCCTCCTGCGCCGTCGGATTCCAGCCTGCGATCAGCATCAACGCCGCCGTCATGGCGAGGCGTAAGCAGCATGATTTCATCATCATTATTCCGGTGTTCCTTAATCTCGGATTTGGCGTTGACCTGTGCGGCGCGCAAGAGTAGTGATGGATTAATCCGGTCTTGAGCCGGGCGATCGAGCCATTCAGCTTCAAGCAGAACTCGACAGTTTGCGCGCCGCCTGAGACAGACGGATGCATTTAACTCCGGCGGGGCGGCGGATTCAAGCAGAAGCGTAAGAAAAGCAACGCCATGAAACGGCGCATTAACTACAATTGAGGGAGCAATGGGACAAAATCCAAATCCAGACCGGCCATTGGACGTGCTCTGCGTGGGCACGGCAGCGCTGGATCTGCTGGCGGGCGTGAAGCAATGGCTGGCGCCCGGCGCCAAAGGCCCGTTGGGCAGTTTCTCGATCCATGCGGGAGGAAACTGTCTGACGGCGGCTGTCGCCGCGGCGCGACTGGGACTCCGGGCCGGTTTCGCTGGCAAACTGGGCGACGGCGCGGAAGGCGACTTGCTGCTGCAGCGCATGCAGCGCGAAAACATCAACACCGACCGGGTGACGCGCGTGCCGGGCTGCACGGGATTAACCTCGATCGGCATGGTGGATCAGCACTCGGGCGAGCGCACGCTGTATTGGCATCAGGAGCCGGAGACCTTCATCCGGCGCGATGAAATGCGCAGGGAATGGCTCCAGCAAACGTGCGCCGTCATCGTGGACACGCACGAGGCGCAGGCTGCCGAGGCCGTGGCGGAGCTTGTCACAGAAATGAAGGATCCGCCCCTGCTGATCGCCGATGCGGAAAACCGCCATGAGCAGATCGGCGCGGTGATCGAGCGCGCGGACTACCTGATCTGCGGCGCGTCGTTCGTCCAACGCATGCTGCCGGACGCTGAAATCACTGACGCAGTGGACCAACTGTTTGAATGCAATCAACGCTGCGTCATTGTCACGCGCGGCTGCGAGGGATACTGGGGCCGCGACGCCCAAGGCGCCTTTCACGGCGCGGCGCTGCCGGCGATGCACGTGGCCGACACCACCGGCTGCGGAGACGTGTTTCACGGCGCTTTCGCTGCCGGCGCGCTACGCGGTTGGAATGCGCGACGCTGCGCCCGTTTCGCGGCGGCCGCGGCGGCGCTGAAATGCCGGTTGCCCGGCGGACAGGATGGCATTCCGGATTTCACGGAATGCTGGAATCTGCTGGCGGAATACGACACGCAATTTGACTGGCCGGCGCAAGATCGGGATTGCGTCGGCGATGGCATTCCATAATAATGTTGGCGCATTGAAGTTTTCCCGAATCTCGAAATCAAAGGAGGGCCGTGAGATGCGGGGCAAACTTGGGATCACACTGGCGATCATCCTGGCGGGATTGGCCTTGATCGCCGCATGCGATGACGATTCGCAACCGGACGAGGCGGGATTTGTGGAACCACGGCAGGACATGGTGAAACAGCAGATTGTGCGGCGCGGCGTGAAAGACGCCCGCGTGCTGGAAGTCATGCGCAAGGTGGAACGGCATCAATTCGTGCCGGAGAAATATCGCGACGAAGCCTATGACGACCATCCGCTGCCCATCGGCGAAGGCCAGACGATCTCGCAACCGTACATCGTGGCCTACATGACCGAGCAGTTGAAACTGAAGCCGGAAGACAAGGCGCTGGAAATCGGCACGGGATCGGGCTACCAGGCGGCGGTGCTGGCCGAACTCTGCGCCGAGGTGTACACCATCGAGATCGTGGAGCCGCTGGGCGAAGAGGCGCGGGAGCGGCTGGCGCGCATGGGATACGACAATGTCCACGTGAAGATCGGCGACGGCTACAAAGGCTGGCCGGAGCATGCGCCCTTCGACGCGATCATCGTGACCGCGGCGCCGGATCATGTGCCGCAGCCGTTGCTGGAGCAGCTCAAGGTCGGCGGACGGCTCATTATCCCCGTGGGCTCCGTCGAACAGGAGCTTCGTGTGCTGACACGGCTGCCGGACGAAAAGCCGGATGAAATCCGCACATCCGAGGAGAGCGTCCTGCCCGTGCGCTTCGTGCCGATGACAGGCGAAGCCCGCGAACACTGACGCCAGCGATGACTGTCGCGGCATCCGCCATCATAAGTATCGCGCTGAAAACAAATCTGCGCATTCCGTTATTTTTTTGTTAATTGACTTGTCATCGCCGTCAACCTTGAAAATAATCGCCTATTGATTGTGAATGATCTGCCAGCCGCTTGATCGTTCGAGCGCAATGTCCCGCCATTCCATCCAGTTTGAGGGTTCGGATTATGCCATTTGATCCGCTCGATGCACATCCTAAAACGGCTCACGAATTAGAGTCGCAATTTCTGGAAATGCAGCCTACGGACGAAGAACTGAGCGACGGTTCCTTCGAGCAATACAATGGTCATGCGGATGATTATCTGCGGACGCTCACCCCGGCCGACCTGGAATCCGCGCTGGCCGGAGAGGCGCCGCGCGTGCGAACTTCGATTTTATACATGCTCGGCCTGCTGATGACGGCGGCGACCATGGTGTTGCTGCTGGCCGTGTATCTGGCGATCATCGCGGCGGCGGGATACCTGGTGTATCTGCACGCAGTCAATAACACTGGAATGATCGGCGCCATTCCCCACTCAGTGCGGGGCACGGCGTTGATGGTCATCCTTTACGTGACGCCGATTGGCGCGGGCGCTGTGCTGATCATGTTCATGATCAAACCATTCGCCGCATCGCCCGGAAAAATCGTCGATTCCGTGCCGCTCAATCCGGAAGAAGAGGAAACCCTGTTTTACTTTGTCGGCTTGATTTGCCGCGCGCTGCGGGCGCCGGTTCCCGTGCGCATCGAAGTCGATCCCGATATCAACGCATCGGCCTCCTTCGCCGGAGGATTCTTCAGCATGCTGCGCCGCAAGCTCAAACTGCGCATCGGACTGCCATTAGCCGCCGGACTCACGGTCAATCAACTGGCGTCAGTGCTGGCGCACGAATTCGGCCATTTCTCGCAAGGCTGGGGCATGCGCCTGACTTACGTCATCCGCAGCATCAACATCTGGTTCGCCCGCGTCGTTTACGAACGCGACGCGTGGGACGAGTATCTGAAGCGGGAAGCGACGGACAACGACGCCCGCCTCGCCCTGATCTTTTGGCTCACCATATTGATGATCTGGATCGTGCGGCGCATTTTGTGGGTTTTAATGCACCTGGGCCACTTCATCTCCTGTTTCATGCTGCGGCGCATGGAATACAACGCGGACCGTTACGCCTTTGCCTTCGCCGGATCAGAGACATTTATCGAACTGAACCGCCAGCTGCACATGCTCTATTTCGCTCAACGAGGAGTGATCAACGACCTGCGCGAGGCATATCGCGAGAACCGGCTGGGCGACGAATACCCCACGCTTGTGGCGCAAAAAGTCGAGGAAATCCCACAAGATCAGGCGCACAAATTAATCGAACACATCCAGCAACAGCGCACGGGCTTCTTCAGCACTCACCCGTCAGATGGCGCGCGCATCCGTATGGCGGACCGTCTGGATCAGGAGGGAATCTTCGACCTGGATTCCCCAGCCGAGCTCCTATTCGAAAACTATCATCGCCTGGTGCGCATCGTCACCATGATGTATTACGTGCACGAACATGAACTCAGGGTCAACGACAGCAACCTTGTGTCAACTCAAGAGCTGACCGAACGACGACAGGAGATCAGCAGCGCTCGCGAAGTGGAGTCGCGATTCTTTCAGAACGTCTTCAATAAATTTCATCCGCCGGTCTTTAAGCAACCGGCGCTGGAACATCCGGACAACTTTAATGAAACCGGTCAAAAAATCATTGCAGCGCGCAAGGATTTCAAGCGCACCGCGCCTCATGCCCTCAAGTTTCTGGAAATGCTGCAGGAACAGGCGAGCTGCGCCAGCGACGCCAGCATGGCGCTGGCGCTGGTCAAGGCCAAATTCCGCATCAATCCGCAAGAATTCCAGCTCGTTTCAAGCGACAAGAAACGGATCCAGAGCGCATTGGAAGACGCCGACCGGGAAACCAAAAACATCAGAGATCAGCTGGACGGCATGACGAGCATGGCGCGCGAACGGATGTATTGCGCGTTGCAAATGCTGTACAACAAACGCGTGGCGGAGCAAATGGGAGAAAACCGGATCGCGCCGGAAGAAGCGGAAAAACTCTTTCGCTGTCTTTCGCAGCTCGGCCAACGGTTGTATGGCGTCTGGGAACTGGAGCGCCAGCACAATGATATCATGATCCTGATCGGACAGCTTCAGGCAAATGCGGACAATGAAGACTTGCGCTTTGACCTGGACCGCCGCGTGGAGCTTTTACGGAAAAAACTGGAGCAACTGCTGAATATCCTGGGAGGCGTGGACTATCCGTTCGAGCATTCCAACACTCGCGCCCGTCTGGGGCAATATCTCTGCGGCGGCACACCCGGCATGGGCGCGGAAGCCATCAATCGCGCAGGTCAGTTTCTCGATAATTACTGGGCGCTTTACCAACGCCTGACAGGAACTCTTGCGCAAATCGGCGAAAACGTCGAAACTGCCCTCGGCCTGAAACCCATTCAACCGCCGGACGCCGAAATGGAAACCGCTCCGGCTGAATCCTAACGCCGGAACGTCAGACATCAAGCTTCATCGGAGCAGACTTGATGCAGCGCGCGCAGCAGCTCGTTGCGCCGATACGGCTTTGGGATGTATCCGGCGGCGCCATCGGGAATCGACGCTTCCCGCATGAATCCGGAGCAGAGCAGCACGCGCACATCCGGATTGATCTTCAGCAATTCCTGCAGCACCTCGGAGCCGCTCAGCTTGGGCATGATCATATCCAGCAGCACAGCGTCGATCTGATCGATGTTCTCCCGGTAGAGCGCCAATCCTTCCTCGCCGCCAGGGGCCACGAAAACTTGATAGCCGCATTCCGAAAGCATCAGTTCCGCGGTCACGCGCAAGAGTTCCTCATCGTCGATCACCAGCACGCAACCGCCGCCTGAAACGACCAACTCCGGCTCAACCGGCTCAACCGGCACGCCGGATTCCGACAACGGCAAATAAAGATGGAAAACAGTTCCGACGCCTTCCTCGGTGTAAATCTTGATGGCGCCATGATGATGTTTCACCGTGCCGTATACCGCTGCCAGTCCAAGCCCGGTTCCTTTCCCCATCGGCTTGGTGGTGAAGAAAGGCTCAAAGATCCGGTTCTGAATCTCGGACGGCATTCCGGCGCCCGTGTCCTGCACGGAGATGGCAGCGTAAACGCCGGCTTGAAGCTCGAAAGCCGAGGCTTCGCACCACTCCTCATCGAGCATGATCTTCCCCGTGGACACTGTGATGTTGCCCGCTCCGGGAATCGCGTCACGCGCATTGAGCAGCAAATTCAAAAGGGCGTTCTGCAGCTGCGACCGGTCTCCCGTGATGATCAATTCTTCTTCGGCATATACCTTGCCGATCTGCACACGCTTGTCGATCGTTCTTTCCGCGATGGCCAGCGTATTATCAATCATTTCATGAAGATCGATCGTCGAGGCGAGCATGCCGTCCTTGCGGCCGAAGGCAAGCAATTGAGACGTCAGCGAGGAGGCGCGGTCCGCGGCCGTCAGGATAATATCGATGAGCTCCTGAAAATCATCGTCCTCCTTCCCGGCGTATTGCAGAGCAAGAAGATCGGCGGCGCCGATAATCCCGACCAGCATGTTGTTGAAATCATGCGCAACCCCGCCGGCCAGCTGCCCGATGGCCTCCATCTTATGGGCATGGGCGAGTTGATTCTTCAAGGAAACTTGCTCCGAAACATCGCGAATGATCCCCACGGCGCCCCAGACATGGCCGTCCTCGCCGATGATCGGCGCGATACATCCATGCACCAGGATATCGTTCTGATCCTGCCGCAGCAGGACGGACTCCTCCGGCAAATTCACAGTCTGCTCGGAATGAATGGCCGCTTCAAACGGATCCGCGGCCAGCGGCGTTTTGGTTTTGGGATCGGCGAATCTCAATACTTCGCCAACGGACCGGTCCTTGACCTCCGGCTGCTTGAAGCAAATCAGGCGCTCCATTTCCTGGTTGATCTGCTGAATGCGCCCGGCGGGATCGCAAGTCACGACGCCGTCGCCCAGCGAGGCGAATGTCGCTTGCAGCCATGCTTCCCGTTCGCGGATTCGGCCGATGGTCCGCGCGATATGCCAGCTATGAACGAAAAACATGAACAGCAACAGCGCGACGACTTCAACGATATCCTCCGCTGGATCATAGATCGCCGAGATCATGCTATGCTCGGTGATATTTGAAAAATTGACAAACGCATAGAGCATGCACGCGCAAATCAACGCATACCGCGATCCGGGATTCAACACGCGCCTGGCCCGTTTCGAAAGCAGGAGGACAATCGAAGCGGTCAAAAGGGCCAACGCCACGCTGTTGAATATCACGCCCGGATACGCCATGCCCCGTTCCCTTATGTCTGGGGTTCGTCGGTTCTTATCACACAAACAATCGCGGCGAGCAAGAAAGCAGCGAATAACGCAATGCTCGCATGTTCGCAAAAATTAAACAGCCAACCGAAGCTAATGTCTTCAACCACTGTGCAAATGTTGGAAAGAAATAAAAACAAATAGGCCGCCAGCAGTAAATTCCCGCCGGGGATCCTGGACATCCGAATGATCCAGAAAAACAACGGCAAACCCGCGAAAAAAATCACCAGCGTCAGCATTTCAGTGGGAGAATACATTGCGCTTCCCTTTCCGCCACCCTTTTATGGACGCCGCGAAGACGAACGCGCCCGCCGGATTTGATAGAAACACGCCCTCTTATAGAGTTTTCGTCAAATCTTTGTTCGATCATAATCGACAATAGCCCTTCCACCCAATCGCAAAACAAATGATCGGACGCACGCGCCCATTCATGTTCTCATAAAGCTTTCCCCGCTAACTTTATAATTTGGCATCAACCAGGATTTTGTCAAAGGAGTTTTTGCGGATCGAAATGTTTCAGAGTCTCAAGGCAAACAGAATTTCAAGTCATACTCAAAAAACGTAATGGAACGCATAGACAAAGGAGGGAGCCGCACATCACGGCTCCCTCGCATGATTCAATGGTTCAATTGTATCAGCCAGTTCGCGAAGCTGCGATTCAGCTCGGTGTTTTGAGCGATTTGCATCACCATCGAATCGAGGCCAAACCGCCGAAAAATCCTCGAATCTTACTCACGAAATCCGCCCACGCAAAATGCGCTTATTCTTCGTTTACATGATTGTGGTTAACGATCATCAAATGCTATTATCCAGTCAAAATCCTGACTTATTTGCCAAAGTTCCGCTTGCCTCCATTAGCATTTAATCCGTGGTCACTACTAGGTCAATTCTATATCTATAGTTTTGACCTAGTAGTGACTATGGCGTTGATTATGTGATGAATAAAACAGAATCGCTTCCATCTATAGAAATGCTGGATAACAAAATGATGTGACATATTGATATGCAGAAGATTGAAATTAAATCACCTGCAATATTATGAGAGGATTCCGCGTTCTTAAAAAAGAAGATCAACCGGATCTATGGAAAAGGAACAATATCTAGCGTATAATGATAATCGCGCCTATTCTTAGCGATGCCACCGGCCCCAACGCCTCCAACCGCCGCCACCCCAAATCTCACGAACCCCTCCTGTAAAGCCAATCCAATCGGACGATAGAGGAGATATAAGTCCATCCATGAAACCATGATAAAGGCTTGACCAGCGAAGGGCAATCTATAGAAACTCCATAAAACCATAGTCCCCAGAGATTCCAATGGCAAAACAAAGATCTATAGAGATTGTGGAATATAAGGTTCAACAAACCGAGTTTTTCCTGTGTCAACTACGAAGCTTAGATTTAAATATATTTGCGGCACAGTGCTACACAGATGCTTTTGTCTCTTCAGCACGGACTGTAACTTTAGCCATGCAGGCTGTTATTTCTAAAGTTCCTGGATTTGGCGATTGGTATGCCATCCAACAGGAAATGCTCAAGCAAGATCGACTTGCTCGTTTTTTTGTGGAATATCGTAATGTGTCTACAAAAATCGGAGACACAGTAGTTGGAGCTGGTGACATGACAGTAAACCCAGAGGGAGGGCATATCGTTCGGCACTATTTTATGCCAATCCCCGATCTGACGTTTGTACCTGATGTGGATGTAGTGACTGCATGTGAACAATATTTCACAGTGCTGCTTCGTATCGTCTTTAATGCAATGCTAAAGTTCAAGTATGTCCTCGACGATCGGTGGTACTTTACCATCGAGAACTTCAGGGAGATGGGTAAGTCCTTCGAAAATGCTCTTTCTGAACTTGGATTGCCTTCCGTTCTGGTTGAAGCGTTTGCATCACTTGATGAGGCTGATCGATGGAAGATGTTGAGAAAAAACCAGACAGTTGGATGCCAGATCAACGATCTATTCATGCGATACTTGGGAGTGTTTATTCTAGGGCCAGATGATTGAGCCAATTTGAAGACAGCGGGTTGCGCATGGTGTTCATGCGCAACCCGTTTTGATTTGAAGAAGATCAGTCTCCGATGCTGAGTTTGATTTCGTCGCGGTCCGATCTCATGATTGGACTGCTGCAAATGTTCAATCATTGAGCAGCAATTTTTTTCCGCGCTTGCAAAATTGGATGCATAGGCCCCAGGGATCGCGGAGCATGACGATGTGCGAACCGTCTTCCATGACCTCATCGGAAACCGGCGTTGCGCCGGCCTGGATCAGTCTTGTCTTGTCTGCGGCCGGATTTGCGGAGACAAAAGCGAAATGCAGCAAAAGCGGATTCATCGTTGCATAGCCGGGAACCTGGTCCGCTGATTGTTATAAATCTCCAGCATCATCTTTCCGCTGCTGTCGCGGAGAAAACGCGTGTGCGGCGGTTGATCCAACTCGAATGCGATCTGCATTCCAAGGTTTTCCACGTACCATTTTGCCATGGCGACGGGATCGGATACATTCACAGCGACATGTTCAAGTTTCATTGGGTTCCTATCTTTTCGTGCGATACTTGGGAGAGTTTATCCAGAACCAGATGATTGGGCCAGTTTTAAAGACGACGGGTTGCGCATTGCGTTATGCGCAACCCGTTTTGATTTAATGGCGATCAGTCTTCGATGCCGAGTTTGATCTCATCCGAATTAGCGCGGAGCTCCGGGGCGTACATGGCGTAGCCTTTGGCGGGCAAGGCGCTGAACTTGCCCGGGATCTCGGCGCGCAGGCGATAGCTGATGCTGTGCTTGCCGCGCGGCAGCCAGCGGGTGAAGAAGGCGACCTTCTCATCACGCAACTCCATGTAGGCCGACATGCCGCCCTCGGAGTACCAGCCGCTGCGCACCTTCTCCGCTTCGAATCCGGCGGCTTTCATGTCCTCGAAGATGAGGTACTCATAGTCGTTCTTGCTTTCGATGGTGAGTTCGACTTCCACGAGATCGCCGCTCTTCAGCATGGCGCCGCTTTCGAGCTCCTCGCGGCGGAATTTCTCCACCTTCTGATCGACCGCCTGCCCGTGCGAACCGGCGACTTTGATCTGTTTGTCTTCCGGCACGAGTTTATACGTCTTGCGATCCACCTTGATTTCCAGACCGGCCTTCGTGATGAAATCCTCCAGGCTGAAGTACGTGAGATACGCGTTGAAGTACAGCGGACCGCTGCCCTGCTTGCGGAACTCGACGGTATGCTCGCCGGTCTCTATGGCGTCGCCGGTCAGCACGAATTTGTTGTCGTAGGTGAAGAGGTTCTCCGCGTTGATCCGCACTTCCTTCATCTTCTTGCCGTCGTAAAGCACCTCCAGCGTCATGTCCGGCTTATCCTCTCCAGTGGCGCGAATGTAATCGGCGAACGCCTCGATCACGACGCTAGTGTCGCGCGTGCTTTTCCAGTACGTCGCGTGCTTGCGGTTGTTCAGCAGGTACTTGACCAGCCACGGCGCCACTTCCGAATCGGGCTTCGCCGCCGCGAGCAATTTCAGGTAGTAGGCGTGCGCCTCGTATTCGCTGCCGTACCAATACCACCAGTAGCCTTCATTGCCGAGATTGAGATACGCCGTCTGGTTTTCCTCATCCGTGACCAGGTACTGCTCGACGTTGCGGATGATCATGTCGCGTTTTTCCGTTTCGCCGAGCTTTTGCAGCGCGATGCCGAACATCGACTTGGCGTACACGGCAAGGTGGTTGCGGTCGCGATAGAGGAACTCCAGCATCTCATCGTTTTTCTCGTTTGCATCGGTGAGGACCATGAAGACAAAGGCGTCGAGTTCGTCGGCGTAGCGCTTCCACGGCTTGATGCGCTTCTTTTCATCATCATTCCAGTTTTTCAATTCCTGCACCTGCTCGCGCTGATAGCGTTGCAGCCAATCGACGCCGCGTCCCAGCGAGCCAAGCGGAACCTGCGCGTCGTTCTGCAAGGCAAGCTGCAAGCCATGCACGACGTATGCCGTGGTGTGTGGATAACTGTGCTCATGATACCCGCTGAACCAGCCCCAGCCGCCGTCGCTGAGTTGCATGGCCTGCAATTTCTCCACGCCCGCCGCGACCATCGCCTTGACTTCCTCCTCGTCGAACACCGGATTCGGCGCCCACTCGCCCTCGGCGTCGCGTTTCCAGCGCATCTCTTCCTTTTTCCATTGCTCCGCGCGCTGCTTGTCGTCGCCAAGCTCCTGCGCGTTCAGATTGCTGCGCTTCTCCTTGATCGCCGCTAGATCGAGCCCCATGTCCATCAGGATTTTTTGCGTGATCACCGTCGGCAGGAAACGGTTGAGCGTTTGCTCCGTGCAGCCATAAGGGTAGCTCACCATATACGGCAGCGCGTCCACCATGGCCATGGCCAGCGTGGGCGAATAGCGAATCTCGAGCTGCGAATCATTGATGCGCCGCTCCTCCGGCACATTGAGCGTGATGCTCGCCGACTCGACGTCGGGCTTCATATGGCCGCTATATGGAACTTGCTTTTCCATACCGTGCACATACACCGGGAAGGACATCTCCATCGCATCCGACTCTTCATCCGTCAGCGCCTTCATGCGGATTGTGGCGTTTCCTTCCTTCAGGACTTTTACACGCCAATCTATCCTCTGCTCTCCTTGTGCTTGTATACCAACTTGGGTTTTGTCAGATAGCTGACTTTTTCCAGCCGGCTTCATATTCATCCGAAATAAAGGCAGAGGCTCACCCATAGTCCCAATGCCATCTGGTTGTGAGAATCGCGGCACTTCAACCAACTCAAGGCAATCACCTTCCAATTCAATCACACCAGTTACATGTTTTAAGTCGTCTAAATAATTATGCACATTCGCCGAGAGCACTACTTCGTCTTTTTCTATGAAGAATCGCGGAGCTTGTAGACGCAGGATTAGATTTTTCTTGGTCACAACTTCAGCTTCAGCCTGACCGACCTTGGTGCCGTGACCCATGGCCCAGGATTTGATTTTCCAGCCAGTGAGGTTATCCGGCATGTCGAATTCGATTTCGGCCGTGCCGTCTTCGTCGGTGGTGATCGCCGCGCCCCAGAAAACGGAATCGGCAAAATTGCTGCGCACCATCGGCTCTGCCGCGGCGCCGTCCGCGTCTCCGCCATGCCCCGGCGCTGGTGTTTCCTCATGTTCTATATCTAAGCCAACATCCATCATAGCGTCCTCTTTCATTTCCATCGCGACCATCGGCGCCGACATTCCGGCCGCGCGCTGCTGTTTTAAACCCATCACACCCATTGGTTTGCGCAAAGGAACATCACCGCGTCCGTTGTAAGCATAAGCGCTATCGTAGCCATCTTGATCCATCAGCACGAAATCGTCTCCCGGTTGCAAAGTCGCGCCAAACACGCCAAGCGTTTGCATCTGCTCCTTCCAGTCACGAACCAGGTTGCCGAAACCGAGCAGCAGGTTGCTTTCCTCGCGCACCGAATGGCTCCGCCGCCATTTCCAGAAGAACGACTTGATCTCCGGCACGTTGCTGCCGCCGCTGATGTATTCCAGCGCCTTATCGTACACCGCGACGACCGTGCTTCCCACAAACGGCTTGCCATCGATGTCCGTCAGCGTGAGTTTCACTTTCGCCTTTTCGCGCGGCTTATATTCCGCCTTATCCGGTTCGACCGCGAGTTTCAGCATGCGCTCTTCCGGCGGCACATGCAACTCACGCGCCTGCGAGTGAATCTTCCCGTCGCTGATCGTGACCGCTTCGACGAAAATGTTCGGCATGTCTTTCTTGCTGATTTCCAACGTCTGCCCGGCGCTCTTGCCGGCGATGCGCAACACCTGCGGCTTGCGATAAACGCCGTTACTCGGCCGCTCGAAAAACAGCACCACGCTGTTCGGATGATTCGTATTGATCAACATTCTGGCCGTGTCGCCGTCGGCGTATTCCTTCTTGTCCGGCACGATCTCCAGGTCGTTGAAGCGGAACTGCGAGCCGTCGAAGCCTTCGCCGCGCACGATGAAAATATAGCCGCCTTCCTGCGTATGGCCTTCGGTGTCCGTCACGGAGTACGAGAGGCGATATTGCCCGGCTTGCGAAGCCTTGAGCTGTTGCTCCGCGCTCCCCTGCGCATCCGTGTTCAGGCTCCACGACTGCACCTCGCTCTCCACCGGCTTATAGTCCTTGTCATAGGCGATGCTGTAGAGTCTCAACTCGCCCTCGCCTTGCACCGGCTTGTTGTCGAGAGTTTGCGCGCGAAAACTCGCCCGCACATCGTCGCCCACTTCGTAATGGCCGCGATCGACCCAGGCGTACACCTTGAACGGTTCGCGCGCCACGAGCACGCTGCCGCGGCCGACGATCGTGCGGCGCGACTGGTCGGTCACTTCCGCCGTGATCTCGTAGCGATGATCGAGATCGCCATGCACCTCCTTGGCGATGCGCGTGTCAATCTTGATCGTCACCGCGCCATCCTCGCCGATCTCCACTTCGTCCTCCATCACGAGTTCCGGCGGCGTGCTCCGGTCGCCATACCACCACGGAACCGGCGCCAGGCAGCCCCAGCGGCCCCAGCCGGGATACCACGGATAATCGTAGCAGAACCACCAATAGCCCGGCTCGTAGAACCAATCCCAGTACATCGAGGGATACCAGCGCGCGTTATGATTCGTGCGCATCACTTTGTATTTCACCTTGGCGTTCTTTACCATTTCGCCGAAATAATACTTCGCCTGAATCTTCGCCTCGACTGCCTCGCCCAGCATCACCGGCTTCTCCGGCGCGTCAACGGTAACCTCAAACTCAGGCTTTTTATACTCCTCCACGCGGAATATGCCGCTTCCCTGGCCGGCGACCTGCACTCGATAGACGCCGAGCTTCGCGTCCTTGGGCAGCGCATATTCGCCGTCAAAACCGCCGTACTCATCCGCCGTGAATTCCTGATCCAGCACCTTCGTGTCCTGCGGATCGAAAATCTGCACATTGAACGTTTGACCGGCGAATTGCGATTTATCCTCCTGATCATACTGCGCCCTGCGCACCCAGATTTTCCATTTCACGGTATGCTCCGGCCGATAAACCGGCCGGTCCGTGATGACGAAAGTCTTGGTCTGGTTGTACTCATGATCGTACCAATTGCCGCCCACGCCATAAGTGAAACCATAGAATCCCAGTCGCCCTTCCGGCGTGCGCGCGACGATCAACGATTGATATTGATTCGGAACTTCGTTTTTGGTGACAAACGCCTGGCCGTCTTCGTCGGTCTTCAACGCGCTGTTTATCAAATGCGTCCTGTAGCGATTGTTGCGGAGATGCTCTTGCCAGTATGCGATGACCTCCACGTCCGCTCCAGAAATCGGCTGGCCCGTGACGGCGTCGCAGACGTAGTAATAATCCTCGTTTTCCAGGCGCTTTTTCAGCAGCGCGGTGTCCTCGATCCAAATCACGGTATGGAACGTGTTGCCGCCTTCCATCCGGCCTTCGAGCAGGTACGCGCCCGCGTTCTGTAGCGGCGTGGCCACTTCAATCAGCCGGTCGAAATGATCCGGCAACGGCTGCAAATCAAGCGACCACTGAGTGACTTTGTCCGTAATGAACTTTTCACGTTGAGGATTGCTCAGGATATCGTGAGCAATCTGGTTGATATTCAACCGCTGCCAATCAAGTTGATTCGGTTTCGATTCCAGATGCTTCTTCACATCAGCCAGCATCGCATCGAGATCAATGGCGTGCGCCGTGAATTCAACTTTTTCGCCGTTGCGAAAGCGCAATCCGACCTTCGCGCCGCGCCGCGCGGGCGATTTAGCGTGAGATTCGAACTGGCCCCACGGTTTGACGATTTGATCCAGCTGCTGCTGGATTGACTCCTTGTTGCCGCTGCTGTTGTCCGCCAGCCACAGTCGCAATTGCTCCGCAGCCGGAGGATACTGGCGGCGATTTCGATAAATATTCGCCAAATCGTTGTACGAATTGAGCTCCTGATAAATGCGAATGTAATTGAACTCATCCGGAAGCTCCCAGCGTTTGATGCCATTCGCCAGCCGCGCCAGCGCTTCGTTCTCCTTCAGCGTGTGCATGGAGAGAATGCCGCCCTCGCGCTCGACCGCATCCTCATCGCCGGACGGCGCGCCCCAGCCGCGAAACCAGGAGTATTGCGCCATGGTCTGCACGCCGAATTGATTCTGCAGGAAATCGGCAAACTGCCATTGTGTCGAGGATTGCATCGAGCTGTTCAGTTCCGCCGCTTGCGTCAAGCACCAGCGCCAGCGCTCGCCATCGTTGGCCGCGGTCTCCCAGGACTTGGGCACGTAATAGTAAATCGGATTGCCATCGGCATCCACCGGCGCGCCGTGGGCCTGACCGCCATAACCGCGATAGCCATACCAATACCCCTCGTCGTAGTCCGGAAGTTCGTCAAGGCTGGTCAAATACTGCAACCGCCAGGATTCGTTGCTGTCACGGATAAATAGGATCTGACGCGCGAACGCCATGTAAAAATTCGCGGTGTTGTCGGCATTCTCTTCTTGCTCAGCCAGCGGCATCGCCTGAACCATCAATTGCAGCGCACACGTCCGGTCGCGCTCCATGCTGTTCACCGCGCGGCCATTGCCGCCGCGTTGCCAGCCGCGCTCGAATTCGCCCGAGATGATGAAGCCGTTGTGCTGGATGGATTGATATTGCTCCGCCACAGCCAACAAACCGAGCCAGTTTTCCGCATGCGCCTGCGCCGCCTGCTCCAACAATCCATCAATCTCGTTCAACTGATTCAGATTATTGAGACATTGCACGGCGACAGTCAGATCCGATGCGATCTGCCGCCCTTCATCATCCGCCTGAAGCGCCAGCTGGCGGTAGAGATCATAAGCCTCTTTGTAATTTCCATCCTTGTTGAGCTGCTCCGCCTTTTCCCGCATCGGCTGCGCCTCCAGCGCCTGCAACGGCTGATACGTCATGAGGAAGACAATCGCTCCAATCGCCGTCAGCGCGCACAAAACGGCCTTGATTCCGCGATCCAGCGGATGATTACGATGAAGTTTAGGCATCGAACGCATGGCTCCATACTCCTGATTCGGGATTATGTTGAAGAATGTTTGCAATGACTGCTTGAATGTCTTACGTGGCAGGCTAGCCGAAGTTAGGCCCCGGCTTCAATGGAATAAATTACTGATGTCACACCTTGAGTGTTTCCCTGGATTGCGCAGGCCATGCCTGCGCCTTGAATCAGCGCAAGACCGTCTTTCATTCGCCACAACTCAAGGCGGCGGCATAGCCGCCGCAGTCCAAGGCGTCAAGACTGCATAACGTCAGTCAATCAATCGCAAAATGTTCAGCAATCCAATCAACGCCGCAACGACCCGATTAAGCGTTGCTTGGAATTGACAATCGGTGAGAAAATCCAGAAACTATGTTTTTCCGTCAGGAAGTCAAATAACATTCAAAAGGCGATATTATGCGAACATCCAATCCAGCGTTGAACGAACGGACATTCTCGGAGACACAGGCGGCGGGCCGGCGGATGACATTGGCCGGAACCGTCAATCGCTCCGGCATCCTGTTGCTGATCTGCTTCGCCGTCTCGGTGTGGGTTTGGCATCAATTCATCAACGCCGGCCGCAATCCTGAAGCGATCATGCCCTTCTTGCTGACCGGCGCCTTCGGCGGCTTCGTCGTGGCGATCATCACCAGCTTCAGCATGCGCATCTCGCCATTCACCGCGCCGCTTTACGCCGCGCTGGAAGGCCTGTTCATCGGCGGCATATCCTCGCTGATGGAAGCGCAGTTCCCCGGCATCGTGTTGCAAGCCGTGGGATTGACTTTCGGCGTGTTTTTAACCTTGCTGGCAGCATACGCCACGGGATTCATCAAGGCGACGGACAACTTCAAACGCGGAGTCATCGCCGCCACAGGCGGGATCCTGGCGATTTACCTGGCCACGCTGGTGCTGGGCTTTTTCGGCACGGCCATTCCATACATCCATGAAAGCGGTCCGATCGGCATCGGCTTCAGCCTCTTTGTCGTCACAATCGCCGCGCTGAACCTGGTGCTCGACTTCGATCTCATCGAACAGGGCGCTCAGCACGGAGCCCCGAAATACATGGAATGGTACGCCGCCTTCGGCCTGATGGTCACGCTGGTCTGGCTCTACATCGAAATCCTGCGTCTGCTGTCCAAACTCAACAGCCGTCGCTGAACGCATCGCATCTGCCACGGTGGATTCAGGCTTGCGCGTTGAAGCCTTGAGGGCGTAGCTTGAAGGATGGAGCACTTCGCGGCCTTCTACGGTCTTGAACGCTCCTCTCGGTATGTCGACTTGCAACGGCCGGCCCTGTTCATCCAGCAGAATCACGTTCACACAGCAACCCGTTTTGGATCCGTTCCAGCATTGAACCCAACAGTGCACCGTCGCGCTTGAACCGATCAGCACCATAAAAAACAACACTGCCAAATGATGTAAGCGCATCATGAGACTCACTTTCAGTTCAGTGATTGGGTAGGAATTGGCCGGAATTGCGGAGCATCATCCTTAGCGCTCCGTCAATGGGAAATCGTTAGCGGTTTAACTTTTGATCCCAGTTAAAGTTACGCTTGGTGACAATGTCTTCCATACGTTGAATACGACGGTCCAGCCGATCAAAAGTTTGCTTCAACCGATGCAGCGCCATCTCATGCGACGCGGTGTAGGAGTTGTAAAACTCACGCTCGTCATCATTGGACAACGGCAGCACAGGCTCCGGCTTCATGAGCAGCGCGGCGACGATATAGATCACGATCATCGGCCAGAATCCCGTTAGAATGCATGCCCCAACGACAATCAGGCGAACGACTGTAACCGAAAGATCGAGGTGCTTGGCGATCCCAGCGCATACGCCGAAGATCACTCCCTTGCGCGAACGATACAGACCATTCCTTTTGCGGCGTTCATACCAATTGTGCCTTAAATGATGACGAGACATGATCGAAAATCCTTATCAACAAATTTGATTAAAATCGTTACAATGCTTTGATGACGATAATGCCGCAAATCAGCATCGCCGGAGCGCCGATCACGACAAACGGCGGAAAAAGGCAACTGAGCGCGCCCAGACCGAAACCGGTCAATCCCACGATCACCGCGGCCGTCCGGCCGATGAGTTCAATAACTTTCACCGCCAGTTGAAACGGGAACAACAACACTTGTCCGATGAATTTTAACATAACCCTCTCACCTGCGCTTGTCTTCGAGCAAAATCGTCTCGAGCGCCTCGATGCGCTTTTCCATCCGCAGCAAGCCCTGATGCAGTTCCTGGATCAAACGCGTCTCATCCTCGGATAGCTTGGCGTTTTTTCCGCCCGATTCGCCCTTGATGACCTTGAGCGCTTCCACCAAAGAACCGCAGATGATTGCCACAATGGGGATGCCGAAGATTAAACAAATCGCGATGATCGGGATCGAAAATGCTGAATAATAAAACGGCATTAGCTAATTCCTTTGGGCCTTGTCATTTCAGATGCCAAAATTGTTATTGCTTCTGCTCGATGAAAATCGTCTCAAGATTCTCGATGCGTTTTTCAAGTTTGGAAAGCCCCTGGTGCAGTTCCTGCATGATGCGCGCCTCGTCCGCGGATAAAGCTGTGCCTTTCTTGGAGCCGCTTTTCATAATGATCAATCCGATGATCACGAACGCTCCGACAATCAACACCAGCGGAGTTCCAAAGAGGAGTAAAATCACCAGAACACCAGGATCCATCATGATAATGCCTTTCTATGCCTTGAGAACAATATGACCTGATCTTCGAATATTGAGATTAAGACCGGCCGTCTATGCTGCCGGCAGAGCCATGTGAAATCCTATCGTCGCGCGGACAGGTCAGGATTTCTGCTTTTTGCCTTTCAGCTCGTCCAGTTCCCGTTCGATGTCCTCGTCTTTTTCCAACTCCGAGAACTTGTCGTCCAGGCTCGGTTTGCGCCCGAAGTTGACCAGATCTGCCTCGGCCTCCATTCGCTCGATCCGATTCTCGAACTTCTCGAAGCGGACGAACGCGTCGGTCGTGTCCATGCGGCGGATTTCGCTTTGCGCCATGATCTTCGACTGAGCGCGTTTATGCCGCTCCAGCAGGATGCGCTGCTTTTCGCGCGCGGCGGCCAGCTTCTCTTCCAATTGAACAATATCATCCTGGTATTGCTGAATCAAGCTCTCGCATTGAATCTCTTCCTGATCCAGCGACGCGAGTTTTTCGCGGAAGCCCTTCTTTTCAGCCAGCGCCTCGCGCGCCAGGTCGTCGCGGCCTTTGCCGACCGCCAGCTGCGCCCGCTCATCCCACAGCGCGATGCGCTTCTCACACTCTTCCTTTTGACGCCGGATTTTCGTTTTGGTTGCGATCGAACCGGCGCAATTGGCTTTGATTTCGATCAGCGTGTCCTCCATTTCCTGAATCATCATCCGGATCAGCTTTTCCGGATCTTCCGCCTTCTCCAGCATGCTGTTCAGGTTGGAGTGAATAATATCGCGAAAACGGCTAAAAATACCCATGATTTTCTCTCCCGAATGGAATTAATGTTTGCTGTTCTCTTATGCGGGAATTGTGCCAATCGATGCAATTTCGTTAACCTAAGCAAAATCAGCGATTTTATTCATTTGACATCTGTCCGGTATAATGGTATTTTATATCATATTTTACTGCTATATATTATATTTTGGTGTTTTATGCCAATATATTGGTGATTTAATGGCACTGCCAACCCATACCGAGGCATTGGGGCAATCGGAAGTTTTCCTTGAATTCCAGGAAAAACTCTCCCGCGTGGCGAAAATCGACCGGCCCGTGCTGCTCATCGGCGAGCGCGGAACGGGCAAGGAGCTCGCCGCCGCGCGCATCCATTATCTCTCCGGACGCTGGCAGGCGCCGTTGATTCCACTCAATGCGGCGACTCTCCCCGGCACGCTGATCGAATCCGAGCTGTTCGGCTATGAAGCCGGCGCCTTCACCGGCGCGGCGCGGCGCCGCATCGGCCGTTTCGAACAGGCCGACGAGGGAACCTTGTTTCTCGATGAAATCGGCCTGATCCCCATCGTGACGCAGGAAAAAATTCTGCGCGTGGTGGAATACGGCGCCTTCGAGCGCGTCGGCAGTTCCAAGGCGATTCAAGCCGATGTTCGCATCGTCGGCGCGACCAACCAGAATCTGGCCGGACTCGCCGACGCCGGCGCCTTCAAGCGCGACCTGCTCGACCGTTTGTCCTTCGAGGTGATCTTTCTGCCGCCGTTGCGGGAGCGCGGCGAGGACATCCTGCTCCTCGCCAGCCATTTCGCCGCGCGCATGACCCATGAGCTCGGCTGGCCAGCGGCGCCGGAATTCAGCCCGCAAGCGATCGATCTGCTCGAACACTATTCCTGGCCGGGCAACATCCGCGAATTGAAAAACGTCGTGGAACGCGCGGTTTACCGTTCGGATGCGCCCGTGATCGAAAACATCGATTTCAATCCGTTTCAGTCGCCGTATTCACCGCTTGCGTCACAGACATCCAAAGAAATACCAATCAAACAGCAAGCAGATCTTCCCAACCTTCGCGAGAACGACGATCAAGGCATCGCGCCATATCACGATACAATACGCCGGACCGAGATCGGTCTGCTGCGTTCCGCATTGACGCAAACCCAATTCAATCAGAAAAAGGCCGCTCAACTGCTGCAACTGAGTTACCACCAATTCCGCTGGCTTTATCGCAAGCACGAAAAAGAACTCGCGAACAAAACCGGCTAAAACCTCCATAAAACTGTTATTCTGGTTGACACATTAACGCACCAATCGGTCTTATTATTGAGACTTGCGTCCGGTTAAGGATCTTAAATTCGTTGCCGATATAGTATATCAGAAGAAGAATGGGCATTTTGCGCGATACAAACAACGAACTTCACAATCAGCGCCGCAAGATGGTCAAGCAATGAGGAGAAGGATGCATAAAGGGATTCAGTATTACACTTTTCTAATGGTTGCTCCTATCGCGATTTTTTCAAATCTCGATTGTCCAAAAAGCTGGCCGGCTCCGGTGGCGCATTATCGATTCGATGGTGATTTGTCAGACAGCGCCGGCAATTTCAACGGCATCTCATTCGGCAATCCCGCCTACACGCCAGGCAAAAACGGCCAGGCGATCTTCCTGGATGGCATGGGAAAATATGTGCTGTTGCCCAGCAATATCATCAACTCTCCCGAGATCACGATCGCGACATGGGTCATGTGGAACGGCGGCGAGGCGCGGCAACGCATTTTCGATTTTGGCAACGGCGAAAGCAGCCTGCAATACATCTATCTGTCGCCGATGATTGATAACGACACTCAGACCTCGAGCATCAGGAATAACACGCTTTTATTTGGCATCCGCCAAGGAGACACGCACCAGTATGTCGAAACATCCCCATTGCCTGCCGGGCAATGGGTCCATCTCGCCGTCACGCTTCAAGGCGGCATCGGCACAATCTACGTCAATGGCCGGGTCGACGCGACCAGCAGGATCACGCTGAATCCCGCTTTGATCAATCCAGCGCAGAACTTCATCGGCAAAAGCCAGTGGTCGCGCGATCCGTTTTTCAACGGCATGATCGACGATTTCCAGCTTTTCAACCAAGCGCTCCCGGCGACGGAGATCGCCGCCCTGATGTCCGGCCGCAGCGGCGCGGCGTCGCTCGCGGCATGCTATCCTTTTGAAGGCTCCACAGCCGACAGCACAGGCTCTCACAATTTATCCTCCTACGGCGATCCGGTCTACACCGCCGGCCGGATCGGACGAGCGATTCAACTGGACGGCGTGGACGATTTCCTGGTGTCGATGAACAATCTGGTTTCCATGGACGACATGACCATCGCCGTATGGGTCTACTGGAACGGCGGCGAGACGCGACAGCGCATCTTCGATTTCGGCAACGGTGAAAACAGTTGGGAATATCTCTATCTGTGCCCGAAATTCGACGACGACGCCCTTTATTTCGGCTTCCGTAAAGGAAGTCTGAATCAATTCATCAAAGCGCCGCCGATGCCCGCGGGTCAATGGATACATCTCGCCGTCACGCTGCAAGGCGACATCGGCACAATCTACCTCAATGGCCGCGTTTCCGCGACCGGCGCGATCACGCTGAATCCCTCCGACATCAGACCGATGCAGAATTTCATCGGCAAAAGCCAATGGGCGCGCGACCCATTATTCAACGGCAGCATTGACGACTTCCGGATTTATAAAACGGCGTTATCGGCCCAGGACATTCTCGCTTTGATGAATCCCAGCGTTCCGCAAAATACTCCCAGCCAATCAGGTCAGTCCGTCAGTCCCACAAATATCACTGGCGCCGCCAGCATTGCTCAGCCGCCGCCGCCCAGCCTTCCCAGCACAACGAGCCAGGGGAAGGTGAAGGCAAGCCCAGCGGATGTCGTGACCAACGGCGATTGGCGCACAAAGGCGTCTCTGGAACAAGACCGCCAGTACGGCACGGACGGCTACCTGATCTGGCAATTCATGGCGCCGGAAAACGTCTGCCTGGAAAACTTCGACGTCGGCTGGCGCGGCAGCGAGCAAAACGCCAAAAAAAGGCCGTACTACATCGGAGAAATCTCCGTTTCCACAAGTCAATTCGGAGTGTGTTCCGGCGGAACCAACGGCGCGACAACACAGCTGCAAATGCCCGTGCATTCCACCCGCTACCAAAAAGCCGGCGCGTACTATGGAAGTTCTTCTACGATTGATCCCATCCATCCTGTCTTTACGATTCAACGCGATTTTAAAAACGCATTCCGGCTGACTGTCATCTTGAACGACGGCATGGAGGGACCGAACACCTGGAACGTCGCCGTGCAGGCAGGCAAAGACGACCACGCCGCCATCGCCAACCAGGGCTCCGGAAAGCGCAACACATTAACCTACTTCGTCTTTGACATTGGCGAAGGCCTGGAGCCGATCACTGTCGATGTCACATATAACGACACAACGCCTCCCATCATCGGCGGATGCATCGCCGGATTTGCATTCGATCCCTACGTCGCTCCGTCTGAATCCGCGGCCTTCGCGGCTCAAAGTCAGAGCGCCGCCGCATCCACGTGGCTGGAAAATTACGATGAATTGAAAACTCAATCGCAAAACCTCAAAAAACCTCGCATCCTGTACTTTTATTTGGATGATGTCTCCGCGTGTCAAAAGTTGGAGTCGGAAACTTTCGAGGCGCAGTCCTTCCGCGACAACATGAAAAATTTTGTCGCTTACCGGGAGCGCGCTGAGAGCGGAGGCGTCTGGAAGCAGCTGGGAGTTGTGCGTGTGCCAACCTTGATTGTGCAGGATCACATGGGGAATCCGGTGAAGGTTTACGAGTTTATCAACTTCGAAGCCGACGCGAGAGACTTGCTCCAGACCATGGAAAACTATCGTCCCTGAATCCATTCGGTAGAATTCACCTTCTCTGCCAAACCTTCAATCAATCCCTTTGGTCTCGATCTATGCAACTGTCCGCAAAATAGCCGTAAATTAATTCCGAATATCAACAGTTAAATCCATTGGACCCGTTCAATCAGAGGTTTTATTCATTGTAAGCATTGAAAATATGCTGTAAAATCAAGTTCATCTTTAGCTGAACAAGTATTCTTTTGTAAGAGGTTTTGAAATGCGAATGAAGATCGATGTGCTGGTTCTATTGACCTTATTCTCCCTAACCCCATGCGCTATGGCGCAAATCGCGTTTCCTGGCGCTGAAGGTTTTGGCGCCAATGTCACCGGCGGACGCGGCGGTTCGGTGTATCATGTGACCAACCTAAACGACTCGGGAGCAGGCTCCCTGCGCTATGCCTGCGACATGGATAACGTCACCATCGTTTTCGATGTCGGGGGTTACATTACGATCTCCAGCAAACTGGGGATCACCGGAACGAATATGACGATCGCCGGACAAACGGCGCCTGGCGGCATCGGCGTCAAGGGCTACCAGACATCCGTCGGCGGGGACAACATCATCATCCGCCACATGCGCTTCCGTCCGGGCAAGTCGGCGGGCCGAATTGATGCGTTGAGCCTGAACAACTACGTCAACGGCTGCATCGTCGACCATTGCAGCATCCAGTTCAGCTACGACGAAAACAATTCGTTGGACAACCCGCAGAACGTGACCGAGCAATGGACCTTCAACGCCTGGGGACTTGAGGATCACTCCTGCGGCGGATTGCTTTACGCCCAGAATGTCACCCTTCATCACTTCCTGTATGCGCATAATCACACCCGCAACCCGAAGTCGCGCAACGGCCTGCTTGATTACGTGAACAACACCATTTTCGACTGGGATATTCCCTTTATTTGCGCCGACGCCGATTCGGGCACGCACTGGGCCAACGTGGACCGGTGCTATTTCATCTCCGCGGTCAGCGGCAAGACCTACTGCTTCTCCAGCGCGCAGACGGATTCGAGCGGTGATCCGACGTATCACATGTGGCTGAACGAGACCTTGACTGATTTCGACACGGACGGCGTGCTGGACGGAACCGACAAGGGCTACACCGTCATCTCGGGAACGGTCGAGGAAGTCGCGACGCGCTACGATGCGCCGGCAGTGGACACGCAGGATGCGCTCACGGCGCATAAGTTGCTGCTCTCCCTGGGCGGCGCGACGCCCTGGGATCGCGATGAGGTGGACACGCTGCTGGTCTCCGACGTGCAGAACCAAACGCGGCGCATCATCGCGCGTGAATCCGATCTGGGATTGAGCAACAGCGGCTTCGGCACATTGGGCGGCGAATCCACGCCGGCCGATTCGGACGGCGACGGCATGCCGGATTATTTCGAGCAGGCCCTGGGCATCAGCCCCAGCGCCGCGAGCAACAACGGCGATCATGACGCCGATGGATACACCAACCTGGAGGAATACCTCAACTGGCTGGGCGCGCCGCATGCGAGCACTACCGTCAACACTGCTGTCGATGTGGACTTGCAGGTCTTCACCGCCGGTTTTGCCGGCACAGCGACATATTCCGTGTCTAACGCGGAAAACGGCGCCGTGACATTGCTGGCGGACGGACACACCGCGCGCTTCACCCCGGCGACTGATTTTTCCGGCTTCGGCGGTTTCGACTTCACCGTGAACGACGGCAGCGAGGCGACGTTATCCGTCAGCGTCCTGGTGCTGGGGGAAGGCGCAAGTTCGCCGGTCACGCCGGATCCCATGACCTGGGCGTCCGAGTCGGCCGCGGAAACAGTGCGCAGCATCGTCATGACGGCCACAACGGCGTCGAGCGGAAACGGCGTGGAATATTATTTCTCCGCCATCGACGGCGGACATGATTCCGGCTGGCAAACCAGCCCGGCCTACACCGACACGAATTTATCACCGGATCGCACTTACACCTATACCGTTAAAGCCCGGGACGCATACAACCTGAACGAGACCTCGGCATCCACTCCGGCTTCGGCCACGACGCCTCCCCTGCCGGAGGTCTATGCGCCCAACGCGCATTGGCGCCTGGATGAAAGCAGCGGCATCATCGCGCATGACGCCACAGGCAACGGCAACGACGGCACGCTGCAAAATGCGACGCCGCCCGCCTGGTCCGCCGGTGTGCTGAACGGCGCCCTGACCTATTCATCCGCCACCGACGGCGGCGTGTATGTTCCGAGCAGCGCATCCATCGACTTCGGCGATGCGGATATGTCCGTCTGCTTCTGGCTGAAGGAACCTGCCAGCATGGCGGAAGGTCAGGAGGAAATCCTGATCAAAGGCACCATCACGACGCCCGGCAGCGGCATGCGCTATGAATTCTACCGTAAATGCACCAGCGAATACGACAATTTCCGCTTTGCCATTGACGACAACGTAACCAAATCGGAAATCAGCCTGGCTTCAAGCGCTTTCTGCACCGGCGGCTGGGTGCATGTGGTTGGCGTGCGCGACACGGCCGCGAACGAAATCCGGCTCTATGCCAATGGCTACCAGCATGCCACGATGCCGGACAGCACCGGCAGCATCAGCCAGGATGAACCGCTGTATATCGGCGACGCCGTCATGATCGGCTCCATCGACGACGTGCGCATCTATAACTACGCGCTGACGCTCAATCAGATCATCGCGATCTACCTGGAAACGCTCGATTCCGCGAATGAGCGAAGCGACATCTCTACCGCCGCAGTCCACGGCGCCCGATTCAGTTGGTGTTTCTATCAATAACTGACGTTACGCATCCTTGGGGCTTTGGACTGCGGCGGCCATGCCGCCGCCTTTGGAAAGTAGTGGATGTAAGGCTTGCAGGCAATATTCCTCGGATCAAGGCGCAGGCATGGCCTGCGCACTCCAAAGGAGCTGCCCTTGTGCAACATCAGTTGTGAACTTTGTAACTATAGAACTTCGTATAATTTTTTTTGCGTGATTGTCTGGAACTGAGCTTGTCCCCTCTGTCTAGACAAAAAATCGATTTTTTAAGGTGGTTTTTCTTGCCTCCGGAATCGCAGTTTTTTAACGTTTT
>JAFGJS010000124.1 GCA_016928995.1 Candidatus Sumerlaeota bacterium | reverse complement strand
CTGTTGCTGCTCGAACTCGCGCGAAGAAACGACGACTGGGACGAAATCTGGAGCGAACGCTTGGTAGCTTGATCAAGATGCGCCCTGCGTTAAATCCGTTCATCGTTCCTCTTTGACAAATCCGCCGTCATCGGTTTCTATTGTGAATTATGGAGTCCGATGAAAAACATACTATATCGAATCCAAAACTGTTCCGGGATCCGTTGCATGGGCTGATCGAGTTTGAACGCGGCGATGATTATGGGCGTTTATTGCTGCGCTTGATCGATTCGCCAGAGTTTCAGCGCTTGCGCCGCATCCGGCAGCTCGGACTGGCTTGGTTCGCATATCACGGCGCGGAGCACACGCGCTTCACGCATTCGCTGGGCGTGGCGCACGTGGCGCAACGCATCATCACGCATCTGCGCCGCGGCTATGAAATCACAGACGACCAGGAGTTCCTCGTCCGCTGCACGGCGCTGCTGCACGACATCGGCCACGGCCCGTTTTCGCATGTGCTGGAGCCGCTGTTCGGCGGACGCCACGAGGCATGGTCGGCGCGGATCGTGCTGGAGCCGCAATCCCGCGTGAATCAACTGCTGGCGGAATTCGACATCGTGCTGCCCGCAATGATCGTGGATACGCTGGAGCATCACGTGCAGCCGCGCTTCCTGGCGCATCTGATCGCCAGCCAGCTCGACGCCGATCGCTTCGACTATCTCCTGCGCGACAGTCACATGACCGGCGTCAAGTACGGCGTATTCGATCTCGACCGCCTGATCGCCATGCTCGAGATCGGCCGCGACAAAGAGCAACTCATCGTTTCGCGGCGCGGCATCTGGACCGTGGAGCAATACCTGCTCTCGCGCCATCAAATGTTCCGGCAGGTGTACCAGCATAAAACCGTGATCGCCGCGGAGAACATGCTGCGGGCGCTGCTCCAGCGCGCCCAAACACTCGCCCGGGAAAAAAGGCTGGATTGCGTAGAGCGGGATTCCTGCATGCATCGGCTGCTCGCCGCGGAAAGCGCGGACGACATCGCGCTGACGGATTTTCTGGAACTCGACGATTATTCGCTCTGGCATTATGTGAAAGGCTGGCGCGCATCGCGCGATGCGATCCTGAGCGACCTGTCGCGGCGACTGCTGGCGCGCGATCTGTTCAAATCGATCACGCTGGAACTGAACGAACAGGAGAACCTGGAGGAACGGTTGGACGCGGCGCGGGAAATTTTGCGCGCCGCCGGATGCGATCCGGAATACTATCTGCTGTTGCGCGAGGCGCGCGACACGCCATACAAGCCTTACGATCCGGCGAGCGGGAAACCGGCGACGAGCGTCTTCATCGAAAACCCATCGTCCACGAACGGCTACAGCGACATCGCGCAGCTGTCCAGCATCGTGCAGGGATTGATGCGGCAGACTCCGCGCACGCTGCATCTCAATTTCCCCGCGGAATTCAACGAGCAGTCCCTCCGCGACAAAATCGCCGCGGCATTAAAATCCAGCTAGTCATCAGGTTCTTTGAAGCGGATGTGTTTTTAGGGCGATTCCGACAAACGAAGCCGGATGGTAAAGGCGCTTCCCTGGCCTGGCTCCGAATCCACCAGCAATTCTCCGCCATGTTCGTTGATGATGCTGTAGGCGATGGCCAATCCTTGTCCTGAACCTCGCCCTACGTCTTTGGTGGTGAAAAACGGCTCAAAAATTCTTTTTTGCAGCGATGGTTCGATGCCGCAGCCGGAGTCTTCCACGATGATCTCGCCCCAGCCATCCTTGCGCCGGGTCTTGATATGAATTCGACCCGGTAGTTTGCCCGGTTGCTGCTTTACGGCGATGGCCTCGACGGCATTCATGATGAGATTCAGCAGCACCTGTCCGAGATCGCCCTTCTGTCCCTTGACAATCAGCGGCGGATTGACGAGTTCCACTTTCAATTCAGCGACAAACTTCCAGGCATTGTGTGTGATTTCAACAGTGGAGCGGATAAGATCGTCCAGTTCCACCGGCTGGAGCGCCGTGCCGCCTGAAGACGCAAAACTTTTCATGGCTTGGACGATTTCTGCGACCCGCTTGGCGCCATTTGCCGTTTGATCCATGGCAAGCGGGATTTCTTCTTTCAGATATTCGAGATCCAGTTCATCGAACAGCGCGGTGATATCCGTATGCAACTTGGATAGATCCGAGGAATCTTCAACCGCTGAAGCCAGTTTTTCCAGGCACTGCTGCATAACGCTGATTAATTCTTCAAACGAATTGCGCAGAAATGTGATGTTGTTCCCCATAAAATGAATCGGAGTGTTAATCTCATGGGCGATGCCTGCGGCGAGTTGGCCGATGGAGGCCATTTTTTCCTTATGCAGCAAATGAGTGTGGGTTTGTTGCAGTTCATGGTAGGCCGCCTCTAATTCCTGGGTTCGATCTTCAAGCTCGGCGCCCTTTCGCAGCAGCTGGTCGTTCAGTTTGCCCAGTTCGATGCTCCGGTCCCTAACCTCCTGCGCCAGCGAGACGCGATCCGTCACATCCCGGCAGACTTCAACCCCCCCGACAATTTCGCCTTTGTCATCAAAAAGCGGAAAGCAGTTGTTTTCCCAATGCGAGACGGCTTCGTCTTCGGTGACTCCTGTTCGATGCACCAAAGTGGGTTTGCCTGTCTCGAAAGCTTTACGCAGGCCGCAACCTTCGCAAATTTGCTCCCGTCGTTCATAAGAGAAGTAGCATTTTTCCCCAACCCGATCCCCAAAAGCCTGCTTCATCGCTTTATTTTGATAGATAATATTATATTCCCTGTCCTGAACGGTGATGCCGTCGGGAATATTCTCCAGAACTTGTTCGAAAAAAGATGAGAGTGCCATAGTATTTACAATATGAAAGTTCTCTGCTATTAATTCATATACTGATGTTTCAATTGCGTGTCAACAGCACATTCAGTGTTCATTGTTTATTCTTGCACAGCATAAAACATCGGCATTATACAATACCACTTGATGATTAGCAATCACAGAAAAACACTCTGGACTTTCGACACGCCATAATGAATTATATTTTTGGTTATTATTGCATCAGCGCAAGAACGACCGGAACACCAACATGAGCGCCGGCAAACTCCATTCAACCTGCCTCCGCAAGGCTTTTTTATATTGTGCCGCATTGTATCTTGTTATCTTGTTGAATTCCATGCCTCGTGCAACGGCGCAAGGCATTTATTGTCCCGATCAAGTCGCCACGATCGTCTTTGATGGGATCGACTCATCCGGTCCGTCCGAATCCGGCGTCGTCGGTATTGATGAAGAGCATTCATTAATTATTGAAATCGGCGCGCCGATGGATCTGCCGACTGGCGTCGATCAACCCGGCGCGCCGAATCAAATCACGATGGCGCGCTATTACGGCGACGCCTACCCCGGTTACTACGACGCGGCCGACGCGGCCGAGGTGGACGCGATCACCGATCTTTACGGCGGCGGCATTCCGCGTTACGCTGCGATCATGGCCAAGTTTTGCGCGCATGTGATGGAGCGCTCCGGCGCGCGGCAAATCAACGTCGCCGGCGCCAGCATGGGCGCCTATGTCGCGCGCTGGATGATCGAAAACGACTATGAGGGCCTGGCTTCATCCGGGCGCATCGCGCGCTTCATCACCCTCGAAGGCGTGGTTTGCGGAAACTGGATCTGCTCGCAAGGCGGATCGCTTGCCGATCTGCTCGACGATGATTACGACATCGACACGATCGACGTGGAGCAGATGGATTACGACTGGCTCGAAGCGAATCTGCATAATCCCCGCACGGAGATGGACAGCCCGCTCTACGCGAACATGATCGTGATGCATTGGATCTCCACGGATGACGATCTCTATGAAAGCGCCCTGACGCTGGCGTCCGGCGAGGCGAACGACGGGATCGGGCTTTGCGTGGACGCTTATTTTCACGAGGTGACGGAGCGCTCGAAATATTTCGGTCAACGCCCCACGAAAAGCTTCGCATACGCCACGCATGATTCGCTGCGCGACTATCCCGGCATCCGGGCCGGTCTCGCCGCCGATCTGACATCCACGCGGCGCGTTCGCGTGACGCTGCAAACCGTGCGCGTCACCGACCTGCCCGAATCGGCCATCATGGGCGAAGGCGAGGCCGTCTTTGGCTGCGAGGTGTACAGTCCTCGCGCCGCGACGCGTTTCGGCGTCACAGATCCCGTCAATCGCATCGACTATCTCGGCCGCACGATCGAGCTGATTGAATTGGATGAAGACGAAGACGTGGCGATCAACCAGCAGCTCTTTGACGACTTTGTTTTGCCGGGTGAACAAACATTGCGCCTGGAGTTCGACGTGCGGGAGATCGACAACGACTATTTCTATGGAATCATTGAAAATCCATTCGGCGATGACACGGAAGAACTCGACTCAGACATCACCATCATCTCCACATTGAGCAACGGCAGCTACGTGCATGAATCAGCGGACTGGCGGGGGGAAATTCTGGTCGAAGTCATCGACTATCCACCCTTCATTCTACCGGCATCCGCGCAAGAGTGGGAAATCTACCCCTGACCTTCGCCGATGCAATGGCGCTTCCCTGCCTGTGATGACGCAACAGAGATCGAGAACCGATTTATTTCCTGCCGCTGTTGAGCGAAATGTGCCAGGCGTTCAACCGGTCTTCCCGCGGGATGTTCATGGTGTTCCATTCCGCGAATTCGAAGGGAATTGTTTCGCAATTCCGGTAGTAATAGGGCAGGCCGGTTTTCCTGGGAGCTTTCTGGACGACATCGACGTGGAGGTGCGAGCTGAGCGTCGTGTAGGTCCGTGACACGATGGCGATGACGTCGCCCGCATGCACGGATTCGCCAAGTTTGAATTCGCAGGAGACGTTGGCGATGTTGAAATAGCGCGCGATCGTGCCGTCGTCGTGGCGGATGGCGACGAAGTTGACGAGTTCCTTGCTGCCTTTGTCGGTTTCACCGACTTGCTCGATTTCGATGACGGTTCCAGAGCGCATGGCGCAGATGGCGCTGCCGGCGGGCATGATGAAATCGTAGGCGTGCTGTCCGCGGCCTTCATGGGCGAGGTTCTTGGCCGCCGGCGAATATTGCGATGGATCAGCCAGGTAGCGCGCCTCGCCGGCGGGCCAAGGAAACTGGTAGACCGGTTTGCCGGAAGAAGCGGGAACAGGCGCGAGCTGCAGTTCGCCGCTCTTGAGTTTTTTCAGGCGTTCCAGCGCGGCTTCATCGCGCTGGAGTTCTTCGGCGAAGCGTTCATCCCATTGCAGCAGAACCATGCTGCGCAGGGGCGGAAGGGACTGTTCGAGCATGCCGCGCTGGCGATAATGCCAGATCAGGGCTTGCAGGGTCGCTGGATTCTTTTTAGCCATGCGCCATGCTTCCATGTAGGCCGTTTCAGCGGCGTCGTACTGAAAGCGGATTTGCTGAAGGTGGCCCCAGATCAGGTTTTCGCCGAAGCGGCCCCGGCAATCCTGGCGCAGTTGACGAACGAAGGATTGGGTGATGGTGTTTCCACTGGAACGAGGGGCTGTCATGAAGATGGATTGGATCGCCATCCAGGTTCGTGGATCGTCGGTGTTGAGCAGCAAGCATTCACGAATGGCGAGCAGCATTTTGATATTCCAGTCTTCTATATCATGGTATAATTGAAAGTAGTTGAGCGCGGTGAGATAGAAGGCTTTTTGGGCGTATTCCGAGAACGTCCTCAGCACGACACAGATTTGCAGCGAGCCGTTATAGTCGCCGCCATAATAACGGCAGACGGCGAGGGTGTAGAGGTCGTCATTGGAGAGCATCGCTGTGTTTTCAGCCGAGTTGTAGGTGAATTCCAGACGTTCGGCGATCTGCTGGTGATTTTGGCGGATGTTATCGAGCCATTCGGCGTCGGCCTGGGGAGAATGGGGAAGCGGCTCATCCTGCGCGCGGCCGGGAGCGGGAGACATAAACAGCATGCTCAGGAGCGTCAGAAGGATTGATCCGCAAAAAAGGCGTTGGGTATTCATGATTGTCAGCTGGCTCCTCGTATGTTTGGTGAATGATTCTGGAAAGTATTGACGTGATCGCGCCGCGGAAGTCAAGTCTTCCTCTTCGGCCGGGCAATCGCTTTCAGCATTAAACGTCATTGGCTCTATAGATAATGAATGCATGCGGCTGATTCTTTTCTTCAATCATTGTTCGCGAAGCAGAGCGCGCCGCGCAAGGTCAAGAGCGAACAGAGCGGCGGCGGATCGATTTTGCTGACGGTCGCCGAGGAAATTTTGCCGGACGGTCTGCACGCCGGAATCCGTAGCAAGGCCGAACCATGTAAGGCCGACAGGTTTTTCCGCGCTGCCGCCCGTGGGTCCAGCGATGCCGGTGACGCTGAGGGCGATGCCGGCGGCGGCGATTTTGCGCGCGCCCCGGGCCATTTCAGCGGCGGTCTGCGCGGAGACGGCGCCATGCGCGGCGAGAGTTTCGGGCCGCACGCCGAGAATTCGTGTTTTGGCTTCGTTGCTGTAGGTGATGTAGGATTCATAGAGGCACTCGGAACTACCGCTGACGTTCGCAAGCCGGGCGGCGATCATGCCGGCGGTGCATGATTCGGCGCAGGCGATGGTTTTGCCTGAGCGCTTGAGCAATTCCACGACGGCTTCCTCCATTGCGCCGCCATCTGTGGCAAAAACGTCCTCCGGTCCCAGCAAACGCCTAACGTCCGCTTCGCATTGACTGATGCGAACGTTCGCCTCTTCGGGCGTGGCGCCGCGCGCGGTGATGCGAACGTCAATGATGCCGCCCTTGGCCCGCAGGCCGAGGTAGATCTTTTCATCGCGACCATAGAGCGGGTGGAGGGTTTGATCCACATCGGATTCGGGGCGATTGAAGACATGCAACACGCGCAGGCGTCTCGCTTCCGTCGGGGGGAAGGTTTGTTCGAGCCAGGACCGGGCGGATGCTTCAAACATCGCGTGGAGTTCGAACGGCGGACCGGGCAGGCAGATCAAGGCGCCGCGTCCCTTGCCGGCGGGCATGATGAAGCCGGGCGCCGTGCCGCAATGGTTATACAGCGGAATGCAGCCGAGGGGCAAATCAGCCTGGGCCAGATTGTTTTCAGGGAGCTCACGTTCGCGTTTGGCGAAGCGTTCGCGAATCATGCTCTCGGCGCGTGGATCGCGCTGGGCGCTGGTCTTATAGACAGCGAGCACCGTTTGGCGCGTGAGGTCGTCGCGGGTGGGGCCGAGTCCGCCGGAGAGGATGACCAGCTGCGAGCGGTTCAGGGATTGTGCGAGCTGTTCGCGCAGGTCGTCCGGATCATCGCGCACGCTGAGATGGAAGCGGACGGGCAAGCCCATTTCGTTCAGCCGGGCGCTGAGCCATTGGGCGTTGGCGTCGGCGTAAAGCCCTTCGAGGATTTCGTTGCCGGTGGAGAGAATCTCGATGGATTGCCGCGGCATGATGTGCGCTCCCGTTGGGTCGATGTGGAATCAAGGAAAGTTAGCATGTGCGGAATGGAGGAACAAGGCAAATTTCCGGGACAAGAGCATCTCGGGCGCAGTGAAAACAAAATGCGTTCTTGCGTTTTTCGCCGCAATGGCCGATGATTCAAATATCAACAATGTGGGATGTGCGGCGGGGGAACAAGCGGCAGTAAGGTTCCATCAGACTTGGATCAACGCGCCGAATTGAATTCAGTGAATCAAACTTAACCATGAACCGGTTGGAAGCAAGCGCGGAGTTGCGCTATTTGGAGGAATGTCTACGGCAGACGCCTGAGGATGCGGACTTGCATCTTCAGCGGGCGGATTTGTATTACCGCACGGGCATTTTTTGCGGCGATGCATTGCAGGTTTATGAGAAGGCCGTGGACCTTTTTCCGGAGAATGACACTGCGCAACGCGCGATGAGCGTGTGCTATTTGATCCAAAATATTGAAGACATCATGGCGGTCGGCGACGCGATTCAGAACGGCGACGGCCATGCCCTGGAGCAATATCAGCTTTCCATTGAGGAGTTGTTGAACGATTTGCCGCATTCGGCGGATTTGCTGAAGGTCTGGGCGGATTTGCGTTTGATGCGCGGCGATCAGCAAGGGGCGTTCGAGGCGTACCAGCGGGCGCTGCGTCAGGATCCGGAGGCGATGGCGGGTTTCGTGGCCACGGGCGCGCTTGCGGCGCGACTGGATACGCTGAACAGCGACCTGGCTTATTTGCTTGGGGACGTGATGCGGAAAATCGGCCGGGCGGCGGAGGCTTTCCGCATATTGAAACGCGCGCTGGACGAGGGCGGGGTGAAGATCGCCCAACAGCTGACTCAGCTATTGGAAAAGGATTTGATTCCGCACGCCGATCCGCCGCAGCAGCATAGTTACCGGATGGAGCTGTGCTCGCTCTATTTGATGGCCGATAATCCGATGGAGGCGTTGCGTGTTTTCCGCATGTTGGATCCGGATCGTTCTTTCACCAACGTCCGTTTGATCAAGGGCCTCTCGCATGCGCTGATCCAAATGGAGGATTATCGCGCGGCGTTCGACTGCATCAAGCGCATCCCGATCGACGAGGAAGCGAAGCAGATGCTCAACCAGATTGCGGTGGCGCTGGAAAAGCGCGGAGAACTGGACGCCGCGGGCTATCTGCTGCATTTCATCAATCGCAACGATCTGGTGATTCAAGAGGCTGAACAGCTCAAGGAGATCGAGACGGAGCGAACGGCGCAGATCGCCATGGGCGACCTGAGTTTGAAGAATAAGCGTTATGAGCGCGCGCTGGAGTCTTACATCACTGCGTTGAAATTAGGCGCGACGGAAGGCGCCGAGATTTTTTCGCAGATCGATCTTGCGCTGCTGCATATCGAGTTTCCCAAAACAGAGCATCTGGCGGTGCTGTCGGAGTATTGCCTGGAAGCGGGCAAGCATCTGAGCGCGACACGGTACTTGAAGCGGGGGTATGAGATCGATCCGGACAATGAGGAGTTGATCATCAAGCTGCGGCGCTGTTTCGATATTTTGTTGCGGCGCGATCCGGACTCGCCGGAGATCCTGCTGCAGTCGGCGCAGCTGCACTTGCGGCAGAAGGAGTTTTCCAAGGCGATCGAACAGCTGAAGACAGCGTCCACTTTTCCCGAGCGTCAGACGGAGGCTTATCTGCGCTTGATCAAGATATACACGGAAACGGGCGACTTGGTTGACGCGTTGGAACTGGCGCGTCAGCTGCCGATGTCGCAGGATCTTCAGCCGTTGCTTTACGGGCTGCATACGGCGTATGAGAGCGCTGGGCAGCTGCACCGGGCTTACGAGGTCGCGCATATGCTGGACAGTTTTAATCCGGATTACCGGGACATCCGCGCGCGCACACTAGCTTTGCAGGAACGGCTGAGCCGGATGGCGCGCGAGGACGCCGAGGCGACGCATTCGAACCTGCGGGATCCGAAGATGATCGAGTTGATCGGCGAGGCCGCGGCCGGGCGCTATCAGTACATTGAGAAGATCGGCAGCGGCGGCATGGGGGTTGTGCATAAGGTTTATGATCTGCAAAACAACCGCAAAGTGGCGATGAAGATTTTACGGGATTCACTCACTTCGTCGCGCAAGGCGGTGGATCGCTTCTTCCGCGAGGCGAACATCGCGGCGACGCTGGATCATCCGAACATCGTGCAAATTTTCGAGATCAATCCGAGCCGGGACTCCGAGCATAATTATATTTCGATGGAGTTTGTGGACGGACCTTCTCTGCGCGACATCCTGGAGGAGCGGCTGCAGAAGAGCTCGGAGCTGGATGAGTCTTATATTTCGCAGATGGTTTATTACATGGCGCAGCTGTGCAGCGCGCTGGAGGCGACGCACGCCAAGGGGATCATTCATCGCGACATCAAGCCGGACAACATTCTGATCACGTCGAATCATGTGGCGAAAATCACGGACTTTGGGATCGTGCATCTGGACAATGCGACATTCACGCCGACGGGGGCGTTGATCGGCACGCCGCGTTATATGTCTCCGGAGCAGGTGCAGGGCTATCGCATCGACGGCCGGTCGGATATTTATGCGACCGGGATCATTCTATATGAGATGCTGGTCGGCACGCCTCCGTTCATCTCAGGCGACATCGCGTTTCAACATGTGAACATCCAGCCGACGCCGTTGCGGGATTTTTCCAGCGTGATCCCAAAGGAAATCGATGCGATCACGATGAAGTGCCTGGAAAAGAAACCAGAGCATCGCTATAATGACGCGCGCGAGCTGAAGGTGGAGTTGGCGGATATTTTGCAGAATCTTTTTCCGGAATATCCGCAGTATGTCACGCTGTCGCCGGAATACACCTCTGGATTTGACAATTCCAGTTTCGACATCAGCAAGTTTGACGAGATGGATTAGCGCTGCGTTTTTTTTTCGATAGTCCCATCAATCATGCCATGCAGCTGAGTGTATCTCTCGTCAGCTGCGAAATTGCATAACACGGCTGTCATGATTTTTGCGGGGCAAAAATCCCGCCAGCCTGGGGTGTTGTTGTGCGTCCACCCAGGGTGGCGCTCACGGCTGCTTCG
>JAFGJS010000123.1 GCA_016928995.1 Candidatus Sumerlaeota bacterium | reverse complement strand
TTCCATCGACCGCATCCCGGCCGGGGAATTCACGTATTTTTGCGTGGCCTGGACCTGGGCGGAAGACAGCGCGAACAGTTTGTATCCCTGGTGGGATTTCCGCGAAGGTGACGGCGACATTACCCGTCCCTTTTTGGGCGGCAGCGATGGAACGATTATCGGCGCGGAATGGGCGCCCGGCTTTATCGGTTCGGCGCTTGAATTCAACGGCGGCAGCGACCGGGTTGAAATCCAGAACAAGCATTATTTTAACAATCTGGACGCCTTCGCCATGGCCGCCTGGGTTTATCCCACGAGCTACAGCACCTATAACAGCATTCTTTCCAAAGTGAATCCCACCCGTGAGTTTGTGTTCTGGCTGCTGTCCGACGGCCGGCTGAATGCGCATTTTACGCAAGGCTCCTCATATTATCATTGCACCAGCACAGAAACCGTGCCGCTGAACAAATGGACGCATGTGGGCGCCGTCTGGACTGGCACGGCCTGGCAACTGTACATCAATGGGGATCTCGTCAAGGAAACCAGCCATGCGGGGCATGCTCCTGTATGGGGAGGCTCGCGCATGGGGATTGGCACGATGAACTGGAGCTATGGTTTCAATGGCAAGATCGACGAAGTGCAGTTTTTCGGTTCGCTGATGACTCCGGATCAAATGGGCGCCATTTATGCCGGAGAAATCGTCAATACGTGGTCGGGCAATCATCCGTTAATGGGCATGTGGTCATTGAACGGCACAACCGCGGATCAAAGCGAATTTAGCAACGCTGGAACCCTTTACAACGGCGCCAGCTATACGCAAGGACAGGATGGTTTCGGCAATGCCGTCCTGTTGGATGGCGCCGACGACCAGATCCGAATCAGCAATCCGGCGCATTTCAACGGGATGAATGACTTTTACATCTCCGCCTGGATTTATCCGACGAGTTATAAAAACTACGACACGATCATTTCCAAAACCACTCCCAACCGTGATTTTGATCTGCAAATGCTGGCGGATGGCCGTTTGAATGTGCATTTCGCGCATGGTTCAACGTATTACGGATTAACCAGCGACGACGTGATTCCTTTGAATCAATGGTCGTATGTCGGCGCGTCTTATTCAACAGATGCTCGCTGGAGATTGTATTACAACGGCCGGTTGATCAAAACCAGCGATAGATTTCTCACTGATACTAATATGGTCATACAACCTCTGTGGACGGGTGAACGCATGGGCATTGGCACCTTGAGCTGGAGCTACACTTTTGCGGGCAAGATCGATGAGGTGAAGATCTATGGCGACAGGCTCCGCGATGAGCAAATCCTGGATGAATATATGGCGCATGCCGTGGGGGTTCCGGCGGCCGATTTTTACATCGATCAATTGCCATTCGAACACAACGGCTCAACCGCCTACAAAACCGACGATTGGGATACCAATGGCGGCATGCCGGACGGCTCGGATCAATCGTACAAACTCATCCTGCGCGAACCCGCATTGATCGACATCAACCTGTGCGATGGGTATTTCACCTTCAGCGCTTATGTTGAAATCTTTGACAAAGACGGCGTTTCAACAGGCAATGGCCACTTCTTTGATCCTAACTACTGTTCACCGTTCGAAGACATCTCGCTCGATGCCGGAGTGTATTACATTGTCGTCGATAGCTACTACCACCAATACGGCAATTACCCGCTGCATGTGGATTATTCGCGATAATGAGCAGAGCGATGAAATGGATGAAAATTGGGGCTGGCAATATGCCAGCCCTTAATTTTTCTCTCGAACTCAACCCACAGTATGACAAAACATGGCTGTGAATGAACGTTTTATACGCAGTTTCTTAGAATTCGGCAATACACTGATTATTTTCATGTAAATTACCGAAAAACACTTGCCTGTATGTCATCGGCATTGCATTATATATTAAATATTGATGATCATTAGAATGCCTTGTCGTGGTCATTTTGAGCAATCCTATTTGGCTGGACAGGTCCGATCAGCTCTCAAGTATCTTCCGAAGGATTTTACCTTATGCTGCGTTTTTTTTATTTAATGCTGTCATGCATCTTGATTCTGTCGTCATCAGTCGTTGCCTCCGCGCAAGATGCTCCAACATCCGGACCCGAAGACATCGTCAATTATTTCAAGGTCGATGAATTCACCAGTCCGCCGGTTCAATTAAGCCAGGCGATCATCGGCGAATTGGGCGAATTTCTGGTCATCATGGGGGGCTATGCCCAACAAGACGATCAGGCTGCTCCGAACAAAAACATCTATTGGTGGGATGAAGAATCCAAGGAATGGAAAATTGGCGGAGAACTGGATGTTCATCTCTCGGGTGGTTTGACTTTGCAGCAATCAGGCAATCTCATTTGCATCGGCAGCGAGTTGGACGGGAAAACCACAAACTCAATCCTGCGGATACAATGGGACAATCCGGCGAATGAAAGCGAGCTCAATGCATCGCAACGCGATATATTGATTAGCGGGTCTGGCAGCATTCGAATTGATGGAATAGCTGCCATTCCGTCCGGGATAGAGGGAGTTTCCGCCACAGCCATGAATGGCGCCCTTTATCTGGCGGGAATGCGCACTGATGAGGATAACGGAACAAGCGCTCCAGTCTTTATGTCGCTCAGCATCGCTGATCAGGATGGCGAGTGGACGGAACTGAAAGCCTGGCCTGGCAAGGCGCGGCTCAATCCGATTATGGCGGCGCATCAGAAGAATATCTATCTGTTTGGAGGAGTCGATCCAGCGACGCGGAATTTTCTCGATGATGCTTATGTTTACGATCCAGGGCGAGAGTGGAAGCAACGGAAAGCCGCGCCTTGCTCCATTGAAGGCGCGCAGGCAGTCCCTTGCGGCGATTCGCATGTTTTATTGATCGGCATGCGGGAGCATTCACAGGAAATCCTGGCTTATCATGTCGTCACGGACACCTGGGTGGTGAACGGTCATTTGCCCAAGCCCATTGCACTGATCCAGTTACTTGCAGATGGCGTCAAGTTCAAAGCCTTTGGAAAAGAAAGAATCATCGCCGGTGAAGCGGAACTCAAAGCGACGCCTTATGGATGGCTCGATCATTCCATCGTGTTTATCTATATTATCGGCATGCTCTGGATTGGAGCGTTTCTGGCCAAACGCGAAAAGAGCAGCAAAGACTTTTTCCGCGGCGGTCAGCGCGTGCCCTGGTGGGCCTCCGGCTTGAGTCTGTTCGCCACAGGCGCCAGCGCGATCAGCCTGATGGCCATGCCGGCCAAGTCCTACGCCGAAGACTGGATCTATTTCACCGTCAGCATTTATTCGGTGATGTGCCTTCCGCTTGGATTATTTGTTTTTGCGCCGATTGCGCGCCGGTTGAACGTGGCCACATCCAACGAATACCTGGAAAGGCGTTTTAACCTCGCCACACGCATGTACGGCAGCATCATCTTTATTCTCAACCAGCTGTTGGCGCGCATGGCTTCGATTATGCTGTTGCCGGCGATCGCGCTCAGCGCCATTGTCGGAATCCCTGTCTGGCAAAGCATCCTGATCATGGGCGTGGTGACGACAATTTATGTCACGCTGGGAGGTTTGGAGGCGGTGATCTGGACCGACGTGATCCAGGCGATTGTGATGGTTGGCTCCGTGCTGCTGTGCATCACATGGGCTATCTGTCTGATGCATTCCGGCACCACGGAAATGATCAATGCATTGCAGATCAATCATAAACTCTATATGTTCGATTGGCATTTGGACCTGACGCGCACATGTGTTTATATTCTCTTCGCCAATGTGCTGGTCGGTTCGATCGGCGGTCTTTCCGATCAGAACTTTATTCAACGCATGCAGTGCACCGCATCGGAGAAAGACGCGGTGAAGGCGGTGGGGACGCAGATGGCTGTGGCTGTGCCGTTGAATGCGGTGTTGTTCTCTCTCGGCACGGTACTGTTCTTGTTCTACCGGGAACGTCCCGAGCTGTTGAGTCCTGCGTTGAAAAATGACGGCGTTTATCCGCTCTTCGCCGCTCAGTTTCTCCCTTCGGGAATCGCCGGATTGGTGGTGGCTGCGCTATTGGCGGCGACAATGTCGACGCTTTCCTCGGCGGTCAACAGCATGGCCAACCTGGGAGTGGACGACTGGTACAGGCGTTTGTTCAAAAATGCGACCGATCATGGCTGTGTCTGGCTGGGGCGGATTCTTTCCGTCGCGCTCGGAATGATCGGCACCGCCGCCGCGTTGTGGCTGGCCAAGAATAAAATGCCTTCGGTCTGGGATTTGGCGATCCTGATCACCGGCATCATCGCTCCATCGATTGTGGCGATTTTCACACTCGGAGTGTTTTCCCGACGAGTTAATTTTTTCGGCATCGTGTGCGGAGCGATTACTTCTACGGCAGTGACTATATATATGAAATATTATTCGACGATAGACATTAATGCATTCCTCTATTTTCCGGCCGGTTTGATCGTCAGCGTCACCGTCGGATACTTCGCCAGTTTTCTTGCTCCTCCTCCGACCGAAAAGCAGTTAAAAGGATTGACCGCATACACGCTGATGCGCATGAAGCGGGATGAGGTCGTTGATTACGAACAGTAAACAACCACCATCATTCCAGGAATCACACATTACATTCAGATTTAAACAATTATTTGAGGAGATTGATCATGTCTATTCGTTTGAGCGGGATCGGAACGCTGATCGTTCTGTTGAGTTTGATGGCGTTTCATAACTTTGCAGCCGGCGCTCAGGAGACTGAAACAGTCAAAACGCCGTTGCACTGGTTGGAGCAGGATGCTCCGGCGCTGTCGCCGGGCGTGACTTGGACCGTGCCCTGGCCGAAGGGCGAGTATCAGCCCGATCAGAGTTTTGCGCTGAAAGACAAGGACGGCGAAGCCATCGCCATGCAGAGCTGGCCGTTCGCCTATTGGCCGGACGGCTCTCTGAAATGGTCGGCGCATGCTGTCGCGGATAGCAAGGTCTCTTCAGGTAGTTATGACCTCTTCCCCGGCGAAGCTCCAGTGCCCGACACAACGCTCAACGTTGAAGAGACCGATGATGCTGTCATCGTCGATTCCGGCGTCGCGGTCTATCGCATCCCCAAATCAGGAACATCAATGATCGAGTCGATCACACGCAATGATGTGGTGATCGCAAAGAATGCGCGATTGATTGGCAGCAAGCAGAACAAGCCGGAAATCAAACCCGGCGAGAGCATTCAACGTGAAAGTTTCATTGGGCAAATCGAAAAGGTGATCGTCGAACAGGCAGGACCATTGCGCGCCGTGGTGAAAATTGACGGCAAGCATGTCAGCGAACAATCGCCGGAAGGCTGGCTCCCTTTCTCGGTTCGGCTGTACTTTTACGCCGGCAATGAAGCGATGCGCATCATGCACACGTTCGTTTTTGACGGCGATGAAGAAGTTGATTTCATCTCCGGTTTGGGCGTGCGATTCGATGTGCCGATGCGCGATGAACTCTATAATCGCCACGTCCGCTTCGTCAGCGAAGACAAGGGTGTGTTCAAAGAAGCGATTCGCGGCATCACCGGCCTGCGGCGCGATCCTGGTTATGCAGCGCGTCAGGCTCAAGTGGCAGGCAAGGCCACTCCGCCGATTGACACATGGGACCGGCGCGTCAGCGATCGCATGCACTTGATTCCGGCCTGGAATGATTATGAGCTCACTCAACTGAATGCGGATGGCTATCAGATTCGAAAGCGCACGAAGGAAGGACACACCTGGGTGCGCTCCACCGGCGGCACGCGCGCAACCGGCCTGGCATATTTCGGCGGCGTAACCGGCGGCGTGGCGTTCGGCCAGCGTTACTTCTGGCAACGGCATCCCGTCCAGATCGACATCCGCAACGCGGCGTCGGAAACAGCGGAAGCGACGATGTGGCTCTGGTCGCCGGAAGCCCCGGCGATGGATCTGCGTTTCTATCACGACGGCATGGGCATGGAGACTTACGAGCAGGAGATCGAAGGCCTGAACATCACATACGAAGATTACGAAAAAGGCTGGGGCGATCCACACGGCGTCGCCAGAACGAATGAACTTTACTTATGGGCGCTGGCCGCTACGCCATCCCATGAAGAATTGCTGGACATCTCGGCGGCCGTTCAAACGCCGCCGTTGCTCGTTTGCGAGCCGCAGCATTATCTCGACGCCGGAGTTTTTGGCGCGTTGTGGACGTTGCCCGACCGTTCAACGCCGTTGAAGGCGGATATCGAAAATCTGCTGGACTTCATATTCGACGTCTACGCGGAGCAAATCGAAGAAGAGCGCTGGTACGGCTTCTGGGATCATGGCGACGTGATGCACACCTACGATGAAGACAGGCAATGCTGGCGCTACGATGTCGGCGGCTACGCCTGGGATAACTCCGAACTCTCGCCGGACCTCTGGCTGTGGTATTACTTTCTGCGCACAGGCCGCAGCGACGTCTATCGCATCGCCGAGGCGATGACCCGTCACACCGGAGAGGTGGATGTTTATCATCTCGGCCGTTTCAAGGGACTCGGCTCCCGTCATAATGTGCAGCATTGGGGGGACAGCTCCAAACAGCCGCGCATCAGCACGGCGGCCAACAGGCGCTTCCTGCTTTATCTGACGGCGGATGAGCGCATCCGCGATCAGATCACAGAGTTGCTCGATTCCGACCAGCGGCTGCGCACAGTGAACATTGGACGCAAAGTGACTCCGGTCAAAGAAGGCGATCCGCCATACCCCTTTCCGGCGTACATGGGATTCGGCAACATGTATTGCTCGATCGCGGCGGCCTGGCTGACGGAATGGGAACTGACTCAGGACACGAAATGGCGCGATCGTCTGCTCACGGGCTTGCGGGGGATCGGCAAAATGCAATACGGCTGGGCGTCCGGCGGCTGCGGATACGATCCGGACACCGGCGAATTCCTCGAGAATCCCCATTGGGTCGGCGGATCGCATCTGAGCGCTGTATTCGGCGCCGTGGAGATCAACGCCGAGCTGGTCGAATTGCTGGACATTCCGGACTACGAAAAAACCTGGGTGAAATACTGTGAATTTTACAACGCCGGCCGGGCCGCCCAGGAACAAGAATTCGGCGGTCGGATAGGTGGAGCGTTGCGAGACGCCCATTCGCGATGCACCGCTTACGCCGCCATGAAATTAGACCGGCCCGATCTAGCCCAACGCGCATGGGCGGAATTTCTCGAATCTTTCCGGTACTCAGGCGAACTGAAAAGCTTCCACCTGGAAAAAGACCCATTCAATCAGTCTGTATTTAATAATAAGCCCGGCGAGATCGGCATCTCCACCAATGCGTGCGCCGAATGGGGGCTGGCAGCGATACAGAACCTGAAACTCGCTGGCGATCCGACGAACCGTAGAGCAAATTGGCTAATCCGGGACGACGCAATCGTGCAAAACAGTCTATTGACCGATATCAAACTCGGCTTTGGCGATCACGACTGGACGGATATTGATTATACCTTGCAGGCCCGCAAGATAAGCGGCAATGAAGGCTTTTTGATCGTCTTCGGCATGAGCGACGATGACAATTACCTGTGGATCAATCTGGGAGGCTGGCGCAACACCTTGCACCGGTTGCAGTACGCTCAGAACGGCAGACGACAGGCTTTCGGCGAAAGCGTATCGGGCTCGATCGAAACCGGCCGCTGGTACGATATCCATGTGCGTTACGATGCCGGGCACATCCAAGTTTGGCTGGATGGTGAGCTCATCCTGGATGAAACCATGGAAGGATATTTACAGATTCATGGACAAGTCGGAATTGGCACATGGGAAACCGCCGCCGAATTCAGAAACATCAAAGTGAAATCGCTGGATGGGGACATCCTTTTTGAGGGATTGCCTGAGATCCCTTCCGGCGCGAATTAGTCCGGTCTTCTCACCAGGATGTATAAGATTGTCATTGTATCGTGCTTGAGACCGAATATTCTTGCTCTTGCTCGTGCTCTTGCTCTCACTCAAGAAAAAACAGTGTGTGGTTGGGCAGGAAGAGCAAGAGCACGAGCAAGAGCAAGTGTGACAATTTCTCACAGCCGAGAACGTGCTGAGTGATGAGAAATGCGAATTAGCACACCAACCTTTTTTTTGTCGGGTAGGGACGGTTGAGGACAACCGTCCCTACTACCGGCGCTTTTGTTTTACCATCAATTGTCGCCCTGGTTCTTGATGGCTTCCGGTTCGGGATTGGGCGGGTTTTTTTCCTTGGGGATTTTACGGTCAAAGGGAATGTGCAGCTCGTAGACGCCGCCTTCCAGTGAACTATCGACATGATAGCCGCAACGATGGAAGATGCGCATCATGCCGACATTGTCCGAGATGACATCCGCGGAAAAACCGGCGATGCCGTTCTTGATGGCCCACTGGGCCAGTTTCTGGATCAGCTCGGTGCCAATCCCCTTGTGCTGCCAGTCATCTCGCACCAGGAAGGCCGCCTCGGCGAAGTTCGTGCGCGGATCTTTATGATAATGCGCGATGGCAATTACCTCGCCACCCTCGTCGATCTTCCCGGTCAACACCAGAAACGCCATATCGTTTTCGTAATCGATCTTGAGAAATTCCTGCAGCTTGGCGTGCGGCATCGCGGTGATCATCTGGAAGAAGCGATAGTGAATCGATTTGGGCGTCAGTTTATAGAAAAATTCCCGGACGTACGGCTCGTCGCTGATTTTTAACGGACGCATAAACACTTTGCTTTCATCCCTGAGCTTGAGCCATTGCTCGAGTTCGTCCGGATAGGTCGGCATGCGGAACTCGATCTCGATCTGGTCCTGGTAAACCAGGCCGCGGGCCTTGGCTTCGGCCATCAGCCAGGGCCGGAAGCGCGGATGGGCGATCTCAATCAGCGACATCGCTCGTTCGCGAATCGTGCGGCCGTGGAGATAGGCGGAGCCGTATTCCGTGACAATATAATGCACGTCGCCGCGGCTGGTGACGACGCCGGCGCCCTGCTTGAGGTGCGGCACGATGCGGGAAGTTGAGTCGTGCTCCGCGGTGGAGGGCAGGGCGATAATCGGCTTGCCCCCCTTCGAGCGCGAGGCGCCGCGCACAAAATCAACCTGGCCGCCGATGCCGCTGTAAAACATCGCTCCCAGCGAGTCGGAGCAGACCTGGCCGGTCAGGTCCACCTCGATCGCCGAGTTAATGGAGATCATCTTCTCGTGTTGACTGATGATGAAGGGATCATTGACGTATTCCGTGGGATGAAACTCAATCATCGGATTGTTGTGGATATAGTCATAGAGCTTGCGGCTGCCCATCACGAAGGAGATCACGCACTTGCCGCGATTCAGCGTTTTCTGGGAGTTGTTGATCACTCCCTCTTTGAAGAGCGGCAGCGCGCCATCGCTGATCATTTCCGAGTGAATGCCCAGGTTTTTGAAGCCTTTCAGATTGGCGAGCACCGCGTCGGGAACGGTGCCGATCCCCAGTTGCAGCGTGGCGCCGTCCTCCACCAGGTTCGCGATGTGATAGCCGATGCGCTGGGAAATTTCATCGCAGGGCTGGGGAGGCGCCTCCAGGATCGGCGTGTCGCTGGGCACCAGCACGTCGATGTCGTCCACGTGAATAAAACAGTTGCCCAGAGAGCGCGGCGACTGCGCGTTCGCCTCGGCGATCACCAGCTGGGCGGACTCCGTGGCGGACATGTTAATATCGCAGGAGACTCCGAAACTGCAAAGACCGTTTGAGTCGGGCGGGCTGACCTGGATCAACGCCACGTCCAGCATGATACGCCGGCTGCTGAACAGCCGGGGAATTTCGGAAAGGAAGATCGGAGTATAGTCGGCGCGTCCCTGCGAGACTGCCTCGCGCACATTGGGGCCGATGAAAAAGGCGTTCGGGCGAAACTGGCTGCCCAGGCGCGGCTCAGCGTAAGTCGCGACGCCCAGCGTCAGGTAGTGAATGATCTCCGTGTCGCTAAGGTCTTCGCGCTTGGAGAGCGCGGCCACCAGTGTTTGCGGCTCGCCGGCCCCGGAGCCAATGTACACGCGATGGCCGGTCCGGATGCGCTTCACCGCCTTTTCGGCGGTGGCGATTTTATCCGCGTAGCGTACCTGCCAATCATTCGAAGGTTCTGCGTTTTCCATGATGTGTCATCTTCACTGAGTGGAATCGTTGCTATGCCGAGTGCAAGTTCAGGCTGTTAAAATGTTATGCGGCAGAGACAAATGATGTAAAGCGCCAAATCGCACTTTTTGATGAGCTGCGTAAAAAAGATGTTTGATAAGAGCATTAAAAGTCGGCGCTGCGCTAAAACGGCAGGATGTCGACGATCTCGTAGGGCATGCCGTTGAAGGCGCGAACGCCGGAAATCAGCGTCCAGAACGCCACGGCGATCATCTCGCCGATCACCAGTCCGATGAAAAACGGACTGGCGGAGCGATAGACGCGCGAACCGCCATAACGCAGGATCAGGATTTTGGCCAGCCAGCCGATGAACACATTGACCCAGACCTGCGAGGCGTACCAGTTGCCGACAAACAGCAGCGCCACTGGATGCAGCGGCCACCAGGTGAAATTCAGACACATGTATTGCAGCAAAAGGGCGAGGAAAAAACCGAAGAATAGATGGCCGATCTGGTGGTAATTCCCGACGCTCATCGCGCCTTTTTGTTGCTCGAGCAGCAGAGCACGGGCGCTCCAGTCGAAACACGTCAGGCCCGTCCCGTTGTTGCCGATGGGGCTTTGCAGTCCGTTAAGCGTGACGCTATGGTTATACGAACCCCAAAGGTGCACCGCGCCGCAGACGACCACGGACACGATGATCACGGCGAGCATGATCGCGCCCATGGAGGCGCGCTTTGATTGCGTCGCCTGCCGATCCAGACCAATGGCGTGAGTGGTGAACACAGCGGCGCAAAGACGGTTGCCGGAGCCGAAGAGCAGCGAGACGAATCCGCCGAAGAACGCCGACGCGGCGTTATGCCAACCGGCGGGTATCAAGCGCAACAGACGCATCATTGAGTCGGTGTCCCCGCCGAGCATGGGAAGGCCGGATTCCGCGATAATGCGCGTCAAAACCAAGGCGATGACCGCCAACATAGCGACATAGAAGATGGCAAAGGGGGCCGGCACGCCGACCCAGAGCAGCCAGATCAGCATGCCTGCGCAGCCGATCCAGAACGACCAGCCGCTCAGCAGGTAGGAGCGGTCGTCCGCTCCGCCGATCTTGCCGAGCATGCATTTCAGCACATGCATCCCGTGCTTTCGCCCCAGCCAGACGATCACAAGCGCCGTGCCGAAGAGCGCGCCGGTGCTATGATCGCAGATCGAACCCCAGGCAAATGGCGGAAAGTAAGCGACGCCGATCATGATATACAGCGCGTAGATGACTTGAAAGGACCAGATGGAAAATCCGACTCGATTCGGCATGAAGAACGCGATGCCGATAAACGTGAAGTAGATTCGATTGTATTTGGTGTACCATGGCAGAGAATTCAACGGCTCTTCTGTAAAGAAGCGATTGGTGTCAAAACTAAGCGGAATTTTGGGCGCAAATCCGGGACAATAGGCGTCGAGACCGGTCAGCAAATGCAGCGCAAAGACTCCGATGACGCCGATCAAAAAAGATCGCCGGCTGAAGATTGGCGGCAGGCGCCTCCCTTGTTCCGGCGTCTCGATGAGTGACTGCATCACCGTGATGAGCGGAAAGGGCAGCCGTTCATTATCGCGCCATTGCGGGAAGACGATCACGCCGAGCGCAACGACCATCAGCCAATAGGGAATCAAAAATCCGCTCCAGCTGAAAAGCGGAGGCAGCCAGGCGGCCCAGGGAATCGTTTCTCCGGGTTTCAGCTCGCTGATAAAAGGATCGGTGACGGGAGTCTGACCGCCAAATTGCAGTTTGTCGGGAAACAGCGCCGGCGGCGGATCGAGCGCGGCGTAGGCTTCGGCGTTCATTTTATTTGAACTGACGTCCTGGCACGTGTTGGCGATGGCGTAAGGCAGCATGCGCAGCAGGCCGGAACTGGGCGTGACCGCCACGGCCAGCGCCACGGCAAAGATCATCGCCAGTTGTCTGAAGTTCAGCGTCAGCGCAGGAACAAACATGCGCATGAGCGGATTGATCACAAGCGAGATCAGGATGACGCAAAGCATCGAAGCGAGCGGCAGATAGGTGTCGGAAATGTACGAATTGGCGATGATGAAATTATTGTATGGAGTGACAATGCACACGAAAAGCACGGTGAGAATGCTGAGCACGATCGTCCAAGTCCATTGGATGACGCCCTTTCCGTGGTTCGCTGCGCCAGCTCCTGCTGTTGATGCTCTCGACATAAAACTCTCTGCCTCAATCAGGAATCCGATAGACTATGGTCATCGCTGTTTTCGGTTAAAAGCGTATTTGAATGATCCATACGAACAGAGTGGCGCTTGCCTTGTCGATAAAAAAAACAACCGGATGGCTGCGGTTTCATTCGGATATCATTGATCTTGTGTCTTTTTGTAAACCCGGTGACGGCGTAACAGGAATTTGATGCATCAGGAACCGCCAACTGCTTGTTCGACGGCACGGACGTGGAGAACTATGCCTATGACGCCTACGGCAATCTCTCCAGCGAGACGAAAAACAGCACGCTGGCGCGGGAGTATTTCTGGAACGCTCGGAATCAGCTGATCCAGGCCAAAATCTATAACGAGAGCGGCGGCGCGCTGGCCTATACGCTCTACTTCGAATACGACGACAACGGCACGCGCGTCAGCCGCCTCCAGACCGAGGGCGCCGGCGAGAGCAATCCCTCCACAACCCGGTTCCTCACGGACTACCGGAATCCGACCGGCTACAACCAGACGCTGGCCGAGACGGACGCCGGCGGCAATGTGGAGAATCAATACACCTACGGCGACTCGCTGCTGGCGCAATCCGCCGATGGCGGCGCCCTGTTCCACGCCGACCACCTCGGCTCCACGCGCCTGCTGACCGATTTTGCTGGCGCTCCGGTGGGCGACAGTGCTATTGATTACACGCCCTACGGCGATCTGCTGAGCGGCGACGGTTCCTTGACATCGTACCAGTTTACTGGCCAATACTGTGATGAATTATTTGGCCATCAATATCATCGGGAGCGATGGTTAAATACTTCATTAAGCGGATGGTGTTCCATTGATCCTCATTTTGATTTTCCAATTAACTTTGGGAATGAATATATGTATGCAGGCCAAAATCCTATACTCTTTGTCGATCTGACGGGAGGCACATCATGTGGGGAAATCTCAGTTGTCAGCGGTGTTGCTGGACAGATTAGCAGCCCGTTGAAAAAGGGCCTTTTCTTGTTCCAGCCGCGTTATGCGGCCTTCCAGCGCGATGTTTGTTGTAAGGCCAAGATCGC
>JAFGJS010000122.1 GCA_016928995.1 Candidatus Sumerlaeota bacterium | reverse complement strand
TTGTGAAATGCAAAGCATTGATTTTATTCATGCCGGCGAGACGCCGGCGCTACGATTTTACGCCGCAACGGCTTTTTCAACGGGCTGCTAGAAGCAGTGCTCGAAAGTTCTATCCGCATCCCTTGAATGTGGCACAGCCGCCCTCGGCGGTGTTCTCTTCCCCTTCGGATAATACTTACGAGAAATGTCCATCATCGTGTCCAAAGCGGCGTTGCCGTGCATAGCTGAATTTATTTCACGTTGATTCGTTGAACATATAAAAAATTTCATCCAATGATTTCCCAGTATGTATGATTTATTATACATTCTCTGCGACCTCTGTGTCCTGTGGTGAATGATTAAAGTTTCGTTGAATTGAGATCAATCGTAATGCGCCGCGAGCCAGACAGTCGGCTCGTTGGGATCGGTCCATTCCACGCGATGACGGACGTGGGCGGGAATGATCAGCCAGTCGCCGGATTTGAGTTCAACCGGCTCATTCTGCTGTTCAAAGCATAGACGGGCGGCGCCGTGCAATAACGCGACAAACTCCTCCTGCTCCTGATCGTACCAGAAACCCTCGGGCGAGGCGTGGCCTTGCGAAACGATGCGTTCGATGCGCAGCCGCCTGGATTGCCGCAAAGTCTGAAAATCCTCCTCCGGTTGACGCGGCGGAAGATCCTGATAAAGATTGCCCGAGATGATGCGCGGCATTTCACCGCCGCTGTTTTCGTTATGGTCAGCCGAAGGATGCATCGTCCGATTTTCCTTGAAACGGTTTTATAACCTCAAAAGGCCCGCAGGGCCGCAAGAATATAGCCGGGGGTGGCCAAAGGGAACCCCCGGAAGACCATATAATGACATCAGAGCCCCAACGGGGCGAAAGAAAGCCTGCCTTTCGATCAAAGGCGGCAATCAGTTATGAAACCGCTTCTATCAATATGTGCTGCGGTCTCAGTCGAAACGAATAGAGCGCCAGAGAAAGACGCGGCCGTCTTCACCGGCGCTGAGGATCATCCTGCCGGCCGGACAGAAGGCGCAGGCGTTGACGTTGTCCGTATGACCGCGCAACGTCAGCAGTTCCCGGCCCGATTCGGGATTCCAGAGTTTGAGTTGAGCGTCCCATGCGCCGCTGACCAGCCGTTGGCCATCCGGCGACCAGGCGAGACAGGAAACGCGCTGGGCATGGCCCTCGAGCGTGCGCAGCGGCTGGCCGGTTTTAGCGTCCCAGATGCGGATCGTGCGATCGCGCGAGCCGCTGGCAAGCATGGCGCCGTCCGGGCTGAAGGCCAGCGCGAACACGCTGTCGGCATGACCATTGAGCGCGGCGATGTGCGCGCCGGTTTGCCTGTTCCAGAGGGAAATCGTTCCATCGGCGTTTCCCGATGCAATCATTCCTCCATCGCTCGAAACAACACGGACTGTCACGGACTGACTCGTGGCGATGGAATCAAGCAACGCTTGCTTGCTTCCTTCGGGCGGCATGATTTTTTCGACGGTGATTTGTCCGCCAGTGATGGAAGTCCAGGAATATCGCCGACCATTTTCACCGGCAATGTTTGCGCGAAGCCCATGTCCATCCTCCGAGAACCCGCAATCCACAAAACCAGCGTTTTCAAGGGCGATGAGCTCGCTTCGGCTGGCGCCAGACCATTGATCCCAAATCTGAACAGCCTGACCCGTAGTTACGATGTGACTGCTGGACTGATCGACATCGAGAGATCGCGTATTGTCCGGCGCATGAATCGAATAGAGCGGTTTCGGTTTTGAGACGAGTTGATTCTCCTCGTCCAATTCAGGACAGCTCCAGTGGATAATATTTGAATCCTCGCCGACAGAGACAACATGGTTGTAAGCTAAAAAATCAATCCCCCAAACCGCGCCGTGATGCGCCTGCGGAACAGGGCAAACCATCCCTACGTCAAAAAAGATCAATGCACCATCCCATGATCCTGCTACAAAACTATAGCGCTCCTTGAGATTGGTATGAATCTCATCTTCGGACATATTTTTGAAAAAAAATGGCAACAGGTACGGAAATGTTGATTTGTCAAAACAGGTAATGCCGTCAGTATGATGATAAATAGTCCGTTGAATGCTTTGCAGCTTTTGATCCATTTGCACGATATCGCCGTTTTCCAGCCCCAAGACAAATTCGAGATCCGAATTAAACAAGACAGCATTGATTGTTTGCGTGAGGTCTTTTAGTATGAGCATTCCGCCGGTTTGAACGTCCCAGATCACTGCCCGGCCATCGTATCCGCCCACGCTGGTAAACCTTTTTCCATTCTCAGAAAAAATAATTTGCTCAATCGGAGCTCGATGCGCCTTGAACGTGCGGATCCATGCGGCGTCTTCAGGCCGCCAAAGGTAAATTGTCTTGTCCCAACCGCCGCTGGCGATGAGATCGCCTTGAGGACTCCAGACCGCGGTTTCGACCGGGCCTTCGTGGCCGTCGAATGTGGCGAGAACTTCGCCTGTGGCGGCGTCGAGCACCTTGCAGGTTCCGTCCTTGCTGGCGGTGAGCAGCTTCGTTCCATCCGGACTGTATTCCACGCTGTAAATTAGATCATCGTGCGGATGAAACTCGCGCAGCGGCAGATTCGCCGCGCTGCGCAGCCAGCCCCATTCAAAGCCGCGTTGCGCCGGGGGGCAAGCGTCGAGCAACTCGCGCACGCGCTGGGAGTTCCCCTCCTCCAGGCTGATCTGCGCCAGCACGATGTTGTTGGCGTAGAAAGCCTGCTCCTGCAGCTCCTTCTCCCGCTGCAGCGCGTCGTAGTTCGCTTCAAGTTTGCGGCGCGCTGCGACCAATTTCTCATTCGCCTTCAGCGTGTCGTCGCGCGCGTCCACGGCGTCCTGTTTTTCGGCGCTCAATTGCATCATGAACAGAGCGGTGAAGATCATGAAAAGCATGAGGGCGACGCCGGCGGTGATGGAGATGCCCATGTTGCGGCGCATCAGTTTGAACAGCTGCACGACCATCAGATCCTGCTTGGCGCTGACGGAATAGCCTTCGAGGTATCGCCGCACGTCGATCCGCAGGCTCTCGGCGGATTGATAGCGCGCGTCCTTGTCCGCGGAGAGCGCCTTGCGGCAGATCGCGGCAAGCTCCGGCGAGCAATAACGCTTGCGTTTCCGCGCCTCGCGTCGCGGATCGTCGAGTTGGGCGCCGGCGACTTTGCTGAAGATTTCGCCGATGCTTTCGCCCATGTACGGCGGGCGGAACGTGAGGATTTCATAGAGAATCGCGCCGAGGGAATACACGTCGCTGCGCTCGTCGATCTCCTCGGTGCGGCCGCGCACCTGCTCCGGCGGCATGTAGGACGGCGTGCCGACGACCTTGCCGTCGATGCTGCGTTCGAATCCGCTGCTGTCTTCAAGCTCCTTCTTCACTTCCTCCGTGTCGATGTCCTCGCGATCGAGGAAGCGCGCCAGGCCCCAGTCCATCACAAGCGCCTCGCCGAATTCGCCGACCATGATATTGGCCGGTTTCAGGTCGCGATGAATGATGCGGCGGCTGTGAGCGAAGGAGATCGCGTCGCAAATTTTTTGAAAAATCGTGAGCAGCTCGCTGAGCGGATATTTCGCGGCGGTGTCCGGATCGCCTTCCGCCAAGCCGTGCAGGATCTGGCGCAGGCTGCGCCCCTGCACGCGTTTCATCGTGAAATATACGCGACCCTGCGCGTCCACGCCCAGATCGTGCACCGGCACGATGTTGGGATGCTCCAGCTGCCCCGT
>JAFGJS010000121.1 GCA_016928995.1 Candidatus Sumerlaeota bacterium | reverse complement strand
GAGGACAATCGCCCCTACCCGAAAAATTTGTCTCTGCTTGCTGCGCCGATCATGTGAACGTGATACAAACGATCAAAATCCCGCCTGTATTTTCTCGATGCGCGTGTTTTAAAATCGTGGCACGGGCGTCTCGCCCGTGATTCCCAGAAGTAGGAAAAACTTAGACCTTCCCGCGATTTTCATGGGCAAGATGCCCATGCCACGATTAAAGACCTTTCTTGAGAATCGCTACCCCCCGTTAATTTCAATGGCGGCAGGATACAAACTGATTTTTACGTTTAAATATCCGCATCAGCGCTATTGCGTCAAGGTTTTCACGATTCAACTGTTTTTATCATACTGGGGTATAGTTGGATTATACGATTGGCTTGGCGCCCCTCAGGCCCGCGCCGCCGCCGTCGTCATTTGGCAGAGCTTCCACCTGTGAACATCGTCAGCAACACATGCATAATGACTGCCTGCTGATGAATCAGAGCAGTTCTGTAAAAAAAACGATTGCATTCACGCAGCGTTTGATTCGGCAAGAGAACTCGCGAGAAGTTCGATGGCGCGCGCAAGTTTTCCGTCCGGCGCGCCGTCCGCCAATTCCACATCGAGAGCCTCTTCGGCGTTCACAGCGACAGACGCCGTCAGCGCATGTTCCTCCATGCGGGCGACGCGCTCCAACATCTCGAGCAGATCGCCTCGCGGATAAAGCCGGAATCCGCGCGGCGTGGCGTGCAATCGCTCCGCGCCCGCACGTGCCGCGAGGATGCGCAAACGGGAAATATCGAGCAGATTCTGCGCCGGAACGGGCGGTTCGCCATAGCGGTCGCGCAGTTCGTCGGCCATGTCGTCCACGGCTTTCAGGCTGCGCAGCGAGGCGAGTTTCTTATACACGCTGACGCGCTGCGATTCGACCGGCACATAGTCCTCCGGCAGATACGTGTCCGCCTTCCACTTCACCTCGGCCTGCGGCTCTTCTTCCACCGGCCGCCCCTGCACGCGCTCCACAGCAGCCTGCAGCATCGAGCAGTAAAGATCGAAGCCGATCTGCATCATCACGCCGTGCTGCTGCACGCCGAGGATATTGCCCGAGCCGCGAATCTCCAGATCGCGCATGGCGATGTCGAAGCCGTGGCCCAGTTCGGTGAATTCCTCCAGCGTGGAGAGACGTTTCATGGCGATTTCATTCACCGCAGTTCCGCGCGGCGTCACCAGGTAGCAATACGCCTGCCGGATGTCGCGCCCCACACGGCCGCGCAATTGATACAGCTGCGCCAGACCGAAGGCGTCCGCGCGGTTGATGATGATCGTGTTGCAATTCGGAATATCCAGGCCGTTCTCGATGATCGTGGTGCATAGCAGGATGTCCGCCTTGTGCTCGATGAATTGGAGCATCACCTTCTCCAACTCATGGCTGCTCATCTGACCGTGTCCGATCACGATGCGCGCCTCGGGCACGATCTCGCGCAGCCGCTGCGCTACCTCGTCGATGTTATGCACGCGGTTGTGCACGAAGTAAATCTGTCCGTCGCGATTGAGCTCGCGCAGGATCGCCTCCTTGATCATCTCCTCGTCGAAATGAATGATGTGCGTGCGGATCGGCAGCCGGTTGGCCGGCGCGGTCTGGATCAGGCTCATGTCGCGCAAGCCGCTCAGCGCCATATACAACGTGCGCGGAATCGGCGTGGCGGTCAGCGTCATCACATCAACCGTCGCGCGCAATTCCTTCAGGCGCTCCTTATGCTTCACGCCGAAGCGCTGCTCCTCGTCCACCACGATCAGGCCAAGATTGTTGAACTCCACGTCCTTGGAGAGCAAGCGATGCGTGCCGACAACGATCTCTGTTTCGCCAAGCCGCAAGCGTTTAAGCGTCTCGCGCGCCTGCTTCGGCGTGCGGAAGCGGCTGAGCATCTCCACCTTGACCGGATACTCCGCGAAACGCTGGCGGAACGTGTTGTAATGCTGTTGCGCCAGCACCGTGGTCGGGCAGAGCACGGCGGCCTGCCGCCCCTCCTGGATCACCTTGAACGCCGCGCGAATCGCCACTTCAGTCTTGCCATAGCCCACGTCGCCGCAAACCAGGCGGTCCATCGGCCGCTCGCCGTGCAAGTCATCCTTCACCACGCGAATCGCCTCGAGCTGATCCGGCGTCTCCTGAAACACAAACGACGCTTCGAACTCCTGCTGCCACGTGGTGTCGAGGCCGTACGGCTGACGCCGCGCCACTTCGCGTTTCGCGTAAAGCGCCACGAGCTCCTGCGCCATCTTCTCGATGTCTTCCTGCGACTTCTTTTTGCGCTTCAGCCAGCGGTTCGATCCCAGCTTGTCCAGCGCCGGCCGCGCATTGTCATCCGCCGCGGTGTATTTCTGCACGTGCGCGATTTTCTCCAGCGGTACGAGCAACTTGTTGCCTTCGGCGTATTGGAGTTCAAGCAGATCGACGCGCTGACCATCCAGCTGCTGCACGCGCAATCCCATGAACCGGCCGATGCCGTGATCGACGTGCACCACGTAATCGCCGCGATGCAAGTCCGCCGCGGCGTGAATCGGCGCGCCGCCGCGATGCACCTTCTTGTACACCCGGCGCCGTTTGTAACGGCCGAAAATCTCACGGTCTGTGACCAGCAGCAGGCGCGCCTCGCGCCAGTTTAGGCCGTTGTTCAAATCCCCCACCGCGATAATGATGTCCGGATAGCCGGTCAGCGCGTCGCGTCGGCGCAGTTGCTTCACCAGGCGGTCCTGCTCCAGCACCAGCACGGCGCTGATCTCCTGCTCACGCAGCAATTCGTCCAGCCGCATCGCCTGGCCGTTGTTGTCGCACACGATCACCGTGACAAAATCATCCTGTTGCTTGCCGCGAATCAGGCGCAGATAATTTTCCAGCGACGGTTCGGCGGCGTCAAACGATGACGCGGCGAAACGCTCAATGCCGTGCTCGCCTTTCGCTTCGATCCGGGCATACGCATGCTCTACGCGCGGGCGCCCTGCCAGCGCATGCGTCCAATCCTGCGCGGCGGCGTAGAGAAATTCCGGCGGCAGCGGATCGATCCATTCCTCTGCGCGATCCGGATCGTCCTTCCACTTCAAAGCCTCCGTATGCTGACGCACAACCAACTCGGAAAATTTTTCGCAGACCGCCTCCCAGCGCTCCGGTTCGTCCAAAATGAACAGCGTGTCCTGCGGCAGCAGCTCCGCCAGCACAGCCGGTTCGCGTTGTTGTTCGCGGCAAGGCGGCGTGAGCAGCCGCAGGCTGGCCGGAGGCGCCAGCGCCTGGCGCAACTCCGCCTGATCCTTCAGCGAACGCTGCGTGACCACGTCGAAATAGCGGATCGACTCCAGTTCATCGCCGAAAAAATCGAGCCGGACGGGATACGCATAGTTGAACGGGAAGAGATCCACGATGCCGCCGCGCATGCTGAATTCGCCTCGCGCCTCGACCATCGGCTCGCGCGAATATCCCGACTCCACAAGCCGCTCCGCGATTTGATCCAAATCGTACGCCGCGCCCGCGCGCAGTTCCAGACAGGCCTCGCGCAACGTTTCCAACGGCGCGATTTTTCGCAGGCACGCCTCGACCGGCGCCACGATCAATGGCGGTATCGATCGCTCTTCCAGGCGGTTCCAGTTTATTTCAAGTTTCGGCTGCGCTGGTTGCGACTGGGCGCCGTCGAGTTCCAGCAGAGTCAGCGCAACGTCCAGTTCCTTCGCCAGGACTTCCGCGGAAGGCTCTTCACGCTCGTACGGCAGAATCTCACCCTTGGGCCAGTGCAAGACGCGGGGATGGGCGAAACTTTCCGCGTCGTGATAGATTTCCTCCGACGCCTCGCCAGTCGCCGTGATGATGCAAACCGGACGGCGCGAGGTGAAGGAAAGCAACGTGGCCACGATCGCCAGACCGGCGTTCGGCAATCCCGACGCCAGCAACGGCTCCGCGCCTTCCGTCGCGCACAGCCGGCCGGCCATCCGTTGAAACGCATGGGAAGTCAGCGCCTGATCCAAAATCAGACGATTAAGCGGGTCCACACACCAAGCCAAAAGACACAATCCCCCGTTGTTTAAAATGACCTCTATTCGCGGCCTTCCGTAAACGGAAAGACACGAAAACTTTACTGATTTTTATCTCGCGCAGAGGCGCTGAGACGCACAGAAAAGAACCGGTTTTTGGACAGGATCGACGGGATAAACTGGATTTTGAGCGCCAAGACCAAGCCTTCAACCTAAAGTCTTTTGAAACAGCTTCAGGCTCGTTGTATTACAGGCTTCATTCTATTACGCCCTCGCCGCCTTGACTGTGAAAAAATCCAGTCGATCCTGTTGATCCTGTCAAAAAAATTCTCTGCGCCCCTGCGACTCTGCGCGAGAATGCTTCGTTACTGCCGCGCTTGCAGCGCGTCGATCCAGCCCTGCACTTCGTCCTTGTTTTCCCCGCCTAAATCCACGTAGCGCTGATAGCATTCCAGCGCCTTTTGCGGCTGGTTCAAGTGCTGCTCATAGATGATGCCCAGATTGCGATAGAACTTCGGATTCTGCGGATTGACGTCGATCCCTTGCTGATACGTCTGCGCAGCGTCATCATACTGCTTCATGTTGAGCAGCGCGATCCCCAGGTTGTTGAAGGCCTTGTCGAAATTCTTGTCGATTGCGATCGCCGCGCGATACATCGCCGCCGCCGTTTTATTATCCTTCAGCGAACGGCGATAGAAGTTTCCGCTTTCATAGAACGGCTCGGGCTGATGCGGGAAGCGCTCGCGCGCCTGCGCGAACCATTCGGAGGCTTTCTTTTCCCGGCCGGATTGCGCCAACGAATCCGCCATATTCAGCATGCATTCCGCTGATTCGGGATTCTTGCGCAACGCCACCAGGTACTCGGACGCCGCGCGCTCCCACATCTTCTTGCTGTAAAAGTGATCCGCCCAGTACTTATGCGAGGCAAAGGAGTCGATGGTGATCGGCGATTGCTTGTCCGGCTGGAATTCCATCGCCACTCGCTGCGCCAGCGTCGGTTCGGGAAATAGCGCCGCGGCGAGTTCCGCCTCGGTCATCTCCGGCAGCAATCGCGGCGCCGGCTCCGCATAGTCTTTGTCCTGTTCACGTGTCAGGTTTTCCGGTATGGCGTCGAACACCGAAGTCACACGCGGCGTGCGCGAGAGCTGCCGGGATTGCGCCGGACGGCGCGTTCCAGCAGGCAGGCCGGCGCCGGGCGCAAGATTCTGCGATCCGCTTGCATCGCTCGATGGCTCAATGCCGGTCTCCGAACTCGATCCGCCCGCCATCGCCAAAGCCTCTCCGCCGGGCTGTGATGTTTGATCCGCTGTTTCCTTGCGCTTGCCCATGTCCAGCGCCGTGCGCACAGGCTCGTGTTCCTTGCCTTCGGCGATGTTCTTCTCGACTTCGGTCAGCAACCGGCGGCCTTCATAGAAATCCGGCGTAGCCGTAAGACAGTCCTCCAAGGTCAGCTTCGCCTCAGGCAACATTCCCCGCTCGGCGTAGCACAGCCCCAGCCAGTAAAGCGCCATCGGGCTTTCCATCAGCGCGCGGGATTGAATCAGTTTGTTCATCGCCCGCTCATAGTCCTGCTCCGCCGCAAGGTCGATGCCTTCGTTCAGCAGATCCACCGCGCGGCGAATCTCCGCCTGCCGCTCGCGCTTCGTCTGCTTCGCGCTCCAACCCGGCATGCACGGCGTCAACGCCGCGATCAACAGGATCATCAACAATCGTTTCATCAAATCAATTGCCTTCCTCGGCTTGCAATAAAGCGCCGTCGCTGATGTAAAAACTCTCGAAATTCTGGCTGAACGGTTTACGATAGGTCAACAATACATTTTGGTTCGAGGGTTGATCGAACCAATACAACGACTGATGGGGATAGCCGTTCAGCATCAAGGTCAATTCCAGGTCGCTGACGTTGCCCAGGTACGTCAACTGGCCGCCGATAAATTGCAGCATCACATTGCGCTCAAGGTAGATCCACTCCTCCACCTTCTCGCCCTTGCGCGACTTGAAGGGTCTGCGCACCGCGTCCGGGGCGCCCCATTCCGCGGCGTATTGCGCCTTGTCGTCTTTGGCCTTGGCGACCAGACGCTTGGAGGGCAGGCAGTACGCCTGACGCCGGAAGCGATGCACGTAGTCCACACTCAGATGCAACGGATAGCGCTTGCGGCAAATCAGCACCGGAGAGCGTTTGCCGCCCGATCCGTATGTCGCGCTGGGCGAGCGGAACGCGCACCCTGTCAAGGTCAGCGCCCCGCCCGTCAGCAGCACAGCCAATACTCTCAATAGATTCCAATGCATATTCAACGCCTCGCCCCTTCGTTTGATCAATTTCGTCAGTCCAATCGGAAGTTAACCTGATTGAGTCTATATCAGGTTCTTACTGCATCTTCCGGTACGCCTTGCTGCTCAAACCGCTGTTGATGTACGGCACAGGCAGACTCACGCCCGTCAACCATTGCATCGATGACAGCGCCCGCTCAAACTCCCACG
>JAFGJS010000120.1 GCA_016928995.1 Candidatus Sumerlaeota bacterium | reverse complement strand
GGCGGTAGCGCAAGGCAGGAGCGCAGAGCTCCCAGGGTAAGACGCGCGACCTTCCCGCTTATGCCCGCCGCATTTACGAACGCGCGTTCCGTGCAAGCACCGGACTTTGAAGATATTGGCCTTCTCACCCCGCGCGCCCGCCTCGTATGCGGTTCCTGTTCGCCGGGCCAGCGTTTTGCCTGCGGCTTCCTTCGCACCCCGCCTCGCGGCGGCGCACTTGCCGTCCGGCTAACCGTTCCCCTTGCCGGGCCGGTAGAGGACTTCCACCTCCAAGTCACCCATTCGCCACCACAGCGAACGGAACAGCGCCAGTCAAGGCGCTGCGCGCCATGCCGGGCGCACAAAAAAAAAGAAGCCTCGATCATTAAAATCGAGGCTTCTTTTTTTGGGGCATTATGGCTCTGCGTAAGGGGAAAGTTTTGCAAAAATCGGCGCGGGCCGCTGCACGGAACGCAAAATGAACATTCGATACAACCGCCCACGCCACAGCACACGGTTCAGCAGCATATACAGCAAAGAGCAAGCCAGATACACCGATAGATTTGCAGGCAAGGATGCCTTCACTCCTCATCGCTCGCGGAACAACAAAAGCATCAATCATGTAGCTGATGGATTCTCACTCGCTGACAGATAAAAAGAGCTCTGCAAGCATGCTTGCTTTTTCGGCGAGCGATTCATTCGCGTCACTTTGACGCGGCCGCTTTCACTCTTTCGTCACATTGACGCGTCGCAGAATGGAGCAACGTCTACACCGATGATTCCGGCGCATCAGCGGCTTGCGACGCATGACGCACCAGCCAGGAGGCCTGTAGGGAGTCAATAATCAACTGGCAGACGTGATACACGACGATGGGCAGCGCAGCGACGGGCACGCTGGGGAAAAAGTTATTGGCGATATAGAATCCGGCGGGCAGGGATTTCTGCGAGGAGCAGATCCCGGCGGCGATACGCGACGGCGTATCAAACCGTGCGAGGCGCCCGAGCTGAAACGCAAGCAGGTTCAGCAGCAGGTGCAGCGTCGCAAGCGCAAAGACAAGTTTGGCGATCATCAGCGGCGCGCTCAGCAGGCGCGCGGAGCCTTGCGAGATCCCGGCGAGCATCAAGGTCAACACGCAGAGTTGTGAAACAATCGAGGCGATGGGTTTGATGCGCTCCATCCAGGGCAGCGCGATCCGGCGGACGATTTGCCCAACGCCAAACGGCAGCAGCACCACCGTCGCGATGCGCAGCGTCATTTCCAGTGCGTCGAATTCGATGCTGGAATCGAGCGAAAGCGAGATGGATAAAATGAGCGGGGTCATCAGCATGGAGGTGGCGCTGTTGAAAACAGTGATGACCAGCGCCAACGGCGCATTACCGCCAGCGATGCCGGTCAGCACGAAACCGGAAACGAGCGTGCTGTTTTGCGCGCCGAGCACCATGATGCCGATCAGCATGCCGGTGTCGCCGGGAAAGAACATGTGCGCAAAAAGAAAAGCCAAAACCGGGGCGAGCAGATAAACGATGCAGAAGGAAAATCCGATCGCGGTGAAATTACGCGCCTGTTTCACCAAATCCCGCGTGGCGAGCGTGACGCCGGAGAGAAACATCATCGTCATCACCACCCACAAATCGCAACGCCAGGCCTTGATCTGCAGCCCAGTAGCGGGAACGAACAGTCCGAGGGGGATGACGATCAAGATGCCGGTCAGAAACCAATGGGCGCGCAGGGTTTGAAGCAGGCGAATTCGCATGAGGATTATTTTCTCACCACAACGGCACGACGACACAACGGAGATTTTTGAATTTCGATTTTTGATTTGCACTGAGTCGCAAAAAAAAAAAATCTTAAGGGAACCTTAAAAATCTTGATTCTCGCACAGAGCACACTGAGCACAGAGAGATTAAAGGATTGTTTTACATGGCTTATAAAATCTGTTCTTTGTGCCTTCGTGTCTTTGTGGTGAATTTTTTGAGGTCCCCAAATTCAAAATTCTAAAATCTAAAATGACGCGGCGTCTTCGTGGTTTATGAACGGTTCATCAGATAATGCTGCACGTAGTCGCGCACGCCGTCTTCCAACGGCGTGTACGCTTCTTTATATCCTGCGGCGCGCAGTTTGTCCATCTGCGCTTCGGTAAAGTATTGATACTTTTCACGCAAATGCTCCGGCATATCGATGAAGACGATTCGCAGCTCGCGGTCCATGGCGCGAAACACCGCCGTGGCCAGATCGAGCCATGTGCGCGCTTGCCCCGTGCCGCAGTTGAACAACCCGTTGATTTGCGGATGATCCGCGAGAAACAGCGTCACGTCCACGGCGTCTTTGACGTAGATGAAATCGCGCAATTGCTTGCCGTCCTCATACTCCGGACGATGCGATTTGAACAACCGGAGCTCGCCGGTTTCGAGGATCTGATGATAGGCCTTGTGCACGACGCTGCGCATGTCGCCCTTATGATCCTCATACGGACCAAAGACGTTGAAATACTTGATGCCGGCGATGCGGCCGAACAATCCGTGACGCAAAGCCCAAAGGTCGAACAGGTGCTTGGAATAGCCATACATGTTCAGCGGCGTGAGCGTCGGCGTAACGTCATCGGCGTCGGAGTAGCCCTGTTCGCCGGCGCCGTAGGTCGCGGCGCTGCTGGCGTAGACAAAGCGGATGCCGCCGCTCAGACACCACTCGCAAAGCTCGCGAGTGTAGCGATAGTTATTCTCCATCAGATACCCGGCGTCGGTTTCCGTGGTGGAGCTGCACGCGCCCAGATGGATGACCGTATCGGGTCGCGGCGCCTTGCCGGAACGCACGAGATCGATGAACGCGGCGCGGTCGAGATAGTCCTCGAAGCGCAGCCCGACAAGGTTGCGCCATTTTTCATCCGTGGAAAGATGATCGACGATGACGATATCGTCGTGGCCGGCGGCATTCAGCGCGGCGACGACGTTGCGGCCGATGAAACCCGCGCCGCCAGTGACAATGATTGGCTGGGTCATGATGATTTGCCGCCGTATGCCTGAAGGATTTTTTCAATGACGCCGGTGGTGGAGCGCCCTTCGACCAGCTCGGCGAGCACGACCTTGCCGCCGTGGCTCTGCACGATTTCGCCGCCGCTGACGTAATGCGCCCAGTCCTTGCCCTTGACCAAGACGTCGGGCAGCAGGAGCCGGACGAGCTCGCGCGGTTCGTCGTCGTCGAACAGCACGACATAGTCCACGCAAGCCAGGGCCGCCAGCACTTCAGCGCGGTCGTCCTGACTGTTGACCGGACGCAAAGGGCCTTTGTTGCGCTGCACGGAAGCGTCGCTGTTTAGCGCGACGCAGAGCCTGTCCGCCTGCCGGCGCGCGAAATCAAGATACTCCACGTGCCCGCGATGCAGAATGTCGAAACAGCCGTTGGTCATGCTGAGCGCGAGATTTTGCGCGCGAAGACGCTCCCGCTCCTGCAGCATCTCGTCCGGACTGAGAATTTTCGGATTCCCTTGCGGCATTGCCCTGAGCCAGCGTCCTTCCGGGTTCGATCAAACGGATGCCGCGCCCGTTTTCTCTGGATCAAGGCGCAACAGCCCAAACACGATGGAGCGTATGAGCTTGTCCCTGAAGCTGTCAAGCTCGCACTCCGCCCGGTGTGGCGACGGGGCACATCTTGACTTTGTCACTTGTCTTTTCTCGCTCTTGCTCTTGCTCCTGCTCTTGCTCCGATAAACCGCCTCGCAACCTGAAATTTTTCTTCAACGCAGCGTTAGCTATTTGAATCCGAAATCCGAACCTGGATACAGAAATCCGATTGCGAGCAAGAGCAGGAGCAAGAGCAAGAAGCGCAAAAACCGGACAAACTTGAAATACGGCCACGACGGCACGGCCAATCTTTGCCGGAACCATCCGATCAACCATTGACTCAGGGGAAACTCCGCCCGTCGGGAAACCGGACGATATTGCCAATGCTCACCGTGCCGTTGCTCGGATCGTAGTAGTTCAACACGCTCCAGCGCGACTTGGTGAGAATCGTGCCGTCGGGATTATACACCCGGTGCGTCTGGTCCGACCCAATGCTGTAAAGCACATAGCGGGTCGGGACGACCGACGGATCCGTGGTTTCATCCGCATCCGGTCCGTCGGAGGCATACGTGCCCCAGATCGTGCCATTGGCGTCAGGCGGCACATGCACGGCGCGCATTCCGCTGCCATCGTCGTCATACGCGGCGCCCGCGTCATCGTAACCGAAGCCCAGCCGCTCATAATGCAGATATTGCGGCCCGTCCGGCTGCTGCCCCACGCTCATGTCGCGGTTTTGCAACACGAATGGATCATACAGCACCGTCGTGAGATAGGCGATCGGCGTAGTGAGTCCCGCGGGCGAGGTGCGATTCATCGGGAATCCGGCGGGCATCACCCATTCACCAGCCGCATCGTCGCTGATGTAGGGATAATCATTGTTATCCACCATATAAGCCTCGAGGCACATGGAGAGCGTGCGTAAATCCGCCTGTGCGCGGCTGACCTTGGCCCGCGTCTGGAATTCCAGAAAGTTCGGCACAGCGACCGCCGTCAGAATGGCGATGATCAGCACAACAATCAATAACTCAATCAAAGTGAAACCGCGGCGCATGGATCGAACATCCATATCAAGCATCCTCCTCTTTTCAGAGAAATGACCACAAACCAACAATGACCGGGATTAGACACCAAACAGTTCCGTTGGTTCAAATTTTTTTTAATCTTTTTCGCTATAGTGAGGATTTACGCGCCGGATCGTAAAAAAATGCTTGCAGTTCAATGGATCACTTTTCACAATGCGCCCACTTTTGCAATTCCATATCTTTGATGAAATCTTTCTTCAGGATCGCGCTGGCCGGTTCCAGGGCGCCAGAGGAAGAGACAATCGTTGGACAGGATTCCTGACATGGCAAAAATCAAAATTCGCCGCAAAGACCTCAAGCACGATGAAGTGAAAGACTTTACCCTGCAAGCGTGGGAATGGTGCCAGGAGCATTCCACTTTCGTGATCATCATTATCCTCGCCGTCGCCGCGGCGATCGGCGGAAAACAACTGTATCGCAACATGAAGCAATCGAAAATCGAGGCGATCAACAACGAGTATTACGCCGCATACAGCGAATACCTGAAAGCCGTCAACGAAATGGACGCGGATCAGCGCGCCCAGTACGCCGCTGAAGCGGAAGCGCAGCTCCGCAGCGTCGCCAAGAAATATCCCAATTCGGTGTTGGGACGTCAGGCCCTGAAAACCCTCGCCAACCAATACTATTTCCTCGACGATATCGCCCAGGCCCGCGAGACTTTCCAGCAATTGCTGAACACGGCGCAAAACAGCGAACAAAAAGCCGAGGCGCTGATTGCTTTGGGTGATTGCTGCGACAGCGAGGCGTTTGCCGCCAAAGATAACGCGCAAAAGCAAGCCAAGCTGCAAGAAGCGCTGGAATATTACAGCAAAGCCAACGAGGCTGCGCCGAAATCGTATCTGGGCGCTTTCGCCTTGTTGAAAAAAGCCGGCATCCTGAAACTCGACCCGCAGACCCGTGAACAGGCTATCCAACTCTGCGAGCAAATCAAATCCGAACGTCCCGCTGATAACGCCTCGATGCTGGCTAAACTGAACACCGGAAAATTCAACGCAGTCGAGCTGGACGACGTCTCCGTACTGGAGAAAACCGCACGGGAGCAGACGCTTTACGGTATCGCAGAGGCGGAATTAAAGTCGATCAAGCAAATGCAATAACGGCGCGCCTGCTTCGGATATGAAACGCCGGCTGGTTGGGGCGCATTTCATTTCATCTATGGTTGCATTCATCTCTTTAATCATGGCTCCTTATCAGCGCTGAAAGCGCTGAGTATCAAAGCCCAGGCCAGAGCGTAGGCCGCATAGCGGCCGTGAGCGCCGGCCTGGGTTGAGCGTCAAAAACATCCCCGGGCTGTCATGATTTTTGCCCTGCAAAAATCATGACAGCCGGTGACGGAAGTCTGTAGCTGAAACGAAATGCGCCCGCTGGTTGTCCGGCCCCCTTTTTTGGCTTGCTATTCTCCCCAGCGAGCCGCAAAATCCCCCTTCCTGTTGAGCAAATTAACATGAAAAGGGCAGTAACATCATGTCTATCAATCGTCTTTTCGCCTTGATGCTGGCTGTGGTATTTTCCGCGTCGCCGCTTTTGGCAAGCGCACAGGATGCCTCCGCCAGTCAACGCATCGCCGTGATCGACGTGCAGCGCGCGCTGAAAAAATCGCAGTTTGTGCGCGACGCCCTGGCCGAGCAGGATCGCAAACTGAAAAACCTGCAAAACCAGATCGACGGCATGCTGCTGCAATACGACCGTCTGCGCCAGGATCTGACGCGGCAGGCCGCCGTGCTCAGCGAAACGCAACTCAGCGAAAAACGCGATGAGCTCAACGATCTGCGCGAAACGATCCGAGACAAGCAGGATGACGCGAAGGAGTTGCTTCAGACGCTGGAAGACGACATGATCACGCCGTACATCCGCGAGGTGGTGCTTGCAGCGGAGAGCCTGGCCAAGGAAGAAGGCTACGACCTGGTGCTCAGCCGCGAAGTGGTGCTTTATGTGGATGCGGAGCACGACCTGACCGACGAGGCGGCCGTGCTGCTGGAAACAGCACTGCAAAAGAAAGCGAAAGAGACGGACAAAGAATCGGATCAAGAGGAGAACGGCGAAAAACCAGAAGATCAATCCGCATCGACGGACAAGCCGAAACTGACGCCCAGCGCCCCGAACGCCGCCAAGAAAAACGTCGAGGTGCTGGCCGCCCGGATTCGCATTGGCAAAGGCGAAACATTGCAGGAGCCTTATATCATAAGCAAATCCATCGAGGCCGCTGATTACGAAGCGCTGATGATCACAGCCGGCGAGAAGGATCTGTTTCTTAACAAAAAACTCAACCGCACAATCAGCAAAGGCGACTACATCCTGAAACCCTTGCTGGATTGATTGCTGAAGCCATACCATACTTTGCATGAACGCAGCCGTTTTCCGCTTGGCCGGAAAAAGCATGAAAACAGAATCGATGGTCGATACGCCACAACATACGATTGCGCGCGCGATAGAATTATCCGGCGCCGGACTCTTTAGCGGACGCCCCTGCACGATGCGCCTGCTGCCCGCCGATCCGGATAGCGGCATTATATTTCGCCGGACGGATTTGCCGGACCGCCCGGAGATTCCCGCGACTGTGGAATATGCGCTGCCGGAAACGATGACACGCAACATGGCGCTGGGTTTGAATGCTGAAACAGCGATTCTCACCACGGAACATGTGCTTTCTGCCTGCGCAGGGATGGGCGTTGACAACTTGATTATTGAGGCCAATGCGGCAGAATGTCCAATCCTCGACGGCAGCGCGAAGCCCGTGGCCGAAGCCTTGCACGAAGCAGGATTAACCGCTCAGGACGCCGAACGCCGCGTCTTCGCGATCCGCGAACCGGTGTCCTATGCGCAGGATAGCGTGCAGATCTGCGGCGTTCCCTCTGAAACACTGAAACTCACGTACTTCATGCATTACGCCGAACCATATAACCTGAAGATGGAAATGACGTGGGATGCGACGCCGGAGGCTTATCTCAAGCAAATCGCGCCGGCCCGCACCTACGTTTTCAAGCGCGACGCGCAAGCCCTGCTCGACCGGGGCGTGATCAAAGGCGGCGATCTGGAGGTCGCCGTCGTGCTCGAAGAGGGCGGAAATCCTATAAACCATGTCCGATTTCCCGACGAGGCCATACGGCACAAAATCCTTGATTTATTGGGCGATTTGATGCTGATTAGTGGAGAACTAAGGGGACATATCGTCGCTTCGCGATCCGGGCATGCGTCGCACGTTGAGTTTGTTAAAAAATTAAAAGCCGCAGTTTTTGCGCAGCATTCCCCCGAAGGAGTACGAGATGCCTGAAGCCCCCGCGCTCGACATTGAAGCCATTCGCAGCATCATCCCGCATCGCTATCCGTTTTTGCTCGTGGATCGTGTGATCGAACTCGAACCTGGAAAACGAGCCGTAGGGATTAAAAATGTCACTGTGAACGAGCCTTTTTTCAACGGACACTTCCCGCAGTTCCGCGTGATGCCCGGCGTGTTGATGGTCGAGGCCATGGCGCAGCTCGGCGGCATCGTGGCCAAGGATGAAGCGGGCGAAGGCGAGAAAGCCAAACTCGGCTTTTTCGGCGGAATCAACAACACACGATTCAAGAGACCGGTCACACCGGGCGATCAGTTGCGTATGGAAGTCACGCTGCTGCAGGCCCGGCGCGGCATGGTGAAGTTGGAAGGCCAGGCGACCGTTGACGGCGAACTGGCCTGCAAGACCGAAATGACTCTGATGTTTAAATAAAGGATCGAAATGCTGAGCTCACAAGCGATGATCCATCCCACCGCAGTCGTAGATCCCACCGCCGAGCTGGACGAAGGCGTAGAAATCGGACCTTACGCGGTGATTGAAAAACACGCCCGCATCGGCGCGGGCAGCGTGATCGGCTCTTCCGCCTATATCGGACCCTGGACCACCCTGGGGCGCGACAGCAAGGTGTATCACCAGGCCACGATCGGCAGCGACAGCCAGGCGCACGCCTATCTGACCGGCGTGCGCAGCTACCTGATCGCCGGCGACGGCAACACCTTCCGCGAGTACTGCACGCTGAACCGCTCCTCCGAGGAAGACGGCGCGACGCGCGTGGGAGACGGCAACACCTTCATGGCCTTCACCCACGTGGCGCATGACTGCCAGGTCGGCAATAACTGCATCCTGGCCAACTCCGCCACCATCGGCGGATACGTCGTCGTGGAGGATGCCGCGGTGCTGGGCGGGCTTGTCGGCGTGCATCAATTCTGCCGCATCGGGGCTTACTGCATCATCGGCTCAAACTCTAAAATCAACAAAGACGTGCTGCCGTTCATGCTGGTGGACGGCCATCCCGCGCGGCCATACGGCGTCAATGTCGTCGGGCTGCGGCGCAACGGCTTCAGCAAAAAAGCGATCCGCGAGATCCGCCGCGCCTACCGCATGATGTTCCTTCAGGGACTGCTCTGGGACGATGTGCTTAGCGCCTTGCGAAAAGAAGCGCCTCGCTCGAAAGATATCGCCAGCCTTTTGACCTTCATCGAAGGCACTCAGCGCGGCGTGCTGCGGCCGCGCAACAAGAAAGGCCGGACAGCTAAATGACCGAACGCGTCGGCATCATTTGCGGCCGTGGACATTTCCCGCTCAACTGCGCCGAGGCCGCTCGCAACGAGGGCCGCTTCGAAGTCATCGGACTCGCGATCAAGGGCTACGCCTCGAAAGAAATCGAACGCGTGGTGGATGTGGATAAAGTCTTCTGGTTCGGCGTTGGACAGGTGGGCAAGCTGATCAAAACCTGCAAGAAACTCGCCGTGAATAAAATCACCTTCGCCGGCAAAATCGACCACGTCAAACTGACCTGCGCCACGGACTTTCTCGACGTCCGCGGAATCAAGATCCTCAATCGATTGCCCGACCGCCGCGCGGAGACGGTGATCGGCGCCGTGATCCAGGAGTTCGCCAACGAAGGCATCGAGACGCTCGATCCGACGATCTTCCTGCCCGATGCGCTGGCCCGGCAGGGCGTGCTCACGCCGAAACGTCCGCCTACTCCAGCCGAGATGCGCGACATCGAGTTCGGCTTTCCCCTGGCCAAATCCATCGCCGGCAAAGACATCGGCCAGACTATCGTCGTGCAGAAGCGCATCGTCGTCGCCGTCGAAGGAATCGAAGGCACGGACCACTGCATCGAACGCGCGGGCGAATACGCCGGCGAAGGCAACGTAGTGGTCAAGGTCAGCCGCCCCAAGCAGGATTTCCGCATGGACCTGCCGGTGATCGGACCGGACACCATCAAAACCATGGCAAAAGCCAAGGCCCGCTGTCTGGCGGTATGCGCCGGACAGACGCTCTTCATCCATCAAGCCGAATCCATCAAACTCGCCGAGAAAAACAACATCGCCATCTACGGCATCGACAACAACACCCCCTTCGAATAACCGAACCGAATCTCACTCACCACCACGACACGACGGCACGACGTTTTTTTTGACAGGATGAACAGGATTGACTGGATTTTAATGCGCCTCTCAAAAGTTCTTGCCGCATTCCGGGAATGTGGCACAGCCCCCCTCGGCTATGTACCCATTTCATTCGGCAAAAACTTTTGAGAACTGTTATCAGCTATTGATTACCGCGAAGAGCGCCTTGGAGTGCGCAAGCCATGCTTGCGCCTTTTCTAGTTTGTGCGCCCGGCATGGCGCGCAGCGCCTTGACTGGCGCTGT
>JAFGJS010000119.1 GCA_016928995.1 Candidatus Sumerlaeota bacterium | reverse complement strand
CTGCCTTGAAAAAACGGGGGGACGGCGGAATTGCATTCAGCAGAGATTGGGATGAGCAAAAGTAGAGTGTATTTTTAAATTGGCTCATTAGTATCTTGTCGATTGCTCTATTCAGTAGCCTGTACAGCCCGTTCCCAGAGTGCTTTATCACCAGGCTTCAAAAGTTTTTTCCTTTAGATTTGTGACAGTCAGTAGGGGCTTTCCTCAATTGTTGAGGGAAGACTGACATTAACGATTTTTGTCACGCCCGTCATCACGTTTTCTGGTGTTCCTGCAGAATTGGATAACCAATAATATTAATTCAGGCATACAAATTGTATAGAGGTCAAGTGTAATGCCGAGGCAGTCAATTAAGAAAACAAAATACTCAATGGTTTATCACGATTAAATTCAATCTTTGCACAATTGTGGATAATGAAATCAAGCGTTCTTGATTATCCATTGATTTCTGATCCTTCCATGCAAATTGCGTTGCCTGTGGCGGATGGATTCCACATAATGGCGGGCATGAGCTTGGAACAATCGCAAATCATCGCGGGCGGGGCGTATCCGGAACTGGAGCGAGCGTTCATCGAGCGTGTGCGGGAACTAAAACGCGCCGCGCCGTTCGCTGCTTTGCGTGTCGTGGTTCCGAACAATCTGCTGGGGCGTTATCTTTCGCGGCGGCTGGCGGAGGCGGGAATAGGGCATCTGAACCTGCGTTTCATGACCATGCTCGACCTGATGCGCGAATTGGCTGCGTCGCGGATGGAGCGGGATGGCATCGCACCGTTGCCGCTTGGCGCGGATCGGCTTTGGGCGCTGAAGATCGTGCGGGAAAACGCGCGGAACTTACGTTGGCTGCGGTCAATGGTTGACTCGGATGCACTGGCTAGCGCGTTGCTGCGCACGTTTGCGGATCTGACCGAGGCGAATTTCGATCCGGCGATCTTAAAACGGGCGATGTCGCAACTCCCCAACCGGCGGGCGAAGCGCATCAAAGAATTGCTACTGCTCTATCAGGCTTGGCGTGAGGAGCTTAGCCGTCTGAAAAGGGCGGATGCGCCGGAGTTGGGGCGTATCGCGCTGCATGCGGCGATGCATGACGAGGAGTCGCTGACGCATGCGCCGCCGTGCGTCTTTTACGGCTTTTACGATCTGAACGCGCAGCAGACCGCGATCATCGCGGCGCTGGCGCAACGGCAGGCGCTGGATTTTTTCCTGCCGTGGCGTCCGATTCGGGCGTATGCCACGGCGAATCGCACGCTGGAGGAGTTCGAGCGGCGCGGTTTCGCTGTGCGGCGTTTGCCTTTCGCATACGAGGCGCTGCCCGCCGGATTGCGCGCGGTTCGCGAGCAGGATATCTTTGCGCTCGAACGCGCGGAGGAATCTCTACCGAGCGATGGACTGACGTTCGTCAGCGTGCCGGATGAGACGGCCGAGGCGCGCTGGATTCTGCAACGCATCCGCAATCGTTGCTCGGACGAAACGCCGATCCCATCCTACGAGCATGGCGTGTTGATGCGCACGGCCAGCGCGTATCGCACGATCTGGCGCGACGCGTTCGGCGCCGCAAACTGGCCGCGATTTCAGCAAGGCGGTCGCCGCGCGGCGGAGAGCCCGGGGCAGCGCTCCTTGCTGCTGTTGCTGAAGCTTTACGAGACGCAATTCCAGCGCGGCGCGGTGATGGAATTTCTGCATTACGCGCCGTGGCGCAGGGACGCGCTGCCGGAGGAGTCGCGTCCGGCCGCTGATGTCGCGGCGTGGGAGGCGCTGACCATCGAGTGCGGCGTGATGGACGATCCGTGGGAATGGCCACGCAGGCTGAAACGGTTGAACCGTGAGTCGGAATCCTTGAACACCGGTGATGTCGATCCGATTGAAGCCGCCGAAGCGTTGCTGGCTGCGATTCGTGCGCTGATGGGCTTGCCGGATGATGCGCCGCCTTATGCTCCGGTCCCGCTGGAACTGGATACGTGGTCCGCCTACGCCGATTGGATCACCGCGATTTATGAACGATGGATTGAGCCGGATGTTCCGGAGCGCGACACGGCGCTGCAATGCATTGCGGAACTCGCCGAGCTGGACACGCTGCCGCTCAAGCCGAATGCTGCGGATGCGTTGAGTTGGCTGCGCGGACGCGTGGAAGGCTGGAGCCGCGCTGAGGGGTGGTATGAGCGCAGCGGACCGTGTCTGTGCGAGCTGCAAGCGGCGCGCGGCGCGACGTGGCGCGAGGTTTACGTGCCTGGCTTGTCGGAGAAATCCTTTCCGCGCGCGCTGCGTCAGGATCCGATTTTGATGGACGCGGATCGCGGCATGCTCAATCAGGCGATCCAGACGCAGGACGCGCTGGAACTCGCGCAGCCGCGACTGAACCGCGCGCTGTCGGCGCGCGATGAGGAGCGTATGTTGTTTCAACTCGCGCTGGAGGCCGGGCGCGAGGGCGTGACGCTGCTGTTGCCGCGACGCATCGCCGGACAGAAGGAGACGCAGCCGTCGATTTTCGTGAAAACGCTGATGGAGCGCATGGGGCTTGATCCCGGCGTGCCGTCCACGAACAAGCGGCAGATTCGTTTGCCGGCGTCATGGCTCGATGCGTTGCCGCCGCAAGAGGAACTGCGAACGGCGGCGTTCGACCGCGCGATGACGGCGCGTTTGGCGCGAGAGCCGAAAGCAGCGGCGCAATACCTGGCGCATCGCCATCCGCATATTCGCGAGGCGGCGCGGCTGAGTTTGGCGCGGGCCGGTGCGGAATTGACCACGTTCGACGGACTCATGCTGGCTGACGCCGCGCTGGAGCGGATCGCGCAGAGCTACGGCTTGTCGCGCGGCGAGATCGGCGTCACGCTGCTGGAGGATTTCGCCAATTGTCCCTTCGCCTTTTTCATGAACCGTTTGCTCGACGTGCGAACTTTGAATCCGGCTGAGCGCGCGGAGGGCATGTCGCCGCTGGCGCGTGGTTCGCTGTTGCATGGCATTTATGAGGACTTCTATCGCCAGTTGCATGACGAAGGCCGCTTGCCGCTGAATGCGTCCGAAACGGATGAACTGAAGGCGCGCATGCTGGGCTTGACGCAGGCGCATTTCGCGCGCTTCGAGCAACAGGGCCGCGCCGGACTGCCCGTGGTTTGGCGCGCGGAGCGCAGTCTGCTGGAGCAGGATCTGATCACGATGCTGCGGCTTGACATCGCCGATGATCCGCCATGGGCGCCGTGCTTGTTCGAGCAACGCTTCGGCGGCGGGCATGGCGCCAGGGCCGGCGATCAGCCCTTTGAATATGCCGTGGAGGACGCGGAGAACGGCGAGTCGTTCACGATTCGTCTGCGCGGCATCATCGACCGCGTGGATCGCCGCATGGGCGGCGACGGTCAGCCGGAGCATCGCATCATCGACTATAAAACCGGCAAGGCGCGCAAATTATCGACAAAGGATCGGCCCCTCGCCGAAGGACGTCAATTGCAGCGTCCGCTGTACATGCTGGCGGCCGAGGCGCTGTTCGCGTCGCGGATTCGCAGCGCGGAATATCGCTATTGCACCAGCCGGGGAGGCTTCAAGCGCGACGAGTATTCCGCCGATGACCTGGATCGCGACCGTCCGGCGCTGGAGCTGGCGCTCCAGATCATGAATCGCGGCTTGCTGCGCGGACATTTTTTCCAGAATGCCGGGACTCAATCTTGCGGCAACTGCCCCTATCTCGGAGGACCATGCGAGGACGGACGCGAAGAGCGTTTCGAACTCAAACGCAATGCCGCGCCCCGTTTGGACTTCGATCCATTGCGCGATTTGTAATGTTCAACTACAATTTTACGCTTGTTGCGCGACATTGAATTTAATTTTCCAAGGATTGAAATATGAAAAATTTAATTATGATAATGTTTTTTTTATCCATGAATATAAACCTACTCTATTCCATAGATAAAACTGACAGTAGTAGTGTCGAAAGATATATACAAGAACTGCGAAATGATGAGATTTTCGGTAATGCCCATAAATATGCAGCAGAGATAAAGAAATTGTTAAAAGAAAATCCAAATTATTACAGGTCCCAAGTGGAATCTTTTTTATCAATAAATGACTATCAGGCTCGTCAGTATCTAACTGAGGTTCTTGTCTGTTATTACATTGATAATGGAATTAGTTCGGAAGAATGGCCGAGATCCGTAGTTCATAATTTGATTGAAGGTCTCCGACATGAAGGATTTTACATAGGTCTCGGCAATGCTAAATTTTCACACTCGATTCTAGTAAAATAATAACATCTGGTCAATCGAAGACATGAGAATTGCATTAAAGTACCAAGATGCTCAATCACAATTTCTTGCAGCTCACTTGATCGCTAATAAATATCCGAATACAATTCAGAAAGAAGTCAGTTTGGTATTACTTAATCATTTAAGGGATGATGGCTTGTGGCAAAATGCGTCAATAGCCGGCAGATGTCTTTTGAAACTTGGTAGAGATAATATGTTGTGAGCTTGTCCCCTCTGTCTAGACAAAAAATCGATTTTTTAAGGTGGTTTTTCTTGCCTCCGGAATCGCAGTTTTTTAACGTTT
>JAFGJS010000118.1 GCA_016928995.1 Candidatus Sumerlaeota bacterium | reverse complement strand
CTGCCTTGAAAAAACGGGGGGACGGCGGAATTGCATTCAGCAGAGATTGGGATGAGCAAAAGTAGAGTGTATTTTTAAATTGGCTCCGTCAATTGGCCGTTGCGCATTGGCCACACCATCGCCGGATTACACCTTGTCTTACCGCCTTTTTTGATTGACCCGCATGATTTTATCCCGATAAAATAAGAATTGCATACTGAGAAACGAAAGGGTTGAGCGCTGAGATGAAGCCATTACTGCGCATATTGATGCTCATCGCCGCGATGTCGGCGATACCTGCCTACGCCCAGTTCGAGGATTTTGGCGATTTCTTCGGCGATGCCACGACCGAGAACATCGGAGGTCCGGCTGAAGGAGAAATCACAACAATCGGCGAAGAGGCGCCGATCCGCGTGGTGATCATGACCGACCGCGCGGGCTCCCGCTGGGCGAACGTGCCGGCTGACGTGGCCGAGGGCCGCGAACTCACCGGCCTTCAAAACGGCATTGATGAACAAAACAATCACGTCCGCTTTAACGCCGATGAAAATATCGGCGATCCCAGACGCGGCGAGTACTTTTTCCCGATCGTGGAAACAGAAATTGCGGAGGAACCCGAGGCGATTAAAAAATCATACGGGACCGGCGCCGCTTTCCAGCCGTACGCCTTCGACATCGTCCTTGGACCCGATGGAAGGCTGCATCGTGAGCAGCTCACCTCCGATATCAAGGAACAGCTGGATCAAACGCGCATTGATGAAATTATTCAACAGCTGAACGCCAATCCCCCGTCCTATGTGGATCCCGAGAACTTTGACGCGGAACAATGGGCGCATTGGATTTATTTTTACCGTCAGCTCACACTTTGGGAAAATTACATCGCCGGGGAGTTATTATTCGAACCCCTGGCGCAACGCACATCCTATGACATCCGTCTGATGAACACCGGCGAGCTCAATGAGTTGCTCTCATCCCACCGCGATCAGGCGAAAACCAAAGACCTGAGAGCCAGCATCCGGGTGCAAAACATCCTGACCAAACTGGAGGAGCGCCAGCGTGACCGCGAGCTCTTCCGCAACTGGCTGCAGGCGCGGGAGCGCGACATCGATGAATTCGCGCAGAATTTTTACAATCGGCAGCAAGGCACGTTGCTGATCCTGGAAGGGCAGGAATTCCTCGTCACTGAAAAGCCGCAGGACACCGTGCCCGGCGACGTGATCAATGTCGTCACCGAGGAGCTCACGCCGTTCGACTTGCTGACGGAAGACGGCAAGATCAAAAAGAAAGTCGAGACCGAAATCCGCAGCAAATACTGAACGAGCATCGAATTCAATTTAAAATCAAAAACCGCCGGCAGATCGATCTGCCGGCGGCTTTTCTACAATACCGTAAATTCAGGATCGTGGAAATCTACATCAATTCCTTGATCGCATCCACCTTGTTCGTCTTCTCCCAGGTGAAGCCGCCGTTCTTGTCTTCGCGGCCGAAATGGCCGTATGCCGCTGTGCGCTGATAGATCGGACGGCGCAAGTCCAGCTCGCGCAGAATCGCGGAGGGACGCAGATCGAACACTTTGCGCACGATTTCCGTCAGCTTATCTTCCGGCAATTTGCCCGTGCCGAAGGTGTCCACGCAGATGCTGACCGGCTGCGCCACGCCGATGGCGTAAGCCACCTGCACTTCGCAGCGCTCAGCGCATCCGGCGGCCACGAGATTCTTCGCCACCCAGCGCGCCGCGTACGCCGCGGAACGGTCCACCTTGCTCGGATCCTTGCCGCTGAAGGCGCCTCCGCCATGCCGGCCCATGCCGCCATAGGTGTCCACGATGATCTTGCGCCCGGTCAGTCCGCAATCGCCATGCGGTCCGCCCACCACGAAACGGCCGGTGGGATTGATATGGTAACTGATGTCGCTCTTCACATATTCCGCAGGCAGGATCGGTTTGATCACTTCCTCGATGATGCACTCCCTCGCGTGATTCGAGAAATTCCCTTTGCCGCCGTTCTCGCAGACGCTGTCGTTATGCTGCGTGGAGATCACGACGTTGTCGATTTTCACTGGCTTGCCGTCCTCGTAGAGCACGGAAACCTGGCTCTTGCTGTCGGGCATCAACCACGGGATCGTGCCGTCCTTGCGCAATGTCGCCATGCGCTCCACCAGGCGATGCGCCAGCTGGATCGGCAACGGCATCAACACGTCGGTCTCGTTGCAGGCATAGCCGAACATCATGCCCTGATCGCCGGCGCCCTGCTCATGATCCTCGCGCTCATCCACGCCCTGGGCGATGTCGGGCGATTGCTCGTCCAGCGCCACCACAACCCCGCAAGAGTGGGCGTCGATGCCATGCTCGGGGTGCGTGTAGCCGATTTGCGCCAGCGTGTCACGCACGACTCTCTGGATGTCGATGTATGCTTTCGTAGTGATCTCGCCGGCGACGACCACAAGGCCGGTGGTGGCGAGCGTCTCGCAAGCCACGCGGCTCATCGGATCCTGCTTGAAAAGCTCGTCCAGCACGCCGTCGGAAATTTGATCGCATACCTTGTCAGGATGCCCCTCGGAAACCGATTCCGAGGTGAAAAGTTTGGTGTTCGCCATTATTGAACCCTTTCACAATATATTAAGCGATGTTGCTTTTGATTTCAGCCGTCGCGCGTTAATTTCGGACTGCTTTGCAACGGAAGCGCCAAATTGCTAACCTTTTGCGGGTTTCTAGGCAAGCCAATTCTTGTTTGTTCTGCTCAAGCATTGGTTGATTCACCGCCCAATAGGCTCAAAACAGCGAAAATCTTATTTACAAATCGGACGCATCGGTTCATTTTAGTGTGAGAAGCATTGCGTGGATCTATGTCAACGTCAGAACCAAGACTACTCGCGCCAAGCCTTGCCACAGGGTCTAACGCCCCTAAATTCAACGAGGAGGACGAGTCATGCGTGTCAAGGATATATTACGAACCAAAGGATCAAGGATCATCACGATCGATCCGGAAGCGACGCTGAAGAGGGCGATCTTCGAACTCAATGCGCATAAAATCGGCTCGCTGATGGTGCTGGATGAAAACGGACGGCCGCTGGGCATCATCACGGAGCGTGACATCCTGCATGAAGCGGTGCGGGAGCCTCAGGAAATGACCGAATTGCTGGTGCGCGACGTGATGACCAAAGACCTGATCTGCGCCGTGCCCGACGACTCCGTGGAGTATGTGATGGGCGTGATGACGCGCAACAAGATCCGCCATCTGCCGATTGTGGAAAACCGTCAGATTGCCGGCTTGCTCTCCATCGGCGATGTCATTAAAAGCCTGCTGGAAGACGTCTCGACGGAAAACAAATATCTGCGCGATTACATCACCCAGAGCATCTGATCTGGTGAAACACCCTAATCGCGGCCTCGATTTCTGGCGCCGATCATCGAAAGAACCTCCGATGGCGTGCGCCCCGCACGGTCGGAAATCGTTCGAATCGTCTCGTGGCCTGATGCACGAATGCCGGAAGAATCGAGCGCGCTGATCGCTGCTTGCAGATCAATGTTTTCCGCATCGCAAACCTCTTGAAGAGTTTGACGTCCCCAGCCCCCCGCTCCTCTTCTTCCTGAAGACCCACCTTGTCCTCTTTCACCGCCCCCCCCTTGGACCCTTTCGGCAGACCCTCCTTGTCCCCTGCCGCCAGCTCCTCCCTGTCCCCTCGCGCCAGATCCTCCGCGTCCCCTGCCGCCGTTGTTTAGATTCAATTTATCGAACAGCGTTTTGGGAGAAATCCCCAGGCGGTCCGCAACCTCCGTAATCGTTTGCGAAGCATCAAGCGACTCCACTCCCAGTTCGGCAAGCCTTGCCTGGATTTCTTCTAATGGAACATCGGTCCTGCGAGCAAATTCTTCCAAGGTGGACTCTTCAGCATGCGCATAGGGAGCCGCAACGCTCTGTTCATTCCAATATGCTTTGATGCGGTCGCTGGCGTCCGGCACGTATTTGAACGGAGGAAGTTCCCACAGGGTTCCGGCGACAACAATGGCAACGATGGCCAACGCCAGCGCCATTTCGAGTTTCAAATTAAATCCTGCTTTTGTCCTGATGTAGCGGATAAAGATGCCCCAGTTGAAATACAGATGGAATCCAGCGGCGATGATAAACAGGATGCCGGCGATCATATGGACGGCGATCCACTGCTCCCTGTCCAGACCAACGAGGCGCCAATTGGTCCATCGTGCGACGCGGCCTTGAGGGCTGAGGTAGAGCGCGATGCCTGTGACGGCCATCAGTAAAAATCCCAAGGTGACAATAAAACTGGTCAAACCGCGCCAGTGAAAGGATTTCGGCGGTTTATCCGGGCTTGGCGTCTCATTCATCTGCGTTGCTCCTGACAAAAATAATCAATAACCACAGAAATTCTGCGGACTTATTTAAGGCCGGTCGAACATCGCAGCCATTTTTTCACAAGATCCGATCCGACATGTGTTTTTTTACTGTTGATTGATGAAATATGTGTCGTAACATCGTAGACAAGCTTACGAAAAAACATTATACAATGCAATGGGCAGTTTTTTTCCAGTGAAGATCCTGTGTGAAAATCGACTGAATACATCTTAACAACGGCAATTAAAGCAGCATGACAATTTGCCCTGTTTTGACGATCGATATTATTGCATAATGTACGATTCAGCTGTGAGGAAAATGCGGAATTGATACGCATTCCACGGAATCTTTATGGTTTATAGACGTGCTGATTTGTGGAGATATTGACGAAGTGCTCAAAGCATATCTGACAAACCAGCTGGACCAGAAAAAGTTTCTCATGCCGCGTTGCTGCAGACGGAAAAGAAGAGGCAAAGGACGCGAAGGCAAAACATGAGCGTCCTGATTTCAAAAGGAGATCGAAATGCGAATCGCCGTGGCTAGCGGAAAAGGCGGCACGGGAAAGACCACCATCGCCACGAATCTG
>JAFGJS010000117.1 GCA_016928995.1 Candidatus Sumerlaeota bacterium | reverse complement strand
GCGGCGCCGCCGGGGCCGCTCCTTCACAGTCGCGGCACTGATTGCGGCGCCATTCGAAAGCAGCGTTCATTTTGTGGATCAGTCTATGGCATCTCTCGAAAGATTTGTCCGAATGGGAAAAGCACACAGCCGAGGGCGGCTGCGCCACGTTCAATAGAATGCGGCAAGAACTTTCGTGAACCGCTCCAATGTGTGGCTTAAAGGTTTGAGGGCTATTCCGCTTTCTTGAATTCCAAGCGCGCGAGCGCGGCGGCGTTGTCCTCGCGCGAATGATTGCGCTTCAGCAGCAGATACCCGTCTTCATACGGCTCGATTACGCCCCACTCCTTCGACTCCAACAGTTTCTTCACGCGCGCCTGATACTCCTCGCCGTTCATCGGCCAGGGGCTGCGCCGGGTGTCGAGCAGGATGTATTGCGCGTCATGCACGACGGGGAACATGTAGATCGTCTCGCGCCCCGCGACCTGCGCGCCGACCTGCACCTGCGCGGAGACAGACGCGTCGGCCGGCAACGCGGCGGCATAGCGCTGCGCCAGCGCGGTGTGCTCCGTCAGCGGTAACTTTTCGCGCGGATCGCGTTCGCCGCCGGGCAAGTAGCCGAAATAATATTGCGTGATCGCCAGGCAAATGAAAAGCGCCACGCCGGCGCCGCGCAGGTGCGCGCGAGTTTTTAGCGCTTGCGCCGCATCGGCTTCTCCGGTTGTGCGCAAAGCCCCGGCCCAGCGCGCCACGCCCCACACTGTGGCGGCGGCGAGCGGCGGGATGATCGCGATGCCGTAATGCAGTTGCAGCTCATATTGCGTGTTCCAGTTGCTGAGCAGACTCGTGGCCGTGGACGGCGCCGCCCAAAGCAGGACCCATCCGCCGATCAGCGCGAAAAATCCGAACGGCGCGCCAAGCTTCAGCGCGCTCAGCAAACGTTCAGGCGTGGCCGCTTCATGCCACACCACGTGTGGACGCAGCAGCCCGGCCTTGACTAGATCGCCCAGCGTCATCATGTATTCCGCGTCGGCGCGTTGTGCGTCCGGCAGCAAATGGCGATAGCGGTAGAGCTGCCGCAGCGGTTCGCCGTCGCGATAGTGCGGAATCACGCCCTGAATCACGATTGCGCTGTATAGCATGCCCGCGGCGAACGTCGCCAGCCCCGCGCGCCAGTTGCGCTCGCCGATCACGAGGAACAGGCCGAACATCGCCACGCTGATCGCCACGTCTTCCTTGCAGCCCAGCGCCAGTAGCAGCGACGCGGCGTACCAGAGCCATTTGCGCCGCAGGTAAAACGCGTAAGCCGCCAGCAGAAACACCGGCGCCAGCGCGTCCATGTGGAATTCCTTGATGTTCGTTTGCTGCACGATGGGATGCGACAGAAAAGCTAACGCAATGAAAAACGCCGGGGCCGGCGCGCGCAGTTTCTCTTTGGCGATGAAGTACAGCGGAATCGCTCCGGCGCCCAGCGCGATGGATTGCGCGATCAGCAGCGTATGCGGCGCGGGCGCGACCGCGTAAAACGGCAGCAGCAACAGCAGCGTCGGCATGAAGTGCTCCGCGTTCCAGTTCCAACCGAAGCGCATGTTGTCATCCCATAGCGTGCAACGCCAGCCGTTGCCATGCAGCAAATTCCACAGCAGCTGATCGTACAGGCTGAAGTCCTGAAGGTTGGTGTGAATCGCCTCGTGCCGCCGGATCGAAAGCCAGCTGAAGTACGCCGCATAGATCATGCACGCGGCGATCACGCCCCACAGCCATCGGCGCGCATGCACATCCGGAGCTGGCAACGCAGCGGGAGGGAGCAGCGTCCATTTGCGGCGCAGATACTCCGCCGTGAGCGAACCCAAAGCGAGGCCAAGCCCGGTGATGAAGATCAGATTGTACGCATCCAGCGGCAGCGGCTCTTTGCTGATTAGCCCCAGCAGGCCTAAAGCGCAAAACCAGCCCGGCCATACCGCGCGGCACAGACCAGCCAGTGCGCCGCTATATGTTTCATTCGCCCCCAGGCGCGACAGCCGCCACGCCAGCCCATGCAGGATCAGCGCCAGAAACGCAAACAGCCCCACGCCGTATTTCAGAAAATATTTTTTTTCGTGCGCCGTGAAATAAAACTGTGTGTTGGGGAACACATCCTCCACGCGCCAATTCCACAGCATCAGCGCGATCATCGCCAGCGCGAGATGCCCCAGGGCAATCGCCAGCCAATCCGGCAGCCTGTGTTTGGTGTGTTCCATTGGCTTCTCGCTCAACCTCCCATCAGGGAGCGCACGGGAAAAATCAGATTCAAAGCGGCCAGCGCTGTTAAAACCTCGATGATCCAGACGAAATACTTTTGCGGCAGGCGGCGCACGATTATGATTCCGGTTACGCCGCCGGCAAAGATCACCGGCGCCAGCGCCAGATTGACTTTGAAAGTATCCAGCGTGATGTGCCCCAGTTCCAGCTGAAACGGAACCTTGAAGCAATTCACCACAATGAAAAACCACGCGCCGGTGCCGATGAACTCCTCCTTCGGCAGGCGCATGGCCAGCAGATACAGCGCCATCACCGGACCGGCGGCGTTGGCCATCATGGTCGTGAGTCCGGCCAGCAGCCCGACCGCCACGGGAAACCACCATTGCTCCGGCACGGGCGGCTCGCCCTCCCACTTTGCGTTGCGCCAGTAGTTGATCGCCAGCATCGCGGCCACGATCGCGCCGATCAGCGGCCCGAACCAGCGATTGCTGATGCGATCCATCAGCAGCCAGCCCAGCACGATGCCCGCCGCCGCGATGGGCAGCAGCTTCGTCAGATGCTTCCACTTTACGTCGCGGCGCCAGTAAACCACGGCGAGCGTGTCGGCGATGATCAGCATCGGCAGCACGAATCCCGTGGACGGCTTGGGCGGCAGGATCGCCGCCAGCACCGGCGCGGACAGAATCCCCGCGCCCGGAATGCCCGTTTTCGCGATGCCGATCACGAACGCGCAAACGACGATCAGCGTCCAATCCAGCGATGTCAGGTCCGCCAGCATGCCGTGCGATCGTATCCTTGTGTTAATGATGCTTCTGTGTCATGGTTTGCCTGTTTGGCGTGCTCTTCTCCGAAGAACTCCGCTTTCAATCATCGATCAATTCGAGGTTGCGTGAGCGCCAGTCAAGCACCGCGGTATGCTGGTGCATTTTTCCAAAGAGCTCGCCGAATTCCTCTTCCAGTACGCGAGCCGCAAAATGAGAGAGAAAACGGGATTTCAATTCGGCTCGCGCACGATCGACGCCAAGCTCGTCATACGGCACGGAGGCCAGCAGCAGAAAGCCATCGTCTGGAATACGCCCGGCTTGCATGTTGCTTTGAATGATGCCCGCGGCTTTGCGCAACGGATCGGCAAGATCAGGGCTGTATGGACCGATGATCAACGCGACGTTGGGGAAATGCAGGAAATCGAAGCCGCGTCCCAGGCAGATCATCCATTCGCGGTGTTCCACGTCGAGCACGCGCTCATTCCGCCGCGCTTGTTCGCGGACTTGCGCGATGTGCTCAAGATTGCCGTGCAGCAACGGCAGCAGATCGGCGCGCATCTGCGCAGGCATGCCGGGAAGCAGCGCAGCCAAACGAGGCTCCAGCGTGGCTGCATCCGCGGCGGTAAATTCGGCCAGATTCAGCGCTTTGTCATCGGGGCCGTGAATGACCATCGCTTCGTCGTCGGTTTCGATTCCGCACACCAGCGGATACACTGTGCCATGGCCGTTGCCGAAGATATGCTCGACCTGACGGCGGATTTCATGCGTATGGGCGATGGCTGCTTCGGTGTCGTAATTGAAGCCTGCGCAGCCCCGTTTCGCGCTGCTCTTCGACCAGTGGTAGGTGATGATGATCAGCACGCGGCGTCCTGCGCCGGTCATGCGCAGGACATGATGCGACAGCACCTCGCCCAGGTGCGGCCAGCCGAGATCGAACATGCCGCCGAGATTGCGGAATGGCATGAGGATGCCGGAAGGCGTATTGGTCGCCACTGGAATGTTGATGCGCCCATCCATGCACTTCAGCACCGCAATCGCGGTCGGATGCTCAGCCAGATAGCGTTCGCGCGCCAGCCAGGCTTCGGGGCTGCGAAAGGTTTCGCCATGCCGCTGGGCTAGATCGAACAGCCAATCAATGCGTTCGGCTATCGGTTTGCCATGAATGTCGCCCATAGTTCCTCCTTGATCGCAACGCTGATAGCGCGGCTAGCGGATGCTCTTCAGGAAACTTTCCTTGGTTTGTTCCAGCAATTCCCGCGTCGCTTTAGTTTTCTTATTAAGTTCTTTCTTTGACGTGTACGGCGCGCCGTCGCGGTCGCAGAAGTTGAAGTAAAACTTGATCTTCGGCTCCGTGCCGGACGGCCGGGCGAAAAGCTTGCTGCCACCGGAGAGTTCAAACTCCAGCACGTTCGATTTCGGCAGCCCTGGACCTTTGGATTTCGCGCCGCTCTTCACGTCCGTCACGACGTTGTTTACATAATCGGTCACGCGCAACACGGTCAGCTGGCCGATGCGTTTGGGCGGATTCGAGCGCAATTGATCCATCAGCTTGCCGATTTTTTCCGCGCCGGCCTTGCCCTCCATCTTGATCGAAACCTGCGACTCGACGAACGCGCCGAACTTCATCACGATCTCTTCGATCAGCTGAATCAGCGACTGCCCGCGCGACCGCGCCCAGCAGGCCATTTCCGCCACGATGCACGCCGACACCACGGCGTCCTTGTCGCGGCAATGCGTACCGAGCGCGTAGCCGTAGCTCTCCTCGTAGCCGTAAAAGCAATTCCGGAATTTCTTGCCCTTGGCGCGCTTCTCCTCTTCGCGGTTCACGATGCCCGCGATCCACTTGAAGCCGGTCAGGCACTCCTCCACGCTCACGCCGTAGCGCGGCGCGATGCACTCCGACAGGTCGCTGGTCACGATGGTTGTGATGAACATCATCCGCTGGAGTTCATCCGCGCGGCCCTGTTCGGTCAACGTCTCGCAGACGTAATACGCGATCATCGCGCCGAGCTCGTTGCCCGTCACCAGGCGATACTTCCCTTTGCCCTCGCGCACGGCGATGCCCAGACGGTCGGCGTCCGGGTCCGTGGCCATCACCAGCTCCGCGTCTTTTTTCTTCGCCAGTTTGATCGCCTCGTTCAGCGCGGCCGGCTCTTCGGGATTCGGCGACTTCGCCGTGGGAAAATCGCCATTCGGAACCATCTGCTGCGGCTCGCAAATGACGTTCTTGAAGCCCCAGCCCTTCAGCGCCTGCGGAACCAGCGTGCCGCCCGTGCCGTGCAGCGGAGTGAACACGATCTTCGTCTCCGGCCCGTGCTCCCTGATCGCTTTGGGATTCAGCGAGCAGGCCTTGACCGCCTTGAGGAACGCGCGATCCACCTCCGCGCCGATCATCTCCACCAGGCCCTTCGCCTTCGCCTGCTTGAAGTCCATCGTCTTGACCTGCCGGATCGACTTGACCCTGCGCGCCTCGGCGATCACGCCCTTGTCATGCGGCGGCGTCAGCTGCTTGCCGTCGGCCCAGTACGCCTTGTAGCCGTTGTATTCCTTCGGATTATGGCTCGCCGTGACCATCACGCCCGCGCAGCAGCCCAGCTCGCGCACGGCAAAGGAAAGCTCCGGCGTCGGACGCAGCGCGCGAAAGAGATATGTCTTGATCCCGTTCGCCGCCAGCACCGTCGCGCACGACGCAGCGAACTCCTTCGAGCGGTTGCGCGAATCATAGCTGATCGCGACCTTGCGCGCCGCCTTGCTCTTCACCTTCTTATTGATGTACGCCGCCAGCCCCTGCGTCGCCTGGGCCACGGTATATTGATTCATCCGGTTCGTGCCCGCGCCCATCACGCCGCGCAGCCCGCCCGTGCCGAACTCCATCGTCTGATAGAACCGGTTCTCCAGCTCCACCCAATCCTCCGCGTCGAACAGCGCCTGCACTTCCTTGCGCGTCTTCGCGTCGAACTCCTCGCCCAACCACTCCTTAGCCCGCTTTTCCGCCTCTTTGCTCAACATGTTCCAGCTCCATTATGATTATTTATTCGATGTATGGATAATAACTCGGAAACGCATTATCAAGATTCCGGCCTCAGCCTCTTCAGCAAATCATCACGTATGCGTCCACAAATTTCCAAGGCCTCTGTCGCTTCGTCAAGGTCGGCTTCTTCGCCGGGATAGCGGAAATCCACGGCGGCGCGGGAAAGATAATGCAATTCCTCTACTGGCCACGTCCAATCCGGGCAGAGAGGCAATAGTTGCGACAAGTCATGGATTTTGGGCGGATGTCCGCCGGTCTGGATCACCAGCGCTTTAAGCAGTTTTTCCACGCACTGCTGCGCATGGAAACAGACCGCGTCATAGTTTGGATGCTCCGTCGCGGCCAGTTCCCGGCAGGCCGTGGCATAATCGCCCTCGGCTTTCCGAATCCATTCCTCAACGATCTCGTTCATAAAGCACCTTTCCTTGATCCAGAGCTTCGCGGATCAGCGGATCACCCAAGGCATAGCGCCGGCGCGTGTCGTCCGGCTTGCGCGCCAGGATGTCGGCGGCGAACGGCGGCGACATGCGATTGATGATTTCGAGCGACTTGCGAAAATTCTTGCCCTCGAACGGCAGCACCACCAGCAGATCCACGTCGGAATCCGGCGACGGATCGCCATGCGCATAAGAGCCGAATAATATCACACGCTCCGGCCGGAACTCCCGGGCGATTCGATCCGCCAGCGTTTGAATCTGTTGCATGCTCACCATTTCCGGCGTTCCTCATTCGGCCATGATCCCTTCGCAATTCACGTCAGCACCATACGGCGCAACCGCGCCGCGCACAACAACTTTGTGCGTGACGCGCAATTTTCCAATGATCGCTCAGCACGGTTTCCATTGCAAATCGGAATAAATTATGCGTCCATTTTTGTGTATGTTATTATCAAAAGCCGGAGGGTTGGTTTATGAGCCCCAATTGGACTGATGTAGTGCTTGCCATTACAACTGGCTTGCTCGCTTTTATGACTTGTGTACTCGCTGTAGCGACTTGTGTGCTCGCTTATTTTGCATGGAAAGGCCTTGATACATGGAAACAGCAGATCAAAGGTCAGGATGAGTATTCATTGGCAAAACGAATTCTTCGTTTGTGTTTTCAGTATCGGGATGCGATTGCTGCTATTAGGCATCCGAGGATTTTTAATTCTCCACTAGCCGATCCTCCGAGCAAAAATGAAAGACCTTTTGACTGGCGTTATAAGATATATAAAGAATGGTTGCAGAATATCCGTTCAGTCCGATCGGAGTTTTATCCAGAACTTCTTCAATCTGAGATTTTTTGGGATCAAGATTTGAACAGTCTCATGGAGCCATTATACGATCTTGAAGATAAATTGTGGCTGGCGATAAACGATGAACTTACGGCTATAAATCCAGACACAGATCAAGGCATTAAAGACGAACTTAACGAACAAAAAACCAAAGAACAACGCAAAAAAATCTTGCGCGCTTCATGTCGAGCAAAGAATGGAACTTTAAGGGAAAACCTATTCAATGATAAGTTCGAAGAAGCAATGAAATCTGTGGCCGATTTTTTGAAGACTAAAATGCAATAATCCATAAAAGGGCGATCTCATGAAGAACGAATATACCGCTGTCGTCAAACACGAAGGCGAGTGGTGGGTGGGGTGGATCGAGGAGGTTCCAGGGGTCAACTGCCAGGAACGAACCTACGAAGAATTGAAGGAAACCTTGGATGTCACATTAAAAGAAGCGCTGGAGTTCAACTAAAGCAACTGATGTTACGCAATAGAAGCCGAGCTTGACGCCTTGGACTGCGGCGGCCATGCCGCCGCCTTCGCGCGGCAAACGCAACGCCAGCCTCGTGCTGGCATCGCGCGAAGAGCCGGCAATGCGGCCCCAGCAGAAAGGCGCAAGCATGGCTTGCGCACTCCAAAGCTCCACACCATGCGTAACATCAGTAAAGTAACGGCCAAGGCCGCCGCACGTCACTCCGCCTTGTGCTGCTCGATGACGGATTTGACGATGCGTTTGCTGTGGTAGAAAATCCGCTTTAAATTATCCATGATGTTCATGTGCACGGTGTAGTGGTTCACCATCTGCGCGGCGTCGGGATTCGTGCGCATGCGGTCGGCCAGCCGCAGCCGCGCGGCGTGATGGTGCTCGCTGATCATGTCCTTCTGCTCCTGCACGTGCTGCGCCGCGGCCAGGTCGTCGCAGACGTAGGCCGTGACGGCCGAGCGGAACGCCGCCAGCACCTCGCCGTGATATTCGGCGAGGATCTTCAGACTGTCCGCGTCAATGATCTCCGGCTGCTTGGAGATTTCATCCGCGAGATGCCACATGTTGGTCTCCACGATGTCGCCGATGGATTCGATCTCGGATGAGGCGCGCATCGCCGCCAGCACTTCGTCCGAGGTGGAGCCGGAAATATTTTTCTCGCCGATGTCGGAAAGGTACACGGTGATCGCGCTGTGCAGCGTGTCCACCGAGTCGTCCAGCTTGCGCAGCTCCTCCATGCGCTTCATGTCGCCGTGAAACACCGCCTGCGGCAAACCGCTGATCATCTCTTCCACGACTTCGGCCATGCGGTTGACTTCGCGCCGCACCATGCCGAAGGCCAGTCCCGGCGTGCGAAGCAGCTGCGGATCGAGGTATTTCGGCTTGATCACCTTCTCCTCCGCCACGGCGCGATCCGGCAGGATCTTATACAGCACTGCGGCGAAAAACGTGGACAACGGCAAGAAGGCGAAGGCTACGCCGACGTTGAAAATCGTGTGGGCATTGGCGATCTGCCGCGGCACTTCCTTGGCGCGCTGAGTGATCTCATCGACCCCGTTGCCGCCGCCGGGCGTGAGCCAATCCACTAATGCGGCGAGCTGCGGCACGAACGGCAGGATGATCGCCACGCCGATGATTTTGAACATCACGTGCGCCAGCGCCGCGCGCTGAGCCGGTCGCGGCTTACCCAACGCCGCCAGTCCAGCCGTGGCGCAGGTGCCGATGTTCGCGCCAAGCGTGAGCACGATCCCTGCCTCCAGCGACAGCACACCCTGCGCGGCCATCACGATCACGATGCCGATCGTCGCCGCGCTGGATTGAATCAAGCTGGTGAAGACCGTGCTGACCAGCACGGCGAGCAAGGGATTGTCCATTCTGGCCATTAATCCAAGGAAAGTCTCCGATTCGCGCAAGGGATGCATTGCGTCCTTCATCTCGCCCATACCGAAAAAAAGCAGGCCGAAACCGAACATCATCATGCCCACGTGCCGCATACGGTCGCGGCCCGCGATGAAATGCATCAGATAGCCGATCGCCATCAGGAACGCGGCGTACTTGGTCACGTTGAAGGCGATGATCTGCGCCGTGATCGTCGTGCCGATGTCCGCGCCGAGGATCACGCCGATGGCCTGCGGCAGCGTCATCAGTCCCGCCGTCACAAAGCCGACGATCAGCACCGTGGTCACCGAACTCGACTGCACGGCGGCCGTGACGAAAGCGCCGCTGATCATCCCCATAATGCGGTTCGTCGTCAGCTTCGAGAGCAAATTTTTCAGCTTGTTCCCGGCGATGATTCTCAACGCGTCGCTCATTGTCTCCATGCCGAACAGAAAGATCACCAATCCAACCAGCATGGATGAGATGATCACGAGCCAGTCGAATCCGCCGGCGGCGGCTTCCGGCTTTGCCGCGGCCAGCAACGGCGCGCAAAGCATCAAGAATGTAAAAATATTAATATGACGGTGGGCGTTTGAGGCGAACGGAGATCGAAGCATGGCGTCACTCCTTTGCAGGTTGGCGCATTTTCGCTGGAAGCGTACGTGCGATGCAAGGGATTAAATGCGTTCACTGGCGCCGTATCCGGCGTTCAGCATGGACCAGAGAAAGTCGCGGCTTCTGAGTTGCAGGTCCAGATGGTGCTGCGCCAGATCGAGCAGCGTCAGCAGCAATTGGCGCGTTTGCGCGGAGGACATTTTGACGCGCGCCAGCGCCGGATCGCGGCGGAGCATCAGCGACAGGATGCGTTGCAGTCCGGGATTGAAGGGGCGGCGTCCCGGCGCGCCAACGGAGCATTCACGGCAAACGACGCCGCCCAGCGCGACGCTGAACGACTCGGCGGGCCGGGCCTCGCCGCAACGCACGCAATGCTCCACGACCGGCTCAAAACCCAGCTCAGCCAGCAGCTCCGCCAGCCCTTGAACCAGCCGCGCGGCCGGATCGGCGGCGTCCTTCAGGGCGGAAAGAAAACTCGCCAGCGCCTGGTACACCCCGCGGCATTCCTCGCCGCCATGCACGGCGCGATCGGCGAACTCGGCGGCGAGCTGGGCCGCGGCGTATTTCAACAGGTCGCCGCGCACGCAATCCGCCGAATCCAGCACCCGGCTTTCGCGCAGCGTGCCCAGTTCGTCCGGTTTCCGGATGGAGTACTGCGCCTCGACGCGGCTGAGCGGCTCCACTCTTCCGCGATTGCGGCTGGTGGCGCGTTTCGCCCCGCGCGCAATCAGCCGCACCCGCCCATGTTCGGGCGTGAGCAACGTCAGCAGCAACGTCGATTCGCGGTAGTCGCTGCTATTCAGAATGATCGCTTCGGTTTTGACAATCGGCATGGCTTGACTTTGCATTTCACTCGGATTTCGAATTTTTTCTCACGCCAAGGCCCCGCCATACAAAGACAAAAAAGTTCGTGCATCCTGAAACTGACAAAGAATACCGGAACTAGATAAAGTCTCTTCTTGTCCGATCGAAATCGCTATCGAAAAAACAACAGCAGCAACGATTACGATCCCGATAGCAACAGCGAAGAGAGAAAAGAAAACACGTCGAACGGACTTTAGAAAGCTCCTGATGAAGAATGCTCATCCTTATCTTTTTTGTTGCAGGCCGGAATGAACCTTACCAGAATCAGTCAGAATATCACCGAAAAAATGATACACGAATCATGCAACATAAAAAGGAGACCGGACATGCACGAGAAAAGCATCGAATTGTTGAACAAGGCCGTGGCGGATGAAATGGCCGCGGTGCATCAGTATATGTATTTCCACTTTCACTGCGACGACCAGGGCTATGATCTGCTGGCGGGGTTGTTCAAACGCACGGCGATCGACGAAATGCTCCACGTCGAGAAATTAGCCGAGCGCATTTTGTTCCTCAAAGGCGAAGTGGAAATGGCCGTGGCGCATGGAGTGGAGAAGATTCACGACGTGAAGGCGATGCTGGAAAAGGCCGCGGGCATGGAGCAGGAAAGCGCCCATGACTACAACATCTGGGCCAACGAATGCGCCGCCAACGCGGATTCTGTCTCAAAAAGCGTGTTCGAAGAACTAGTGCTGGACGAAGAGCGGCATTTCGATCAGTACGACACCGAGCTGGATAACTTGGCTAAATTCGGCGCGAACTACCTGGCGTTGCAATCCATCGAGAGAAGTAAAAGCCGCGCCGCCGGACAACCGGCGGATTAATACGCTGTCAAGCAAGCAAGGACGCAAAAAATCCCCGATCCGGGATATTCTTGCGTCCTTTTTCATTGCCCGGATGACGCGGCATGATTCGTCCGAACTTGCTGGTAAGATTCGATTTTCCTTTATTTTGTGCAAACGGAGCTTCATAATGCCAGCGAGATGGTGTGAAAAACATGCCGGAGGTCGCGCATTAATCGGACGATAAAACCGGCCGCGCGGACTCTGTACCATGGAATCACGGGAGACTCGCTGTTGCTATGAGTCCAGAATATTCTTCGCAAATCCTGGAACTGAACGCGCAATTCGATCCGCTGGAAGTCCTGCAAAAAATGGGGATCGAGGGCGACGCCATTTATGTCGAGGGCAATCAAATCCGGCTATACTGCCCGATTCATCGTGACATCGTCAAACGCTCCATGATCGTGGACGCCGGAAAGCGCACCTATTACTGCCAGCACAAGCAGTGCGAGGCGCATAAAGGCGGACCGTTGATCGAGCTCTACGCGATGTTTTACGATATCTCGATCGAGGAGACCATCGAGCACCTCAAAGCCGGCCCCATGGACCACACCCAACTGGTGATGGAAGCCGACCGGATGATCGACCGCGGCGAGCTTTCTTCCGCCATTCCGATCCTGCAAAAGGTGCTGGAATCCGATCCGACGAACGCCACCAATCGGTGCAAATTGGCGGCGCTGTATCTCGAACTGGGCACGAAGGACGAGGGCTTTCAGGAATATCTCCGCGCCGCGGAAGACTTCGCCGTGAAGGGGCAGCTGGAAAAAACCGTCAGCATCTATAAACTGCTGCTGATTATCTCGCCGAACAATATCATGTTGCGCCATAACCTGTTTCATATTTTCATGCGCCTCAAGATGAACGACCAGGCCGTGGAGCAGCTGAAGTACGCCGCGGACTTCCTGTTTCAGCGCAAGGAATACGCGCAAACTTTGAAAGTCTGCCAGGAGATGCTCGAAGCCATGCCGGCTGAACCGAGCATCCGTGAATTTTACGCCCGCGTGCTGGAAGTCAAAGGCCAGACGTTCGAAGCGGCCCAGGAGGCGGAAACCGCCGCGAAACTTTACTTCGAGTTGGACCGGCTGCGCGAATCGAGAACCGCGCTCGAATTCGGTTTGAAGCTCCAGCCGAACAATCGCATCCTGCTCGAACTGCAAAAAGAGCTCGAGCGAAAGCGTGAATCCGTGCGCGGCGGATTCGATGAATCATCGGTCGTCGGCCGCGACGCCATGAGCGAAGAGGACTTCGAGAACTGGCTGAAGGACATTGAAGAAGAAGTGGATGACGTCGGCGGCGAAGACGATGAATATTTCGCCGATATGCCTGAGGCTCCCGCTGTGGCCGTAGCGGCAGTGGCGAGCGAACCCGAGCCGGATAGATCTCAACACGACACGCCGTTCACGAATGAAGCGCCGTTTTTGCCCCAAGGCATCATGGCCAAGTCGGATCTGCCGCCGGCGCCGGATGATTTTTCCATTGACATGGGCGACTTGCCTCCGGACGAAGAACAGCCCATCGAGCAGCCTGCCGCTCCGCCGCAACAACAAGCGGAGCCGGTCGAAATGCCCAAGCCGGAAATCGAAGCGAAGCCCGCTGCTCGTCCGCCGTTGCCGAAGCCCAAATCCAAAGCGGACCGGAAGCCGATCGCGCCGTCGGAAATTCCGCTGCCGGACATCGAGCCGGAGCAAGCGCCCGAAGCGGCGGCGCCCCAAAAAGCCGCTCCGTCGCCGTCTCCCGCAAAGCCGCGCAAAGTTTCACAGGTTCCCTTTGGCCGTCCCGCGTCGGTTTTCGACATTCATTATAAATCGCGCAAAAAAACGCCGGTCAACGACGCGTTGAACGCGTATGTTTTTCAGCTCGACGAACGGCAATTGCAGCGCACCGGCTTGTATCTCGCCGAAGTGATGAGCAAGGTGCGCGTGTCGCATAATGAGGGCGCGCTGCAACCTGGCGATGTGAAAAACATCGAGCAATTCTACGAAAGCTTCCGCGCGGCGCGCGAGGCGGCGTATCACCGCAACAATCCGTAACGGCAAGCCTCGTTTTTTTGATCATCGCGCCCGCCAATCCTCAGTCGATCGGCATCGCATGAAACAGCAAGTGATGGAAGTCCTCGAACGCGAGCCTGGCGTGATATACAGCGCGCAGGCGCTCATGCGCGAGCTCGGCGTATCCAAATCCGACCGCGCCGATTTCAAATCGATCCTCAAGACGCTTTGCCGCGAAGGTCGCATCGAACGGCTGCCCGGACGCAGCTACCGGCTCGCTCCGCCGCGGAAAGTCCTGGCCGGCCGCGTGGACGCGACGCGCTCCGGCAGCGCTTTTATCATTCTCGAGGGCGGCGGAAAACAAGCGGATATTTTCATCGACCGCCGCAACCTGGGCACGGCGATGGACGGCGACCGCGTGGAAATCCGCCTGATCGGCGAGCGCCGCGGACGCCAGGAAGGCGTCGTGGAGCGCGTGCTTGAACGCCGCCACACCTTCCTCGTCGGCCAGTACACCCGTCAGCGCAAGGGGGGCGTCGTCGTCCCGCGCAACCAGAACATCAAACGCGTCGTTTACATCCCCCGGCAATACCCGCCCGGAGAAATCCCCGACGACGCCTGGGTGCAGGTTAAAGTCACCGACTGGGGCGAGCCGCACGAGCCGCTGACCGGCGAGATCGCCGAAGTGCTCGGACGCGAAGGCGACAAGGGTCTTGACGTGCTGCTGATCGTGAAGGACTTCGGCGTGGAACCGGAGTTCCCCCAGGACGTGCTCGACGAAGTCGCGCAATTCCCGGAGATCCGCCCACAGGACATCAAGGGCCGCGAGGACTTCCGCGAGTGGATAACCTTCACCATCGACGGCGACACGGCCAAGGACTTCGACGACGCGCTCTCGCTGGAAAAATCCCGCAACGGCTGGCGCATGGGCGTGCATATCGCCGACGTCTCGCACTACGTGAAGCCGGGCGCCCGCCTCGACGCCGAAGCCTACGACCGCGCGACAAGCATCTACCCCGTGGACCGCGTCGTACCCATGCTGCCCGAGCGGCTCTCCAACGAACTGTGCAGCCTGCGGCCGGACGAGGACAGCCTGACCATGAGCGTGGTCTTCGAACTCGACAACGAGGCCAATGTGCTCGACGCCCGCGTCTGCAACTCGATCATCCACTCCAACTTTCGTCTGACTTACTCCAAGGTGCAGCGCCTGCTCGACGGCCACGCGCAGGACGACGACATCGCCGCGTTCGAACCGGCGCATGACGCCGTGCGGCAGCTCTGGAAAATCTCCGAGCAGCTCACCAAACGCCGCTTCGAGCGAGGCGCCATCGACCTCGACGTCCCGGAGACCGAAATCATCCTCGACCAGCAAGGCGTCGTCGCCGACGTGCGGCGCGCCGAGCGGCTGAACAGCATGCGCCTGATCGAAGAATTCATGCTGCTGTCCAACGACACCGTGGCGCAATGGCTCACGGACAACCAGACGCCGCTGCTCTATCGCGTGCACGAGCCGCCGAACCCTGACAAGGTCGCTGCCGTGGCGCCGCTGCTCGCGCTCAGCGGCGTCGTGGTTCCGTTCAACAGCAAAGGCGGGATTTCGCAAAAAGGCATGCAGCACGCGCTCGACAAAGCCGCCACGCTGCCCAACGGCCACATCCTGCGTTACCTCGTGCTGCGCTCGATGATGCAGGCCAAGTACTCGCCGGAAAACGCCGGCCACTTCGGCCTCGCAAGCCCGTGCTACTGCCACTTCACCTCGCCGATCCGGCGCTATCCGGACCTGGTGGTGCATCGCATGTGCAAGCGCCTGCTCGCGCTGGGCAAACCGGACAAGGAAGAGCGTCGCGAACTGGAGGAGCGCCTGACCACGTTCGGCGGCTGGACCAGCGAACGCGAGCGCCGCGCGGAAAAAATCGAACGCGAATGCGTGAAGATCAAATCGCTCGAATTCATGCGCCAGCACATCGGCGAGGAATTCGACGGTTGGATCACCGGCATGACACCGACCGGTTTCTTCGTCGAACTCGACCGCCATCCCGCCGAGGGCATGGTGCGGCTCGACGCCATCGAGGACGACTACTACGACTTTATCGAAGAAGATTTATGCATGGTCGGCCGCCGCACCGGCCGCCGCCTGCGCTTCGGCGATCCCGTCCGCGTCATGATCGAGCACATCGACCTGATCGCCCTTAAGATGGACCTGATCCTGCTCAAAGCCCCCAAATCCGCCTCCTCCCGCCCCGCCTTCGCGACCAAAAAAAAGGCGGCCCGAAACAAAGGCAAAAAACCGGCGCGCGACAAATCCAATCGCAAAAAGAATGGACGTTCAAATAAATAAAATCGGGACGCAATTATGGGAAGACGCATCATGCGATTTATCGTCACTTTGCTGCTGATGCTTGTCGGCGTCGGCGGCATCGTTATCGGGGAAGATTATATCTTAACGTCAGCGGACGGCACGGCCGGAATTCCACTGCCCTATGTCGGTTATTTTCTCGTCGTGTTTTGCCTGGTTGGATTCCTCGGCGTCAATATTTACATCGGCGGGCCGCTGGACAAACACAATGATTCTCCTGAGGAAAAAATGTTGCCGTCGATTTCCGCTGAACAACGGATCGAATCGAAGAAATCCGGGAAACAATGAACGTATTTACGCAGGCGCTGTCAAACGGGACATTGCTTTTCGTGGGCGCTGTTTTGACTGCGGTCGCGGCGGCGCTGCTGATCGCATCGCCGGAACTAAAACAGGTCTTGCGATATACGCGACACGGCTTGGTTTTAGGCTCTCTCTTGATGCTGCTTTCCGGCGCGCCGTTGCATCCGCTCATTTATCTCATGTTTTTGGCTGCGGCCGTGGCCGCCATTATCGCAATGCGGTGCGATACAATGAAGCCTGTGCGCCGTCGATGGTGCGGCGCTGTCGCGTTAATCGCCGCCTTGGGTATGATATTGATGGAAACGCCGTGGCAGTTGAATCCGCAATTGCCCGATGGAAATGTCACGCGCGTGGTCGTGATCGGTGATTCGATCAGCGCCGGATTGGCGGATAATGAACGAACCTGGCCGGTGCTGCTCGCTGAAGCGCGTCCGCAATGGAACGTCGTCAACCTTGCCCAGGCCGGAGCGCAGCTTGCCGACGCCCTCCATCAAGCGGACAACATCCCCGACGGCCCCTGCATTGTCGTACTGGAAATCGGAGGCAATGACATGTTGAATCTGAACGGAGCAAAACGCTTCGCGGATGATCTGGATCGGCTGCTGCAAAAAGTCTGCACCCCGGATCGCCGCGTTGTGATGCTCGAGCTGCCTTCCGCGCCGCTGATGAGCGAATATGTCCGTGCGCAGCGCCGCTTGTCGCGACGTTACGGCGTCCATCTCCTGCCGCGCCGGATTTTTTGCGCGGTCCTCGCCGCCTCCAACTCGACCACTGACGGCCTGCATCTTTCCGCCAAAGGCCATGCCGCGATATCTCGCTGGATCAGCCGGACGATTGAGCCGGCCATGCTCTTAGAATGAAACGCTTGAGCAGCCCTCCTCAAACCCTAGAGCGCACGATCAATTAATCTTGTCGTGAATCCGTACCGCGACCGTTAGGGAGCGGCCCGTAATGCATAGCCGCAGCGCCGTCGGGACCGCTCCTTCACAGTCGCGGTACAGATTGCGATGCCTTTCGAAAACAACGTTAATTTTGCGGATCAGTATAGACTTTGTATGGCGATGTCCTTGGCCGTTTTTTTTCAATTGTGTCTTTTTTTCATGGAATCCGCGGACGGATCAGAGCTAAAATCAAGCCAAATACGAATATACGCGCCGGAGACGCTGCTCCGGCTCGATCCTGTTGATACTGTTGAGGCTGACCGATGACTGCTCCGCGTAAAAACAAGCGTTCTTCCTCCGCCCGCAAGGGCCTATGGCGATTCATCTCCCCCGTCGAAATTCTCGTGGTGCTGCTCGTGGTGTTTTGCTGGATTTTGTACAACATTCCGGCGCTGGACGAGCACCGGCAAGCCCGCTCCGAACTCGAATTCCAGAAAACCAAAGTCGAACGTCTGGAAACAGATATCCGCGAACTCAAACAAGATCTGAACGGCATTGAAAACGGCCCGTTCAACGATGAGAAGGCGATTCGCGAGCGCTACCGGATGGTCAAGCCGGGCGAGCGGCTGATTCACCTGGAACTCGAACGTGAATAAAGCATCGGACGGCGCCAGCCTTTCGTCCGATCTGTGCGGGGTGCGATTTATTCTCGTGCGGCCGCGCAATCCGGGCAACCTGGGCTGCATCGCCCGCACTCTGAAAAATTTCGGTTTTACGCGGCTCGACCTAGTGCAGCCGCGGCTGGTGCATGAGGAGGAGGCCGTGGAATGGGCCTGCGGTGCGCATGATTTGATCAAACGCGCCCGGCGCTTTGATTCCCTGCGGAATGCGGTCTCTGATTGCCGCGCCGTAATCGGAACTTCCGGCCGCAAGCGCGAACCTGGTCCGCTCAATCTTACGCCGCAAGCATTAGGCCCCTTCGCCGCCGCCGCTCCGCAACCAGTCGCGCTGGTCTTTGGTCCGGAGCAATCCGGCCTGAAAATCGATGAGCTCGCCCTGTGCCAGCGAAGCGTCCAGATTCCCACGCATCCGGATTTTCCCACGATAAATCTCGCCCAAAGCGCGGCCCTGATTGCATGGGAATTGCATCGCTTTGCCATCTCGGACGATGCCGGCGCAGCAATCAGCGAAAACATCGGTTCATCAAAACATCCCACCGCCGGAGCGATGCAGGCGTTCTTCAATCAAGCGGAACGCGCTTTGTTGGAGCTCGATTGCATCCGTCCGGAAAATTCATCGCGCCGCATGAATGCTTTTCGACGCATTTTCGACCGCGCGGACATCACGACGCAGGAGTTGCGTTTCCTGCGCGGCATCTTCCGGCAAATCGAAAATCAAGAAGCGATCATTCGCGCGCGGATTGAGAAAAACGATAATCGAAATTCGAAATCCTGAATTTCGAATTTTCAGTTCCCCCTTTCCGCTTGCCTTTTGTGCTTTTCGCACGGCATGCTTGATGCCTTGAAAATGACTGCGCGCGAGGCGGAAACGTGAATTCACAATCCTTCCTGATCATACCAGCAATCGACCTGATGGACGGCAAGGCCGTGCGTCTGCGGCAGGGCGAGGCGGATAAAAAAACAATCTTCAGCGACAATCCGGCGGACGTGGCACGGCAATTCGCCGGCGCCGGAGCCAAGCGCATCCACCTCGTGGATCTGGACGGCGCCTTTGGCGGCAAGCCCAAAAATCTTCCCGTGATCGAACAAATCCGCGCCGCCGTGGATTGCGAGCTCGAACTCGGCGGCGGTCTGCGCACGCACGAATCGATCCAGGCCGCGCTGGACGCGGGGATCAACGACGCCATCCTTGGCACGGCGGCCGCGGAGCATCCCGATTTATTCGCCGCGCTTGCCGGGGAATTCGCACCGAACCTGATCGCCGGAATCGACGCCCGCGACGGCATCGTGGTCACGCGCGGCTGGGTGCAAACCGTGGATGGGCTGCCTGCCGTGGACCTGGCGCGGCAGGCGATTCAACTCGGCGTGCGCCGCGTGATTTACACCGACGTGGCCACGGACGGCATGATGCGCGGACCAAACCTGGCGCGGCTGCAGGAAATGGCGGCCATCGAGGACATCGAAATCACGGCCTCCGGCGGCGTCACCCAGCGTTCGGACCTGGAGGACATCCTGGCGCTGAAACAGCCTTCGATCACCGGCGCCATCGTCGGACGCGCAATCTACGAAGGCGCGATCGACCTGAAAAACGCCATCGAGGTTTGCCAGCATGGCTGACTCGAGACACCGCAAAGGTGACGCAGCGCGATGGAAACCGCCCAGCCTGTGGGCCCAGGTGGCCATGACCCTGCGCCGCCGCATGCTCCTCGGCTTGATCACGGTGATTCCGATTCTCTGCGTGTTTTTCGTGCTCACGTTCACAGTGAATAAAACGTTCGAACTGTTCGAAAGCGCGTTCATGGTCCGCAGCATGCAGCTGACCCAGCAGGAAATCGACCAGCTCGGCATCCCTCCCGAAGAGCAGAAAAACTACAAATTCTTCCGCTTCCACGGCGTGCCGTACATGATCAAATCCACCCGCTATTACTGGGGCGGACGCGCACTCGCCATTTTCGTGTTCCTCTGCCTGCTCTATCTCATCGGTTTGCTCAGCAGCACTTACATCGTCCGGCGAATGATTCACCTCGGAGAGCGTGCTCTGGATCGCATCCCCATCGTCAAAACAATCTACAAAGGCACCAAGCAACTTGTTGAGACGATCAGCTCCCATCCGCGAAAAAACTTGCGCGAAGTGGTGCTGGTTGAGTATCCTCGAAAAGATTGCTGGGTGGTGGCGTATGTCACCGGAGAAACGGTTTTTTCCAATACGAACGAGCGCATGCTCAATCTTTTCGTGCCGACAACGCCGAATCCCACCTCCGGCTTTTTCCTGCTTGCTCCCGAGGGCGACGTGCGCGCCACCAGCCTGACCATGGAAGAAGCCGTGAAATACGTGGTTTCCGCCGGAATCGTGGTTCCGGAGCACATGGCATGGGCGCCCTATGCGGAGCGCCATAGCCTGCTGCGCGAAACAGCCCGCATTGCGGGCAAGGAGGTCAAGGAGACATGACCATCGAAAAAGCCAAAACCGAGATGCTGATCGAAAAAGCACGCCATGCGGCGGGTAATGCCTACGCGCCATACTCCAAGTTTATTGTCGGCGCCGCGCTCCTGTGCGCCGATGGCGAGGTGTTCGAGGGCTGCAATATCGAAAACGCCTCATACGGTCTGACGATCTGCGCCGAGCAATCGGCCATTTGCGCCGCCGTCTCCCAAGGCCGCCGCGACTTCATCGCGATCGCCGTGCTCAGCCCCTCTGAAGACGACATCATCACTCCATGCGGCAACTGCCGCCAGGTGCTCGCCGAATTCAACGACGATATTCAGGTGATCTGCGCCAATCAAAAAGGCGATTATAAAATTCTCCCGCTCAGCGAACTGCTCCCCTTCAGTTTTCAGCTCCCCTCCAACCCGAAAGCGCGGGCGAACAATCCATAGATTGCTGAAATTTCAAAATTTAGGGCCATCGAAAAAAATTTTAATTTTTTTGAAATAAATCCGGGTTGAATGTTGTTTGTTGTTCAGAACCATGCAACCCACTGTGGAATGCGTGCAACGCGAATTCCACGGACTTTCACCCCCGCCAACTCCCCCGGCGGGGGATTTTTTTGGATCCAAGGGCGGATTCAATCAAAGAGGCGGAATCGTCGTCAAATAACGCCATCATCTTTTCTTTTGATGCGATGCATTCGCCCTTGCGCATACTGCCATTGTGCGAGTTATGATGCGCAAACGGAATAACGGGCAAGGCCGCAAGGAGCCGAATTCATTGGGCGAGAAAAGCCAGAAAAAACAGCGGCATGAACGGCGCCGGAGCTGGAGCGTCGGCCAGGCTTGGTTCATGCTTTGGCCCCTGGGCATGGTCATGGCGCTTTACGGCGTGATGCTCCAATGCCCGCCCTACAACGAATCGTGGAATGTTTGGCCTCGTTTCGACGCCGTGCAATACGCCCTGACCGCCGCCAACTGGCTCCGTTACGGCGAACCGTCGATACTCGTCGGCAATAATTTCTACCCCGGGCGCTATCTCTTCGGCTACTCGCTTTTTCTGCTGCCGCAGCTGATGTTTTTCGGCTTCGATCTGACACGTCTCTATTGCACCACGGTCGTGCTTTCTTTCATCTCGCTCGCCGTCTTCTATGGTTTCGTGCTCGATATGTTCCGCTCGCGCTGGGTTGCGGCGCTTTCCACCGCCTTCATGGTCAGCTCTCCGTTCTGGGTGCGGCATTCGATTCTGATCATGACCGGGGTTCCGGCCATCGGTCTGCTTGCCGGGCAATACTGGATCTTGCTGCGTATCTGGCGCGACAAGCACGGCGGAAGCTGGATGCATTGGCTGGCGTTGGGGTTTCTCGCCGGGCTGTTGACCACCTGGCGCGTCACATACGCCATTCCCACCATCGTCCTGATCCTGCATTACTTTTATTATACATCCATCCCTAACTTCACGGTGGCGCGCAATGTCTCCTGGCTGGTGATCAGCGCCGGGACGCTGCTCAGCGTCAAGGCCGTATACGCATGGATCTATTACGGAGATCCGACGAAAACCGTGTATCACTATTATGAGAATTATTTTGATCCCTCATTTCGCACATTCGACTGGCGCTATGCCTTCCTTTGGATGCAGGAGCGGAGCGGGCTTATGCAAGGCCGCGATTGCGGCAACCTGGTCTTTTATCTCAATCGCATATCCGGCGGAGTCAGCCAGTTTGTGCTGTTCAACATCATCCGCCCGTTCATCAAAATTGATCTTCCATACTCCGACTCGCTGAAAATATTCGTCTTTTACGGCGAACGGTTTTACAGCGCCTTGATTCCGCTCGCCGCTCCCTTTGGCGCATGGCGCATCGCCCGTGAATGGCTCGCCGGCCGCGATCAGGAAAAGCACGTCATCGGCGCCTGGGCCTGGGGCAGCCTCGTTCTGTTTGTCATTTTTCTTGCGTTTGTCTACCAGCAAGAGCGTCTGGTTAATTTTATTGTGCCGCTGATGTGCCTGCTGGCCGGATGCGCGCTCGCTCCATATCCACGCGGCGCGATGTCCAACGACAACACGCGGCAAGCGACGAATTCGCTGTTCGCCATCACCGCGCTGGTCGTGATTTTCATGCATGCGTTTCTGATGCTCGGACCCGACGGCAAGCCGGACACGGCGCCGGAGCCGTTGATCCGCGGCATTCAGCGCATCAAGGACACTTTTCCCGAGGGGAGCGTCATCTTCACCAATGATTCGCCGTCCTTGATCCATCACGTTCTCGACGGCAAGGCTTGCGTTCTGCCTTTTTGGGATGATTACCGCGATCCCATTCTCAAGTTCGGCTCATATGAACACAGCGATTTCCATGTGATGGCCATTGAGCATCTCCATATCGAGCCTGTCAAACGCTGGAAGGAGCAATATCCCATCGACCGGCAGGAATTCCTTATCGATCGTTATGGTTTTCTCAATATCAGTCTGCTTGACCGGCTGTTCAAAGCGGATATTCCCTGTTTTGTCGTGCTGATGCTGCCCAGAGCATACTTCAACCACGGCCAATTCAATATTCTGTATTATGGTCCGATGCGGAAGATGATCAAAGACGAAGCGTCAGTCGGAATCTACTACATCGATCCCTACTGGATGCCGGAGGAAAACAAAGAAGGAAAACCGGATGCAAAATCGAATCCGGCGGAACCGCTGGAAAAATGATGAGCCGAGAGAGGGATCAGCGCAGACGCCAGCGCAGCGCCAGCACATCCCAGAGCATTTTAGCGGAATCACGCACGATGCTGACTTTGCTGTCCGGCGAATTGATCCACCGCACCGGCTGCTCTATAATCGCATAGCCGAGCTTGCGCGCGAGCAGCAACGCCTCCACGTCGAAGGCAAAGCCGTCCACCTCCGCTTTTGAAAAAATCGCCTGCGCCGCTTCTGCGCTGAAGAGCTTGAATCCGCATTGCGTGTCCTTGATCCCGCGCAGGGCCAGGGCATGCAGAATTTTATTGAACGTTCGACCCATGGTCTGCCGCAGCCAGTTCTGCCGCACTTCCACCTGCGATTGGGGCAGCGCCCGTGAGCCGATCACCACGTTCGCTCCGTCGCGGGCCAACTTCAGAAAAGCATCAAGCTCCTCAATCGGCGTCGATAGATCCGCGTCGGTGAACAAGCGCCATGCTCCTTGCGCCTCCAGCATCCCCCGCCGGGTTGAGTAACCCTTGCCCCGGTTGCCCTGATTGCGCAACACGCGCAACGCGCCGGGCATGCGCTCCACAAATTGCTCCGCTCGCTTCACGGTCTCGTCGGTCGAGCCGTCGTCCACAACCAGCACTTCCGAATCGAATTCCTGTTCATGCAGATATACAGCGATACGTTCCAGAGTTTGCGGCAATCGATTCTGTTCGTTATAGGCAGGAATGATGATCGACAATAATTGAACCGGCACGGCGCTCCTCGCTTTTTTTACGATGGCTAAAAATCATCATCCAGCCCTAAAGCGTCAACAGAAAACTCAAGCGGCATGCAGGAGCTGACAAGCCTGATCTTCTGATCCCGATCCCGATTTCGATTTCGGTTGCGAAGAGCGAGAGGATAGCATCGCATTTTTTGTAAAACTGTCTGTCGCTTTCCGCAAAAGGACTTGCCAGTCTCGAAAAAATCCTGCTAGCTTGCCTGCTAGTGAAATTGGTGAATAAGGAAGGACGCCGCATGCCGAAATCAATAGACGCCGTTTGGTCCAAATCGCTGCTGATCGCAGGAATCACCCTCGCTTTAATCCTTCAGGCGGCGCACGCTCAACAAACCGACCTGGAGACGCGCGAGCGTTTCCGCCGGCGCATCATCCTCGACAAGCAAGGTCAGAAAGACCTCAACGAATCGCAAGTCAAGCCGATCGTGCTGGCGTCGCGAGCCGATATGCCGATCGCTTTTGTGGACAATGCGCTGCTCACCAGCGGCGAGCTCACGGAAATGTACCATCGCTACCTGCGGGACAATCCCGAAGCCAAAGCCGTCGTGCAGTCGAAAGATAATGGCATTCAAGCCCGCAATCAGATCCTTAAGAAACTCGCTGGAGAATGGGCGCAACACACGCTGCTGCTGCGAGAGGCCCGGCGCATGGGCGTCACAGTCTCGCCCCAGGAAGTCGAAAACGCGGTGCGCGAAACGGAAGAGCTGTTCATCCTTGGCGACACGCTGGAGGAGCACCTGAAGCAAAAAAACCGCTCCCGGAATGACTTCATGAGGGATCTGGAAGAGGCGCTGACCATTGATAAAATGTTAACCCAACTTGTTGAAGAGGAGAACAGCGAAAAGGCGCTCAAGGAGTTCTACAGTAAAAATAAAAAAATGTATGTCGTGCCGGAAAGCATCTATGTTGTGACCTTGTTCAAAGGCACGCGGATCAGGATGGAAGGCCCTGATGATTCCGCCAGCGGATACATAGGGGCTCAAGTCCATCCGGAGTTTGTCAGTAAGCCGCAGGAGGAGATCGACCGCATCCGTTTGGAAATGGAATCCTATCGCGCTCAATCCTCCAATCTGCAAACCTTCGTGAGTCTTGCGCGCGAGCATTCTGATCCGCCGTTCAACGCTGGAAATTGCGTGATCGGCTGGATTTATATCGACGAAGACGATTTCCAGGGCGGATCGTCGGAGTTGAACCGGGCCTATGTGGATTACATGCGTCTGACGCAGTTGACTCGCGAGCTCGATGAATTTTATTCCCAGCTGACACCGGGGCAGGTCAGCCCGGTCCATCAATCCGAAATCGGCTATCACCTCGCCTGGGTGGTCAAGCGTGAGCCGGAGACCGGCAATGACTACGAAAGCGCCCGTTCTCAAATCATGGCCGGGCTCAAGGCCGGCAAGCGCGAGGCCCTGGCGCAGCAGCTGGATCGTCAGCGCAGGGTCTATATCAATTTCAGCGGCATCCGGGATAGCGAGCTGGAAGCCCTGCGCCGCCGCCAGCAGGCGATGGAAACGGGCAAGCAATAAATCATTGTAGAGGGAATGAACCGGCATAAAGATGGAATCCGAACCAATGCCTGCGCCGCCGGAGGAATTCGCCGTTGACCGTCGTGATGGCGCCGAGACAGTGCCGGAATTCACTGGCGTCTGGCGCTATCACCGAAAGCTCGCCTGGCTCTGGCGCCGCCGCCGCGAAAATCCTTTCATCCGGCATGGGAGTCCGTTGCCAAAACGCCGATTCGGCCGCCGCTGGTTGCTGATCGGCATCGCCCTGGCCTACTGGTTCTGTGCGGTCTTGATCGGCGCATTGATCGCCCTTGGTGAAGGGGATCAAGCCATCGGCTACACTTTTCTGTTTATTTGCTTCGGTTGGCCGCCGCTCAGTGTGATGTTGCTGCATATCTTCGGCAACAACCGGCGAACGATCCACAGCCTCGAAGAAATGCGGCTGACTCGAATGTATCCCGCGGAGATCGTCTTCGGTTCGCTTTATTGGCCCACATTATTCTTTGCGGTCATCATCGGCGTATCAATGCTCGTTTGGCTCATCGGCGGCGTGTTTTTCGGTTATCAGGTAGTCATCGATGAAGGTGCTTTTGGAAGAACATTTTTCCAACGCGAAATATTCTGGCTGATGTGCCAGCTTGTTCCTGTGCCGCTGATCATGACCATCGCTTTTCATATGGCCGCGTTGCGCGGCTGGCTGCTCGTCGGACGGAGTTGGGCGCTCCATATGATCTACACCTACGCCATTTGCCTGGCCATGACTATCGCCGGAGCATTCATCACGGGCATATCCAGCATTCCCTTTGGTTCAATCATCCCTGGCGTTCTCATCTGCTCCACAGTGCTGATTATATCCGGGCCATACTGGGCTTGCCGTTTTGCTGGAGAGCTGTTCTTCAATCCGCTTCAACCCGTCTCGCGTATGCATCGTGTTTATGAGGAAACTTTTTTTTGGCACGGACGCACGGAGTGGGACGCGCGTCGCCGGCGCATGCGCATTGCATACGGTTGGATCTTCGGCATCGTGTTTCCCGCGCTGGCCTTGGCTGTGAGCGCAACTGGCATCACGGAATTCCTCTATGAGGACTGGGAAGCAAACACCACTCCGAGTTATTTCTCCTTGTCCTTTCACCATTTGATCCACTGGATGTTTTCGCCGATCATCTTCTGGGCCATGCTCAGTCTGATCTATGAAATGCATTGGGATCATAAATCCTGGAAACCATTCGTGCATTGGGGCTTGATCGCGGGACTGCTGCTCACGTTTCTTGTCTCCCTGCAATTCCTTTTTGTGCTGCCTATCGCCCTCATCGGAATTCTGTTTTTTGGCATCGGCCTGCTTGGCTTCTCCCCATATTTCGCCTTCATCATTTATCTGCTGGCCGTCATCCGCTCATTCAAAAAAAGACAGGCAGAATCATCCGAGGTGTTTTCAATCGCCGATTTTGCGCCGGCCGCGCTGCTGTTGCTGTTATACATCGTCTGCGGATACGCCGCCGTCGGCGTACTGCTGAAACTAATTGCAGAATAAGATTCAATCCGGCGCTTGACCTGCTTATGTCAAATCCGCAAAGTATTCATGAGGCGATGTGATGCGATCAGGGATAAAAAAATGGCTGGCGCGCGGCGTGATAGCGGCGGGGGTGTTCATCCTCGCCCTCGTTCTGCTGAACCTGTTCCTGTGGCTGCGCGAAGCGCCCGATTTCAAGGGCGAGCTGGCGGAGCTCGTCCCCAATACGGCCAGCGCATACATCGTGCTGCGCGACTTCAGCGCGCTCGCGCATGACTTCGAGACGACCGAACTGTTTCAAGCCCTGACCACCGACGAGGAGCTGCTCGCCGCATTATTCGAAGAAAGCGACAAGCTTCAGGAACTGGAAAAAGTTCCCGCCGCCGTCCGGCGTTCGGCGTTCTATGGCTTTGTGGATCGTTATTTCGGCGCGCGCGCCGCCTGCGCCCTGGTGCGTTACGATGAGGATCGCCCTCCAGCCTTTTTCGTCTTCGCCAAAACCGAGCTTGGCTTCAGCGAACGTGTCGCCGAGCTTTGCTCGAAGGCCTATCCCGAGCTGGAACTGATCACGGAAAAACACAATGGTGTCGAGCTGTTTCTCTACAAGAAGGAAAAGTCCAAGCGCTCTTTTTCCTTCTTTCGTTATGGCAAAACCGTCGTGCTGTCTTTGCGCTCTGACGACACGTACTATCTCAAGCAACTCATCGATTACGTTGAGGCTGGCGCGCCGGACAACCTGGCCGCGCATCAGCCGTTTATCGATTCCATGGAGCGGCTGCGCCAGCATCGCGGGCTGATCGCCTGGATCAACAACGGCCCATTCATTGACGATATGCACGCCATGTTGAAGGAAAACTATGAAGAAAAAATGCAGAAAGCCTCGTATCGCCTGCTGGAGAAATACCTGCGGGAATATCAGCAGACCAACCTGAGTCTGACTTACGACAGCCGGTTGGAGCTGCGGCTTGAGCTTTCCGGCGCGGCTCCGGCGGATGGCGCGGCGCTCCGTCGCATCGCCGATATGGAGCTGCTGCGCATGGCGCCGGGCAAATCGATCGCCGCCGCCGCGGGCAACGCTGAATCCGTGCAGGCTGCGCTGAAGATCATGGCCGATTACGTGAAGGAGTCCTATACGCAAAGCCGCGAAGATAAGCGGGAGCATTACCGCAAGAAATACGCGGATAAGCCGGAAAAATTGCAGGACCGGCTGGAAAAAATCGACCGCAAGGATCGAGAAACGCGCGCGTTCGTCAGCCGACTCGGCGGCGCGCTGCTGTTTCAGTATTTCACGGAGCTGCTCGGACAGGATTATGTGGTGGCGTTGGAATCGGTGCAGCCTTTTCTATTCTCGCCGTTGCCGCTCTTCGTCGCCAGCGCCGCCAGCCGCTTCGATGAGGGAGTCGATCCCGTCGAACGGCTCAGGCGCTCCACCTTGGTGAAAGATGCCAAAAAAACCGCGGACACCGACGAAGGGCCATTGCTTCAATATCGTGTGACGAAATGCGGACCCGTGCCGTTGCTGCTCTGGCCGGTTTACGCCTCCGCCGATGAACGGTGCGTCTATCTCTCCACTTCGCCGGACGCGCCGATGCGCATGCTGCTGGCTGAACATCATTCCGCGCAATCGCTCGCCAGCCATCCGGTTTTTCAGCAAGCCTCGCTGGACCTGGCCGAGGACACCCGCATGATTCTGTTTATCAATTTCGAACAGCTCATCGAGAATTTAAATCATCTGCAGGAATGGAGCCTGTTTGGCGACGACAAGCTGGAGGAATTTCTGCAGGAAGAAAAGGCGACGCTGAAGCTGTTGACGCTCCTGCGCGCCGCGCTGTTACGAGTGCGTGACGCTGACAATCGCATCCTTCTTGAACTCGTCCTGCCTGTGCAATAAAGGCGTTTCTTTTTGTTGCCTTCAAAACTTCTCCTCGCATGCGAACCCTTTCGAATGGCTAGGCTGCAGCGCCATATCCGTAAAACTGTTTGGGAATAACGATAATATGCGTAACAAATCGTTTCCGGCGCGTCTGGGCAGGGCAATCTTCCCATTTTAAAATGAAAGGAGAAGCAGATGAGACGATGGGATCGAAAATTGCGCCTGGGATTATGTCTGGTGTTGATTGCGGGCGCGACGGCATTGTCGAGCGGGTGCGCGTCGTTGAGCTTGTTCACGACGAAGCACGATCATGTTCACAATCATGAGCCGTGCAATGATTGCATCTCGCGCGTTGAGCGAGTCGAGCACCGTGTCAATGCTTTGGAGTCGCGCAACGCCGCGCCACAGTCCGAGATTTAAAAAGCAAGTATGGCATTGTAAAAAAAGCGGGAGGGGCTGGGATAGCCCCTCCCGCTTTTATATTTTTAAAATGTTTATGCGACGATGCGAGTTTGCGCAATGGCTCGATCAGAGCGCGGCCTGGATGATGGCGGCGAGCTCGTCGTCGGTCAGTTCGATGGGATTGTATTTCATGCTGGAGCCGCGGGCCTGGGCCACGATGCGCGGGATGTCGCGCCGCGCGACTTTGTAACGGCTTAATCCGGCGATGTTCATTTCTTGCGTTTCGGCGTGAAGGCTGTCGGCGAAGACGAGGGGGGCGCTGGAACTCCGGAGCCAGCTGCGGGCGAGGGCGCTGTATTTTTTCAGCGTGGGATGCTTGGGCGCGCGTTCGCAGAGCGCGATGTAATTGGCGCGGATGACGTGAGGGAGCAGGATGGCGCAGACCGCGCCATGGGGCGCGGGGAACATGGCGCCCAGGGGCGAGGCGAGGCCGTGCACGGCGCCAAGCCCGGCGTTGGCCAGCGTGAGGCCGCTGATCAATGCGGCGTAAGAGAGCGAGGTTCGCGCCGAGATGTCCTGGGGATTTTGCCAGGCTTGTTTGAGCGCGCGGCGAACGGGCCGGAGCGCAGAGAGAGCGAGGGCGTCGGTCATGGGTCCGGCGTGGTTCGAGGTGTATGACTCGATGAGCTGCGCGATGGCGTCGAAGCCGCAAGCGACGGTGACTTCGGGCGAGGCGCCGAGGGTGAGTTCGGGATCGACGAGGGCGACATCCGGAATGAGAAATTGGGAGCGGATGCTTTTCTTGAAGGAGCGGTCGTCGCCGGTGATGACCGCGTTGCGCGTGACTTCGGAGCCGGTGCCGGCGGTTGTGGGGACGGCGATGTATGGGAGCGAAGGCAGGCAGAATTGAAGGCCTTTGCCGACGCCTTCGAGGTAGTCTTCCGCGTCGCCTCCGTTGGCGACGAGTCCGCTGACGGCTTTGCCGAGGTCGATCACGCTGCCTCCGCCGACGGCGGCGACGACGTCCGCGTCGAAGGCTTTGGCTTTGCGCGCGGCTTTCCGCACCATGGAGACGGTGGGTTCGCCGTCCACTTCGAAGCTTTGGTGGATGATGGAAAATTTGGCGAGTCCGTCGATGAGGCTGTCGAATTTTCCGCTTTCCTTCAGCGAGCGGCGGCCCATGACGAGAAAGAGGCGGCCGCCGCGTTCAGCGATGAGTTCGGGCAAGTCGATGAAGCTGCCGGGTTCAAAGACGATGTGTTTGCAGCCGTAATATTCGAAGCGCATGATGGCGCCCTCCTTTTATTTTAACGCAGAGACGCAGAGACGCAAAGAACCGCAAAGAAATAAGTATCTTTTTGACAGGATCGACAGGATGAACTGGATTAGATTGATCATCATTTTTCTTTGTTTTAGATGGAGGAATTGTATTCGAGCTACAACGGACACCGAAATTTTTATGCGCCGTTGTGTGGATCATCCGACATCAGCATCTTGTTGATCCTGTTCATCCTGTCAAAAAAAAGCAGTGCGTCTTTGCGTTGAAATCTGTTACTGTTGATCTATGTCATAAACGTTGGGATCTTGATAAGAGCAAGCGTAAATTTATTTTCATTTCCGCAGGGCGCGCAGACGGTTGAGGTTGTCGATGTTGTCCTGCGGGTCTTGTTCCACCGGTGTTTCGAGCAGGCCGGGGATGTTTTTCAGGCGTTTGTCGTTGATGATGGCGCGGAATCCTTCGATGCCGATCGCGCCTTTGCCGATGTGTTCGTGGCGGTCGCGGCGCGAGCCGAGCTCCTTTTTCGAGTCGTTCAGATGCACGGCCTTGAGTTTATCGAGGCCGATGATCCGGTCGAATTGGCGCATGGTTTTGCGCCAGCCGGCGGCGGTGCGGATGTCGTAGCCCGCCGTGAAGATGTGGCAGGTGTCGAGGCAGACGCCCATGCGTTTTTTGGAGCGCACACGACGAAGAATCTCGGCGAGATGCTCGAATTTGTATCCGAGGTTCGTGCCCTGGCCGGAGGTGGTTTCGAGCAACACGCCGGAGCAGCAGGCGGAGGTTTCCTTCAGGCAGAGGTTGAGCGTTCCGGCGGCCTTGGCCAGGCCCCATGCTTCGCCCATGCCGAGATGCGAGCCGGGATGGAGCACCAGCCAGGGAATGCCGAGCTGATGGCAGCGTTGCAGTTCATCGATGGTGGAGGCGATGGTCTTCTCCAGGTTTTCGGGCTTCGTGGCGCAGAAGTTGGAGAGGTAGATGTTGTGGGCGATGACGGCGCGGATGCCGTTTGGTTTCAGATCGCGTTTGAATGCGTCGCATTCGGCGGCGGCGAGGCTGCGGCCGTTCCATTGGTTGTTGTTTTTGACGAAGACCTGGATGGCCTCGCATGTGGCCTCCGCGCCGCGCACGCAGACTTTGTCGAATCCGCCGGCGATGGAGATGTGCGCGCCAAGCAACATGATATCGAGCGCCTTTCGTTGGTGTTGGCGTTTTGAGCGCCATTCGAAACTAAATAAAATAGCAGGCTTTAGTTTGATTGGCAATCATTAGTTTTTTGATTTTTTCTGAGCGTCCATAACGCGAAAAAAAGATGAAATTTCGGTGAAGATTCTACGGCTTGGAGCCGACGTTTGTGCTTGATCATTTTTATTTCGCCTTTCATGGTTTAAAACCATGAACTGACCATCCAGGAGCTGAAAATCATGCGTAAACCCATTATTGCGGGAAATTGGAAGATGAACGGCGCGCTCGAAGAGGCGCAAAAACTGGCGCAGGGAGTCGTGGATGCGCTGGGCGATGCAAAAAATGCGGATGTTGCGGTGTGTCCGCCCTTTACTGCTTTGAGCGCGGTGTCGATGATAGTAAAAGGGACCAATGTGAAATTGGGCGCCCAGAATTGCAATGAGAATGACAGCGGTGCTTACACGGGCGAGATTTCTCCGGTGTTTCTGAAGGAACTCGGAGTCGATTATTGCATCATCGGTCACAGCGAGCGCCGTCAGTATTACGCCGAGACGGACGCGAAGATCAACGCGAAGGCCAAGGCGCTGTATCAACACGGCATTATTCCGATCATCTGCGTGGGCGAGTTGCTGGATGAGCGCAAGGCCGGCCGCACGCTGGACGTGGTGCTGGGCCAGGTGCGCGGATGTCTGGCGGAGCTGCCGCGCGAGAAAATGATCGAGAGCGTGATCGCGTATGAGCCGGTTTGGGCGATTGGCACCGGCGAAGTGGCCACGCCGGAGCAAGCGCAGGAAGTGCATGCGGCGATCCGTGCGGAGCTGGCGAAGCTGTTCGATCAGGAGCTGGCGGACGCGGTGCGTTTGCAGTACGGCGGCAGCATGAAGCCGGACAACGCGGAGGGCTTGATGGCCAAGGCGGACATCGACGGCGGTTTGATCGGCGGCGCGGCGCTCAAGGCGGATTCCTTCGCGGGAATCGTGGCCTGCTGCTAATTGTTTTACTTGCTTTTGTTTTCAGGGGTGGTTTGTTGAAGAGCGGGATTGAGATTCAGAAGCAAGAGCAAGAGCAAGATAAAATTGATTCATCTATGGGGTGGGAATGATGGCAAAAATCGGCGTTTTAACCGGCGGGGGGGATTGCCCGGGTTTGAATGCGGTGATTCGCGGCATCGTCGTGCGCGCGTGCATTTTGGGTCATGAGGTGCTTGGTCTTCGCCGCGGCTACCGGGGGTTGATGGACGGCGGGCGCACCATGGAACTCAGCGCCGAGGATGTCGAGGATATTCATGTTTCTGGCGGCACGATCCTGGGTTCGTCGATGCTCGATCCATACCAGGAGAAAAACGGCGAGAAGCAGGTGATCAAAAATTATAAGCGGCTCGGGCTGGACTGTTTGATTGTCGTCGGTGGCGAGATGTCCCTGCGCGCGGCGGCCAAGCTTTCAGCCAAGGGCGTGAACGTGATTGCAGTGCCCAAGACGTTGGATAATAATGTGGCGATGACGGATTATACGTTCGGTTTTGCGACAGCGAGCAATGTGGCTTGCGAGGCGATCGAACGCTTGCAGACGTCGGCGCAATCGCGCGAGCGGATCGTGGTGGTGGAAGTGATCGGGCTGCATTCGGGCTGGACTGCGTTGTATTCGGGCCTGGGCGCCGGGGCGTCGTATGTGGCGATACCGGAGTTTCCTTTTGATCTGAAGGAGATCTGCGAGCTGATTCAGTACCGGCGCACTCAGGGCAAGCCGTATTCGATCATCGTTGTGGCGGAAGGCGCGCAGCCGAACAGCGTGTCTCAGCAGCAGAGCTTGGCGAAATTGGCGGAGAAACATGGCGAAGTGGACATGGGCCATGGCGTGGCGGCCTGGCTGGCGCAGCAGATCAAGCGCAAGCTGAAGGTGGAGACGCAGAGCGTGATTCTGGGCCATGTTCAGCGCGGGGGCATCCCGACCGCTTTCGACCGCGTGCTGGGGATGCGGCTGGGCGCGATGGCCGCGGATCTGGCCGAGGAGGGGAAATTCGGCTTGATGACGGCGTTGCGGGGCGCGCGGGTGGAAAGCGTGGACATCATGGAGGCGGCCAAGACGCGCAAGCTTGTGGACTGCGAGTTTTATGAGGAAATCAAAACTTTTTTTAGTTGAGCGAGATAGCAGCTTATCGAAATTCGCGCCGGTTCGCGCAGCAGCGCAAGCCGGCGCCTTACTTTTTATCTTGAGAGCCGGGCATGGAAGCGATTCAACAATTCATCCGCGAGATCATTGAGGCGGCTTATTGCGAGCCGGTGCGCTCTCCGGATGCATTCAAGGTCTGCGAGGCGATCGGGATCGAACGCCGGGCGGCGCTTGCCGGGCAAAGCGAGGATGCCGATTGCGCTCAAGCGCCGATGGCGATGTCGGTCCGCGAAGAGCGCGAGGGCGGGCGCTGGATCATTTATCATGATCAGACACAGCGTCCGGAGCGTCAGCAGTTCGATGTGGCGCATGAGATCATTGAGCAGTTTCTTGTGGATAACGATGATTTGATTGATACGTTCACATGCGGCGAAGAGGCGGAGGACGCTGACCAGTGGCGCGCGGCGATGCATGAAATCGCGGTGTTTTACACCAAGGATTTTTTGATCAACCGCGATTTTTTCGAGCAGGATGCACAGGAGTTTGAAGGCGATTTGGCGGCGTTGAAGGGGCTGTATCCGCATGCCTCGCATGAGGTGCTGGCGTATGCGCTGCTGGCGCAATCAGGGCCGCATGCGGTGCTGACGATCATCGATGAGCCGGAGGGGAGCGAGCGGAAAATTTACCGGCGGATCCGCGGCGATATGTGGCCGATGCGCGAGCCGTTGCTGCCGGAGGAGCGCGAGTTGATCCAGGCCTGCTTTGCTTCGGGCGAGCCGGTCCGCGCGGAGCGGGATGTGCGGATTCCGGCCTGGCTGTATGAAGGGCGGATCCGCTTACGGGCAGATCCTGTGTTCGAGCCAGGATGGAAGCGGGTCGTGCTGTTTCTCCTGGCCGATCAGGAATGACGCGGCGACTGTCTGGAGCATCGAATTATTGGCCGGTGTCTTGCGATGATGGGGAGCGTCTTTTCGGGCGAGTATGCGTGATGAACTGGCTCTGCCAAGGCTCCAGTTCCTCTTGAGAGCTGGATCGGTCGGATTCATCAGCCGCCGTGGTGGGATCCTGGTCCGCTCCGGTTTCGTCATTCAGCTCGAGGGCATAGGCATTTTCCGGACGGGGCGCAGGGAGGGCGTTCGAGCCTGCGTATTGCTCCAATCCCGGCGAAAGATTCGATGTGCCGGGGTATAAATCCTCGTGGTTGTTCAGATTTTCCGTATGCCCAAGGCCGGTCATGAACTCCTCGCGCTCTGCCTGCGCATAGTCGTTTTTGCCTCCGCCGATCATGAAGGCGGCCATCAGGCCGATGACGAGAAACATGATTTCCGATTTGCTGGATGAGGCGTTGATTTTCCGGAGCGGATTGATCTGTTTGAGCTGTTCCCGCGTGCCGCTCAGCACGTGCGCCTGCCATTCCTCGAACGTGGGCTTTGCCGCGTTGAAGTAGTCGTATTCATCAAGATACTGATCCACGAAGACGCGATACTCAGGGCGTCCCAGGCTATCCTCGTCCGGGGATTGCCGGGGGTGGGTCAGCATCATGCGGATGGCGGCTTTGGAGCCGGGAGAGTTGCCATAGGCCTGGCTGAGCATCTGCATCGTTTCGTATGCTTCCGGGGTGTTTAATGCATCGCAGAAGATGTCGCTGCGCATGTGGTAAAAGGTGGGGCCGGTGGCGATTTTGCCGAGAATAAAAGCGCCGACGGTCAATGCCATGCACGTCAGACCGATGTTGATTGTTCTTTGCCTTAAGATCAGGACCACGCCCAAAGCGATGAGGACGCCCAGCAGGACCGGCATGAAGAAAAGATAGAATTGGGTTTTTAACAGTGTGAGTTCCCAGATCAATCCGCCAATGATCGCTCCGGGCAAGGCTCCCAAAAAGGCTTTGGTTTTCATGTCTTCTCCGCTTGATTGTGTGTTGGTGGTGAGATATAATATTAAGCGTTTCTGGCGACTCAACTTCAACGTAAAAAAAGCGAAAAACCTCGGTAGATTGCGGAAAAATGTTGTCAACGGGGCCGCGTTGGCCTAGATTCCGGCGATATTGTATTGGGTTTTCGGAAAAAATCTTGTTTGCCGCGTGGTGAGCCGTATGAGAGCCGCAAGGGTGACGATCCAGGAGGACGCGCTATGCCGGCCGTGCTTTCGATTGACGGCACCAAGGAACTTGAAATTGTAATGGTGACGTTGGACCGCCCGGTCACCCGGGACAACGAAGGCAAAGTTTATCGGAGTTTTCGCGAAGCTAAGGACAACTTGTTGGCGCAACGCTGCTTGTCGATTCCCGATGTGAAGGAAGTCTATCTGATGCGCACATTCATCCGTGTGCGCAAAGAGCACATTGGGGATTGGCGGATCATCGTGCCGGCGCTGAAACGAGTCATCAATCATCATTTCGAAAAAGAAGACCAGTGCAAGGCGCAGCAACACCGGTAATTTTTTAGATTTCGGCGGGTTTTCCCGTGTTTGGCAGGCATAGAACGAAGATGGCTTTATATGAATTTCTAAAATCGAAACTTCACGGCGCCACCGTGACGCAGGCGCATTTGGATTATCAGGGGAGCATCGGGATCCCCGAGGATCTGATGCGCGCGGCGAAATTGCGCGAGTATGAGCGCGTGATGGTCGCGGATTTGACCTCGGGCAACCGTCTTTCGACGTATGTGCTGCGGCTGGAGCCGGGATGCGGCGAGATTTCGATGAACGGGGCCGCGGCGCATCTGATCCAGAAGGACAATCATATCATCGTTTTTTCGTGGACGATGCTGACGGAGGATGAGGTGAAGGATCATCATCCTGCGCTGGTTTTTCTGGACGCGCATAATAAGATCCGCGAGATCAAGACCGGGGAAATCCACGCGCCGGCGTGAACGCGACGGCCGCTGGGAGAACTTATTCGCTCATGACGGAGACAGCCGGCGACAATCTACACGCGGTTCCACGCCCCGGCGAACTGATCTTCGCTTTCCTCCATTTTCTGCTTAATGGCTTTGCGGTGTGGGTGCTGTGGCGGCATTTTCTGTATGTCGTGCCGATGATCGATGAGATTTTTTCAGGCATCGGGGCTGAGTTGCCGCAGGGAGCCGGATGGCAGGTGGCTGTTTCTGACATCCTGCGACATTATATCATTCTGATTGTCCCTGTCGCCGTGATGCCGATTTTTTGCGCGGTGGTTTATTTTCTTCAGCATCGGCGCGGCCGGGCGAAGCTCACGTCGTCTGTATTGCTGCTTTGCGACACGGTTTTGATCGGTTTGGGGCTTTGTTTTTACATGCAGCAACTCGCCTGGCTGCGAGAGCTTCACCGTTTGATTCCCGCGAATTGACTTTCGAGCGACATCCGGTATGGACATTATCGATTAAACCTCAAGAAAACAGTCGTTTTTGCCGAAAATAAGATAATCGTCGCTAAGACTAATTAAGGACGAAGCAGTCATGTTCTTGACATGGGGTACAATTTTTGTTTTAATCTGAAGTTATTGGTTTTGCGCGGTCGCACGAATCGTCAGGATGTTTCTCGAATTATTTCCAGTTGAACAGAATTCGCCGTCGCGGTTATACTGATATGTTTCCAGTGGACTCGCTGAGCGGCTTGACATTCTCAACTTGTCACACAGCGTTAGGGCGCATAAGGGTTGTTTTTGGAGCAATGTTATAACGATTACCATCAAAGGAATCCTTATGACAGCCGTTCCACGATTCAAAAAAAACGCATCGCTGATCCGATGCGTCGTATTCCTCTTCCTCCTCTGCCTATCGCACTGGTCGAGCCGGATGCTTTTAGCCGACGCCAGGGATGTCAGGGTTGGCGTCTACGAAAATCAGCCCAAAATTTTCACGGAAGCCGACGGAACGCCCGCCGGTATTTTCGTGGATCTTATTGAGGAGATCGCCCGGCGCGAAGCTTGGACGCTTCATTATGTTCACGGTTCCTGGGCGGAGTGCCTTGAACGCCTGGAGGCTGGCGAGATCGACCTGATGATGGATGTCGCTTACTCCCCCGAGCGAGCTGAAATTTACACCTTCTGCGAAGACGACGTGATCTGCAACTGGGCTCAGGTCTATACGCGAAAAGGGCTCAACATCAAGCTGATCACTGATCTCAAGGATCTGCGCGTCGTCACCATGCGCAAGGGAATACACCTTGAGCGGCTGAAGAATCTCGCCGATGGATTCGGATTCAGTTATGATTTGACGCTTGTCGAAGATTACGAATCCGTGTTCCGCACGCTTCAGGAGAAAAAAGCCGACGCCGGCATCGTCAATCGTGTTTACGGTTACACCCACGAAACCGAATTCGATGTGACGCGCAGTCCCGTGGTGTTTTCGCCCGCGTCATTGCGCTTCGCCGTGAAAAAAGGAGTCAATCGGGATCTCATCACGGCCATCGACAGCCAGCTCGCGGACATGAAGGCTGAGAAAGGCTCGGCTTATCATCAGGCTTTGCGCCGATGGCTGGGAGAAACCACTCAACTCAGTCTGCCCAGTTGGATTGGCTGGGCATTTAGCGCCGCTATCACGGGATTATTCCTGCTTTTCGCCATGAGCATCCTTCTGAAATATGAGGTGAATAAAAAAACCGCTCATTTGAGTCTCGCCAACGCGCAATTGGAAAAGCAGGTCAGCGAGACAATGAAGGCGCACCTGAAATTGAAAAGGAGCGAGGAACTGCTCGTCCGTCAGGAACGCCTCGGCGCCCTGGGCCAATTGACCAGCGGCATCTCGCACGATTTTAACAACATGCTTTTTCCCATTCTGGGGTATTCCGATCTGCTTCTGCATAATCCGGAGCTCATGAATGATCTTCAAAAAACGCTGCCCATGATTGACGCCATCCGCACTGCCGCAAATACGTCGCGCGAGATCATCAAGCGGTTGCAGGAATTCCAGCGCGCTGACTCCCGGCCAAAAATGGAAAGCGTCAACATCGCGAAATTGGTCTCTGAAGTCGTCGAGGCGACCAAGCCGCTCTGGAAATCGCAACGGGAAGCCCAGTCAATTCCGGTCAAAATCATCGAGGATGTGCCGCAGGATTTGAGCGTCACTCTGAGCAAAGCTCAATTCAGCGAGGCGCTGATGAATCTCCTGCTCAACGCGCTTCATGCCATCGCCGGCGGCGGCCAAGTGACGATTCGCGCGTTTGTTGAGGACGAACATTTTAATCTGCAAGTCGAAGACACCGGGGCCGGAATGTCTTCCGAAGTCGCGTGCAAATGTCTCGAGCCGTTCTTCTCGACCAAAGGCGAAGAAGGAACCGGCATGGGTTTGGCCATGGTTCACGGCATCGTCAGGCGCCATAACGGGACGCTCAACATTAATAGCGTTCCCGGAAATGGAACAACGATAACCATGCAAATCCCTCTCGCGCAGAATGATATCGGGATGCAATCCGCTCAAGAGACTTCATCGCAAACGATCCGGGTGTTAAAGGTGCTGGTTGTGGATGACGACGAGAGCATCCGGAAGCTGCTTTCAGAATACCTGATTCTGGACGGACATAGCGCCGCAACAGCGGTTGACACCGCCGATGGCATTGAAAAATTCAACCAGGACGCGTTTGACCTTGTGATCACCGACCGGGCCATGCCCAAGGGCAGCGGCGATGAATTGGCTCAATATATCAAGGATTCCGGCCGTTCTGTTCCTGTGATCATGATTACGGGCTTTGCGCAAATCATGGCCTCGCATGGGGAGCATCCCGTCGGTGTGGATTGCGTGATTGGCAAACCCTTCACCATTGAGGAACTGAGAGAGACGATTGGCAGAACCATCCGAGACCGCGTTGCGGATCATTCAAACGCCGGTTCATCCACAAATGACGCTTAAACTAATACGTAAAATAAACGCTGTTTTCGAAGGATTATCGCAATCAGTGCCGCGACTGTGAAGGAGCGGCCCCGATGGCGCTGTGGCAACGCTTTACGGGCCGCTCCCTAACGGTCGCGGTACTGATTGAAAATCACGATTAAAATGCGGAACAGTCTGGCTTTATTGAAATGCATTTTTATTTCATACTGGCGAATAGATCGTATGGTCCGGAGTTGATGATTTGCGCGGAGACGATTGCGCCGGGCGTTAATTTTTTTTCAGATTCCACGAAAATCAGTCCGTCCACTTCCGGCGCTTCTTTTTCGCTGCGTCCAGCGTAGCAGTTTTCCGGCTCTTCCGCTTGCGCCTCGATCAACACGCGCTCGACCGATCCGACGCGGGCGCGCAGTTTCGCCTCGGTGATCGATTGTTGCTCGATCATCAGCCGCTCGTAGCGTTCCTGCTTGAGCGCGTCCGGGATCTGATCGGGCATTTCCGCTGACGGCGTCCCTTCTTCGCGGGAAAATGTGAACGCCCCGAGCCAATCGAATTGGATGCGCCGCACGCCTTCCAGCAAGTTTTCGAAGGCGGCGTCTGTTTCGCCGGGGAAGCCTGTGATGAATGTCGTGCGCAGCGCAATCTCCGGCGCGCGCTCGCGCAGCCGGCCGATCAATTCCTCCGCGTGCATTTCGCTGTGCGGGCGTTTCATGCGGCGCAGCACCTCGCGGTCCAGATGCTGCAATGGCATGTCGAGGTAATTACAGACCTTCGGGTGTCCGGCGAGCAACTCGATCAACCGCTCCGTCACGCCCATTGGATAGCAGTACAGCAGCCGCACGCGGAAGTCGCCGTCGAGCGCGATGAGATCCTCCACGAGCCGGTCCAGGCGGTAATCCTCGTAGCGATCGCGGCCGTAGTCTCCCGAATCTTGCGCCACGATGTTGATCTCGCGCGCTCCGCGTTCGATCAGTCCGCGCGCTTCGTGCAGCACGATCTCGCGCGGCACGCTGCTCATGCGCCCCTTCATCAGCGGGATCGAGCAGAACGTGCACTGATGGTTGCAGCCGTCGCTGATTTTCAGGTAAGCGTACGGGCGGTTATCGAGCGGCGCGCGCGGCAGCTGTTCCTTGAGGTCAACGAGCACGACCGACCGGTCTGGTTGCGGATGCGTCCGCTCCGGCGCATCGGCTGTGATCATTGCCGCGAGCTGGGTCCATTGTCCCACGCCGACCAGTCCGTCGATTTCAGGGAATTCGCGGATCAACTCATCGGCGTAGCGCTGCGTCAGGCAGCCGGAGAGATACAGCCGTTTCAGGCGCGCCGATTCCTGTTTCGCCTCGGCCCATTCGACGATCCGGCCGATGTTCTCCTCGCGCGCCTCTTCGGTGAATGCGCAGGTTGTGATCACCACGGCGTCGAGCGTGTTGTCCGCGTTGTCCTCCGGCTTATTCACCGCGATGCACTCCACCCCTTGCCGCGTCAACAACCCGGCCAGGTATTCATTATCCACCGTGTTTTTATCGCAGCCTAATGTCACAACGCCAACGCGCATCGTATTTCATCCTTGAATTATAATAATATGGGAATTGTTTAATCCATCGCGCACACGTGCAAGAGTAAACTTAACACATAAAAAGAATTGCGTAGGCCTATCATTTAATCTTTAATTAATAACTGATGTCACGCATCTCAGACTCTTTGGACTTCGGCGGCCATGCCGTCGCCTTGAGTTACGCTGAAATACTGCCGTATGATGGACCGAATTCCGTTTGTACAAGGCGCAGGCATGGCCTGCGCACTCAAAGGAAACACTCGCTGCGTAACATCAGTTAATAAAATTAAATTCGAGCAAATTTACATTTGTCCCTTTCGCTTCTACAGTTCAATCCCATTCAACGCCGCATTTTGCGCCGTACCCGTTTTTTGTACTGGTGCATATTTATCTACGGCTTGCTTGCAGGTTTGGGCCACACATTGAATGATGATCTTTTTGGCCCGTATATCGATATAATCTCAGATGTATCTAATGATTTTTACGAGCTTGTTCTCTTTTTTTTGCTGATATTCGCACCATTGATCTATAATCGTCTATGTTATAAAGCCTTTTTTTTACAGGATGAACAACTCCGAATACTACCTAACGCCAAACAAATCTGGCTTGATTCTATTTATGCTCCGTTTATCACACTGTTTTTATTCTTTCAGGTCCCGTATCGATGCGCTATGGCAATGGATCAGGTGTATATTGATTTTTACAATGTTCGATTATTGTCTGTTATTATTGTGCGTCTAGTTCAATCTATATTTTATGAATCGTGCAATGTTGTATTATTAATTATTTTTTTGAAGATACTCATTTACCGTGCTCATACTATTCGATGGGTTATTGGCGTCAAAGGGAGAGGTTTATTACGTGGCATGTTGCCTATATGGCTTCTAGCAGGATTAATGAATTATGTCTGCGATGAGTTTCATCAAACAATTTTAGGATGGTATGCAAATCAGCTGAATGAACGATATGGCGTTGACCTTTTGTCCTTGATTCATTTGCCTAGTTTATTTTCCGCGGCAATTTTATTGTTGGTGCTTGCCAATATTATTGCGCGTAAACAAATTCAACGTGATCGGCGTTTTCTCGATAAGATTCGATTCGAGGAGATTGATCAGCCGGATATCGTTTAATCTTTTATTCATTTTCATTTTGCGATTTTCGAAAACTGGGCAAAGAATAACTGCCATGCGAAGGTTGATTATTGCCATTGTTGCATTGGGGTGGATTGCGCTGATCGTGTGGTATCAGGTGCGCGGGCCGATCTGTTTTTTGAGCGGGTGGAATACGCCGTTTCCGGCTGAGTATTTTCAGAGTTTTCGCGGATTGCCGCTGAGCCTGCTGCAAGCCTTCCTCTTCCCTTCGGCGTTCATGATTGGCACGGGCTGGATCCTGCCGGCCATCGCAGGACGTTGGATGCGGCGGCATGGCATTGCGCTGGGGGGCGTGGAACAGTGGCTGCTGAGCTGCGCGCTGGGCTCCGTGCTGATCGCCTGCGTGACGTTGCTGCTGGGCTGGCCGCTGGGGCTGCTGAAGCGGCCGGTGTTTTATGCGTTATACGCCACGCTGCTGATTCCGGGATTGATTTATGGCGTGCGGTCGCGCGTGGGCGCGCGCAAGTGGACGGCGATGAAACAATGGTGGAGCGAGTCGAATATATATGAAAAGTTCGCTGCGGGTTTTTTATGCGTGCTTGGATTGCTGCTAGTGCTCTATGCCGCCACACCGCCAGTGCAATCGGACGGCCTGCGTTATCACCTTGCGGCGCCACAGGAGTGGATCAAACGCGGGGCGATCACGCATCTGCCGCTGAACGCTTTCAGCAATTTGCCGTTCACCGGCGAGCTGCTGTTCCTTTTTTGCATGATCGGCCTTGGCGACATTGCGGCGAAGCTGACGCACGCCCTGGCCTTCGCCGGGACACTCGTCGCGCTGTGGCTGTTCTGGAAGCGGTTGCTGGCGCGCAAGGATGATCCGCAGCCGGTGATGGGCGCGCAATGGCTGCCCGTGCTGATCGTGGCGGCGACGCCGGTTTCCTATCTCGTCGCGGGTTGGGAATTCATCGATCATTTCTCGGCGCTGTATTATACGCTGGCGTTCTATGCGATGGGGCATGTGCTGAGAAAATCCGAAATTCGAAATCCGAAATCCGAAACAAATTCTAAATTCGAAATTCCAATGTCCGAAACGGGGAAGAACGGCGGGGATGCAACGGCGCCGGAGAATGGCAAGGTCGCAACGGCGCTGGAATACGGCGGGTTTGCAGCGGCATGGGAGAAGGATCGAGTTGCTGCGGCAAGCGCTGATTCAGCTCATACATGTGGCACAGCCGCCCCTGGCTGTGCGGAGCGAAGGTTCTGGCTGGTGCTTTGCGGGATTTTCTGCGGCGCGGCGGCGGGAACGAAGCTGACCATGCTGCCGATGGTCGCGCTGATCGGCGTGACGCTGGCGCTGGCGCCTCTGCTTCAACGCGACACGGAACGCGGACCGGCGAAACGTTTCACGCGCGGCCTGCGCGGCGCGTTGCTGGTCGCGCTCATCGCTTTTGCGCTTTTCGCGCCGTGGATGCTGAAGAGTTATCAATTCACCGGCAATCCGCTCTATCCCGCCGCCAACTCGATCTTTAAAAGTCCGGAATGGAGCGCAGGTAGCCAGCGCCTCTACATGCAAAAAGCCCATGTAAAAGGGACGCATCGTTTCATCGACAATCAACAAAACGACCTTAGCGTATTAAGCATCAGTCAGCGCTTGCCGTCCGCGCTGGTCAAGGGGCTCCTCTTTTTGCGCAGTCCGCTCGATTCCGCGTTTTATTTCTATAAAGGCGACTATGGGGCGGAAATCTATTCGATGAAAAACGGAGGAAAAGCGGCGCTCACGCTACGGCATGGAAATAGTCCGGATCAAAAAGCCATTGATATGTGGAATATTTGGGGCGGCTACGAAGATCATTTTCAGGGATTGATCTATCTTGCGTTTTTGCCGGCCTGGCTTGTGTTGTTCGTGATTTCGTTTTGGGGCGCGCTGAAACAGCAAAATGAAAACCGGTCGCAATGCATTATCGTCGTTACGTTGGGCTTGACGGCGCTAGCTTATTGGACCTTCTGGTTTTTCTCTTATCAAAGCAATCGTTTCCTTATTCCGCTCTTTCCTGTGCTGGCGCTGCTCATCGGCGCGTCGATTCAGCAAATCAGCCGCTGGTGGAAGGCGGCGGGGATCGGTTGCGCCGCGCTGCTGGTAATCCTGGCCGCGCTGCAGGTATGGTGGTCCGTTCACTACATCGCCTGCCGCCAGCATCAAGCCCCGCTCTCCGTGGCGCTTGGATTTCAATCGCGTGATCAGTATTTGTCACAGCATAACTACTACCCGATGACGAGGCTGCTGTCCAACATGGTGAAGCCGGATGAGCGGGTGCTCTTTATCGGCGAGTTTCGCGGATATTATTTTGATCGAGTCGATTATTTCGCCAGCGATTGGTTCGACACGCCGGCGATCTTATGGCTGATCCGGCAGACGAAGAGTAATGATGAACTGATTCAGCAGCTCTGGGATGAAAATTTTCGCTACATCTATTTCAACTTGCGGGAATTGTCGCTGTATCCATTCGACTTTTTCCGGCATTTTAATGATCAGGAGAAGAATCGGTTCACCGAATTCATGGCTTCCGAGGCCCTTGCACCGGTTTGGCCTGCGGGGGCGCAGGCTCCGATCACCATGCAAAGTCCGCCGGAGCATTACCTGCTCAGGCTCCGATCGCCGCAACAATAGATTCAGTTTGGAGATAAAATAGCATTTTTCAGCGATCTTTCCGTTTTTTCACGAAACCATTGACTAAGTACTGTGATCATAATACAATTTAGTCCAATTGATGAAAATGGCGGGTGGATCATTCCCTTATAATTCGACTCTCGCCGCCGATGCTTCCAGAGAAAGAAATCCAACTATGAAAATCCATGTCTGCTTAAAACAACATTCCGCATTGGTTTGCATTGCGATATTCGCGCTGTTGAACTTGATTTCACCGTGTGCTTTCCCGGCGATTTACACCGTGGGCAGCGGAGGCGGATACGACTACAGCACGATCCAGGCGGCGATCAACGCCGCCTCGGACGGCGATACGATCTTTGTGACGCCCGGCACATACACTGAAAATTTGACGCTGAACAAAAGCGTCGCATTGCGCGCCTCGGAGCTATCCTCTCCTTCGCTGACAATCATCGACGGCGCCTCAGCCGGACCCGTGATCACGATACAAACCGCCGTGACCGCGGATTGCATCATCGAGGGCTTTACGATCATCAATGGATATAATGCGAGCGGAAACGGCGGCGGCATCGCCTGTCTGCAATCCGCGGCGCATCCGGTCATTCGCGGCAACTTCATCAAAAGCAACGTGGCCGTGCGCGGCGCGGGCATCGCGGGCTGCGGCGGCGTGATTTTGAACAATTATTTCTATTTCAACTTCGCCACGAATGCGGGCGGCGGCATCGCCGACTGCCATCGGGCCCAGATCCTCAACAACACCCTGTATGACAACGCGGCCGGGAACTATGGCGGGGGCATCGCGGATTGCCGGGGCTGGATCTTCAGCTCCGTCCTTTGGGGCAATTACGCGGCGACGGATGCGCAAATGCGGCCGGGAATCGAGCCTGGCTCCACCCATGAATGGACGCCGATGTTTTGCTGCATCCAGAGCTGGGACCTTTCCCGCGGCATCGGCAACATCAACACAGCCCCTCAGTTCGCGTCAGCGGCGGAGGATCCCGGACCGGTCCTGCTTTCCACATCGCCCTGCCGCGACGCGGGGTGCATGATGCTGCTGGATTACGCCACATCGGACGTCCTGGGCAATCGTCAGCCTGGCTTGACCGGACGCGTGGACATCGGCGCTTATGAGATTCCGGACACGCCCGACAACCGCACGCTGAAGGTCTTTCTGGCGCTCGGTTCGTCAAACATGGAGGGCTGGGCTTACCTGATCGACACGCCTGACGGCTCCGGCGCGGTTCCGGATTTCCGTGAATACGCTGAGCCGGTGGACGACGCCTTGATGTATGTCGTGCCGCCGACGCCCGTGACTTTTTATTTCGAACCGGGGACAGCCATCCCGACTGCGGCGGACGCCTCGCCGCGCATCGGCCCCCTGGCGCCGGGTTTCGCCGGATATATGTATCGTCCGGAATTACTGAACTTCGGACCGGACGCAACTTTCAGCCACATCATGCGTGACGAGTGGATCAATCCCGCAACCGAACAGCTGCTGGTGCTGAAATTCACCCCGGGCGCGACGACCCTCTGGTGCGATTGGCGCTCGGAAATCGTGTGCGACGCCAACTGTCAACCGAGCTCGGTCGAGCCGGATCCGCGCTATTACTACACGGCGATGTATCCGCGTATTGTGTCCAGCGTTCAGGAACTGCGCGAGTTTTTCAGCGAGCGCGGCCGCAGCATCGAACTCTGCGGAGTCATGCTTCAACTTGGAGTGGAAGACACGTTCAGCGATCCCGAGCTCACGCCGGGATGCCTGAATGCCTCGCCGGCCCTGGACGACGCTCCGAGCGAATACGGCGAAAACCTGCGCAACTTCATTGAATCCTTGCGGACGGATCTGTCCGAGGATCCCGAGCAGCCGCTTGCGCTGCCGTTGGTCGTGGGCACGACGATGCGGATGAATTATCAAAATCGCTTCACCTACACGGATACGGTGCGTTCGAATCAATTCCGCCTCGCCGAATATGTGCTTTACGCAAATGGGGCCATCCGGCCATACAGCGAACCGCACAACGATACGACGTTGACGCCGATCGGATTGGACCAGTTTTTCATGCGGCTTGGAGACGGATCGGCGGGCGTGACGACTGCGACAGCGCTCGTGCTGGTGGATGATCTGCCGATTCTTGATGGCGATGCGGCGCATTTCAATTTCTGGGGCCAGGTGGAGCTCGGCCGCCGCATGAGCGAGGCGATGCAATTCCTGCTTGGAACCCCCAGCGCCTCGCAAGCGCTGGATCAGCCTGTCGAGCTGGCGCATTCCTATCCACGGCACAATGGGATTTTAGCGAACGGCGATTGGGGCCGGTTTTATATGGTTCTTCCGGCCGGGATCGACGAATTCGTGGCTGAATTACTGCCCATGGACGCCTCTGGCGATCCTGATCTTTATGTGAAGGCTGGGTCGCCGGTCGCTTCTACGGACGACGCCGGCGCCACGAGCGACACAGGACCGGAGCTCAACGCGGTCCATATCGCGTCGCCTGCAGCCGGTGAATGGCACATCGGCGTTTATGGCGCCGCCGCGGCAAACTCAGCCTATCAGCTCCGCGCGTACGCCGTTGAGGAATTATCCGGCAGCGGCGGGTACAACGCGACCGTCTCCGGCGATGAAGTCGAGTGTCATCGCTGGCGATACTATTATTTCGACACGCCGCCGGACGTGAACTATCGCACCATGACGATCACGCTCGATCAGCTCAATGGAACTGGCGCCGTCTTTTACGCCAGGCGCGCGCGTCCGCCGCGCGATGATGAGTTCGACGTGCAATCGTCCACGCAAAGCAGCACGCAACAGACCGCCGTGATCGGCAATATGCTGAACGGCACGCATGCTGGCCGATGGTATATCGGGGTCTGCGGCCTTGGCGGCGACTATGCCAACGACTACGCCAATGACAGCTTCAACCTGAGTGTGAACGTGAGTGAAGCGGGGAGCCCTCCTGCGTCGGCGACGCCGAGCTATATGGTTGCGTTTTAAGGCGAGGGCGTCAGTCGCGCGCCGCAATGCTAATTTGATTGCGTATGAAACGCCGTTGCGTTTGAATGCGGTTTATGAACGCGGACCAAGCCAATACCAGCGTCAATCCGGAGCCACGCCGTTTTCCTTCCGAGGATTTCCTGGGGATTCCCCTCAGCTCGCCAACCCTCGATGAATTGCTGGGCGACATCGTGGAGCTTTCCTACGGCGGCCGCGACCGTGCGCGGATCGTGACGTACATCAACGCGCATTGCGTGAATATGTTCCACACTCACGCGGAATACGGCGCGATCCTGCGTCAGGCGGATTATATCTATGCCGATGGGATGTCCGTGGTGAAAGCCGCGCGGCGCCTTGGCATCGATGTGCCCGAACGCTTGAGCGCGGCGCACTTCTTCGAGGAATTTTGCCGGCGCGCGGCGCAATCGAAACGGCGGCTTTTCTTCGTCGGCGGAAAGCGTGCGATCGTGCGAGAATGCGTGGAAAACATGCAGCGCGCCATGCCGGAACTCGACGTGGCGGGATACTCGCATGGGTATTTCGAACTGGGATTGGATGAAGAGAAGGAGCTGGCCGCCGAGATCCGCTCAAAACAGCCGGACATCGTGATCGCTGGAATGGGCGCTCCGAAGCAGGAACTCTGGGCCTCGCGCAATCAGGAAAAGCTGCATGTGCCCGTGGTGTGGTGCGTCGGCGCGATGTTTGAATACCTCAGCGGCCGCCGGGCTCTGGCGCCGCGTTGGCTTGCCGACGCCGGCTGGGAATGGCTTTTTCGTCTCGCCTTGGAACCCGGACGCCTTTGGAGGCGCTATCTGATCGGCAACCTGGTCTTCAAACTTCATGTGCGCAAAGCGATCAAGCGGAAAAGATTTGAATCCTTAAAGCGCGGAATTCATTGATTCTGACACAAAAAAAACACCGGCTCCCCGCTGATGCGGGAAGCCGGCATTGAATGCGCACAAAGCTGCGCGACCGCAATTAGAATGTGGCCATCTGCTGCTTTTGATTCTGCTCGCCCATCTCGGTGGTGACGTTCTTCGACTCATCTTCAACCGTAGAGTGAATTTGCTGCGCGCCACCGAGTTTGTTGATGATCGACGCCGTCGTTTGCTGAATCTGATGGCCGAACAGCGTGAAGATGCCGATGCAGAAAATCGCGATCAGCGCAACGATAATCACATACTCCGTCATGCCTTGGCCGCGGCGGGCCTTCCGTGTGTACAACATAATGCTTGCCTCCCTTTGGAATAGTAGAAATTTTAACCTTCGCCCAATTGACCTTGTGCCATCGCACCTAAATACGGACGCTTTTCCTGCCGCCCGGCTTGCTCTTTCAAAATCTCATGTACTGTATCATAGCCCCTTTTTTTTTCAAGTGGTCAGATTAAAGTAAATCGATTGTAAAAAATTTGTAAAACAGCTCAGGGCGACTATAACAATCATTAAATCAAAAGTCTGTGTTTTATGATGATTTTGTCCTTTGTATTAGTTGTTGACAAGGGATGCTGTTTTGCCGATTGAATGACGATAAGGTTTGCTGGATGGAGGAGCTATAGCATGGAATATAGGCGTTTCGGACGGACGGAACTGCAAATGCCCGTGTTTTCCACGGGCGGCATGCGCTATCAGCATCAATGGCAGGATTTGCCCATGGAAGAGGTGTCCAGGGAAGGTCAGGCGAACCTGGAAGCGATCATCCGCTGTTCGCTGGAACTTGGCATCAATCACATCGAAACGGCCCGCGGCTATGGCTCCAGCGAGCGGCAATTGGGCCAGATTTTGCCGGATTTGCCCCGCGAGCAGCTGATTGTGCAAACCAAGGTCAGCCCGGAATCCGATGTTGGGCGTTTCCGCGATAATTTCCATGATTCATTGGCGCGGTTGAACTTAGATTATGTTGATCTATTCGCGATCCACGGTATCAACAATGAAGAAACGCTGCAATGGTCGCTGGGGCCGGACGGTTGCCTGAAAGCCGCCCGCGATTTCGTCAAGCAAGGCCTTGCGCGCCATATTGGTTTTTCGACACATGGTTCGACGGATGTGATCGTTCGTGCGATTCAAGCCGAAGAGCATGGCGGTTTCGATTATGTCAATCTGCACTGGTTTTATATCTTCCAGGACAACTGGCCGGCCGTGCTTGAGGCGCGCAAGCAGGACATGGGCGTGTTTATCATCAGCCCCTCGGACAAGGGGGGCATGCTTTACAAGCCATCGGACAAGCTGCGGGAAATCACCAGTCCGCTGCATCCCATCGTATTCAATGATCTTTTTTGTCTTTCGTTTCCGGAAATTCATACACTGAGCATCGGCGTGGCGCGGCCCTCGGATTACGATGAGCACATTGAGGCCGTAGAGCAACTCGATCAGGCCGTGGAGCTCGTTCCTCCGATTGCCGAACGGATGGAAGGCGTGATGTATGAGACTGTGGGCCGGGAATTTGCGGAGCGCTATGCGGAGGGTATTCCGCGTTGGGAAGAGGTTCCCGGCGGGATCAATATCCGCATCATCCTCTGGCTATACAACCTTGCGCGAGCCTACGATATGGTGGAATATGGCCGTATGCGCTACAATCTGCTGGGCAACGGCGGGCACTGGTTTCCGGGTTTCAATATGGCCAAAGCCGTTGAGGAAAAGATCAGCCTCACGCCTGCGTTAGCTCAATCGCCGTTCAAGGACGAAATTCCACGCCTGCTGGATGAGGCGCACGCCCTGCTCTGGAGCAAGCCGGAAAAACGGTTGAGCGAAAGCGGCTGAGCGGATGATCAAAAAAAAACCATCTTGGTCTTTTTTCATGGATTAGACGGCTGCTTTTTGTGTAAAGTCGCCGGTAGATATGTCGAAACAGTCTCCTGTGGTTGTTGTATTCGCCCCTCTTCCCGATCCGCGGTTTATTTCTTCATATTTCTTGAACGCAACTTTTGCTTTTTGTTAAAGATGAACCTTCATAGGAGATCGTCAGGTTTTTTTATGGCGCTGAAAAAAAACAACATTGCACAAGCATCATCGGCGCTTGAATCCACGGAAGCCGTTTCGGCTGTTGAGCCGGAATTGGCGGCCGGCGTGCTCGCCGTGAAGCCGGCGCCGCGCAAAATCAAGCCGCCCAAGCAGCAGACCAATGACTTCAAGCGCGAATGCGCCGCCGTGATGATCAAGCAGATCAATACGATTTTTAAATATGAGCCGAACCTGCTGGACAAGGACGACATTGAACCGCTGCATGAGATGCGCGTGGCGATCAACAAGCTGCGCAATTGCATGCGTTATTTTCCCGCTTTCGCCGACCGGCGGACGATGAAAGCGCTGAAACGGGAATGCCGGCATTATAAAGACGCGCTGGGCGTGGTGCGTGATTTTGATGTGACGCTGGCGGAATTCAACAAGCTCAAGCCGCCAAAAACGGAGAGCTTGCAGGCGGGCATCGAATGGGCGCATGCCACGATTCTGGCGGACCGCGAAGCGCCTTATAACAATCTGGTGAAGGAAACGCACCTGCTGCGCTACGAGGAATTCAAGCGGATGCTGGCGGATTACCGGGAGCTTTGCGTTGCGTATTGTGATATGGGGGAAAGCAGGCGCATTTCGCGCGAGGATCAGTTTTCGCTGCAGCTGCCGAAAATTTTCCAGCGGCTCCGCCGTCTGTACTATGAGCGCCGCGAGCAGTGCGAGGGCAATTTTGACATGCACACGATTCACGCCCTGCGGCTGGGCGGCAAGCGAATCCGTTATACGCTCGAATTCTTCATGCAGCACCGTGTTTCGTTATACCGTCCGATGCGCAAGGTCATCAAAGCCGTGCATGACACGACGGGCGAAATGCATGACGTGGACGTGATCCTGCCGTATTTCGAGGCGCGATATTCGGACTTGGTCCTGACAGATCCGGAAAAGGCCCGCCTGGTGCGGCCGGGTTTTATGTGGGTCATCCGCAAGTACATCAAAAAGCGCGAAAAATACATGCTCCAATTCACCCGCCAATGGGCGCTGATCCATAGCGGCCGTTTTGAAAAGCGCATGGAGCGCATCTGCGCCCCCTGGAATCACCGGCGCCATTGAATTTTATTCCAAACAGATCCAAGCGCTCAATTCGATGAGCTCGATCTATCGAAGGGCGTGTTATGATTTTATCAGGGCCGTGGTTGATGCGCGGATGATCAGTTGAGTGGGGATTTTCAGGCAGACGGGTTTGGATTCATTCGCGTTGGGGCCGATGCGGTTCAAGAGCAACTGGGCGGCTTCCCGTCCGATGCGGGCGTCGTCCTGTTGAACCGTGGAGAGCGGCGTTTCCAGCATTTCGGTCTCTTGGATCCCGGCAAAGCCTATCAGCGCGATGGGTTTCGGCGCCTTTCCGCCATGGCGCTGGAGCGCCCGATAGGCGCCGAGGGCCACGGGATCGTTGACACAGAAAATCGCGTCGAAATTGGCATTCTGCTCCAGCAGCCGCGTCATGGCTTCTTCGCCGCTTTCGACGGTTAATCCGGCCAGGATAATCCAAGCTTCCTTGATGTTTATTTTTGCGTCGCGCAACGCGGCGCGATAGCCGCGCAACCGCTCGCGGGAGGTCCAGATGTTTTGTCCGCCGGAAAGATGGACGATCCGCCGGAAGCCTTGCTCGATGAGGTGGTTCACGGCCGAGACCGCGCCGCCATAGTCGTCCACAATCACGGTGTCTACATCAAGGCCCTTGATCCTGCGGTCGATCAGGACCAAGGGACAGTCCTGATCGAGAATCAGCCGGGCGGCGCCGTAGCTTTCCTTCCAGGACGCCGGGGCGAGCACGATGCCGTCCACGCGGCGGCTGATCAGGGCCATGACTTCCTTGCGCTCTTTTTCAGGCTGATCGTAGGAGCAGCAGATGAATAAGTTGTAGCCTTGCGCGGAGAATTCGCTTTCCAGTTGATGGAACACATTGGGGAAAAAACTGAGGCCGATGTCCGGGACGATGACGCCGATGGTGTTCGTTTTGTTTTGCGCCAGGTTGCTTGCGACTTGATTGGGGATGTATCCCATTTCCTTCGCCGTGCGGAGCACTCGTTCCCGCGTTTTGGGGTTGACGCCATATGCGCCGCGCAGCGCCCGCGACACGGTCATCATGGATAGCGAGCATTTTTCGGAAAGATCTTTGATGCCGACGTTTCGCTTTTTCACGTGAGCCAAGGCGACCTTTGTTCCATGGAATGATCAGGAGATAGCATTGCCGCATAGAAACCGGCAAGCGAAAAACGGATTTCCAGCTTGACTCTGTGACGAAACCGGGGAATAATAGTTAGCGTTAACAGTCAAGCCGCTTTTATAACCCGCCGTTTGAAACAATGATCCATGAGATAAAAATTTGAAGGATTAAAAATGCACTGTGCCCCAAAAAACTATGAAGATACAACCGCACGAAAATCTGGACGCGCAGACCGCGCGAAGTGGATAATATTCATGATCATTGGAGGAGCCTTGATGATGGCCGCTACGCCAGCCGCTAACGCCGAGGGTGAGAACATGCAGGGCGATGAATTGAAATCGAAATTGAAAAGCCAGCTGGATTTCGAGCCGCAGCAAAACCAGGACGAAGCGAGCCGGCAGCTGAAATTAAGTCCGGAGGACAAGGCGTGGTGGCAGGACGCCAAGTTCGGCATGTTCATCCATTGGGGGCTGTACGCCATTCCGGCGCGCGGGGAATGGGTCATGCACAACGAGAAAATTCCCGCCGAGGAGTACGCCAAGCTGGCGGATGAATTTACGCCGCAAAAATTTGACGCGGAGGAGTGGGCGAGCATCGCCAGGGAAGCGGGGATGCGTTACATGGTGCTGACGGCGCGGCATCATGATGGTTTTGCGCTGTGGAACAGTCCGTCCAGCTATGGCGATTTTTGTAGCGCAAAAACCGCGGCGCGGCGGGATTTCGTAGCGGAATACACGAAGGCTTGCCGTGTGGCCGGGCTAGGCGTGGGGCTGTATTATTCGCCGATGGACTGGCGCTTTCCGGGGTATTTCAAGCCGAAGGAACTAGCGGACAACGCGGCGTTGATGAAGCAACAGGGATACGGGCAAGTCGAGGAGCTGATGCGCGATTACGGCAAGATCGATATACTCTGGTATGATGGCGGCTGGCTGGCGCATCATGGCTCAGACGCCGACGCCGCCTGGTTTTGGGAGCCGATTAAGCTCAATACGATGGTCCGTAAATATCAGCCGAAAGTTGTGATCAGTCCGCGATCCGGCTGGGAAGGCGATTTCAAATGCGACGAAGGCGGGCATGCGGTTTCGGGGCCGATCAAGGACACGCCGTGGGAGAAATGCCTCAATCTGAATATGAGCAGTTGGGGTTATAACACGCATCAGAATTTGATGAAATTGGATGACATCATTCGCATGCTGGTCAATGTGGTCGGGCGCGGCGGGAACATGCTGCTGAACGTGGGGCCGGATCGCGATGGTGTGATTCCTGCGGCGCACATTGAGCGGTTGAAGGAAACCGGCGCCTGGCTGGAACGGTACAGCGAGAGCATCTATGGCACGCGGCCCGGCCCGTTTCAACCGGTGGATAATTATTATTGTTCAACGCACAAAGGCGACGTGGTTTATGTGCATGTGCTGGATTGGCGCGGCACGGATACGCTGGCGTTGCCGCCGCTGGAGCTTAAGATTATTTCGTGCGAACTGCTGACGAGCGGCGAGACGGCGTTCACGCAATCGGATCAGGAAATCAAAATCACGGCGGAGCGGCAAGATCACGCGGAGCCGGTCGCCATTATCAAATTGCAACTGCGTCCGGCGGGAGCATCCAGGCAGAATAGCAGTGAATCGAAATCAATAACAGGAGCAACGAGGATGATCGCTCAAGATCCGTATCAACCGAGCTGGGAGTCATTTCAGAAAGATTATCAATGCCCGCAATGGTTCCGCGACGCCAAGTTCGGGATCTGGGCGCACTGGGGGCCGCAATGCGAACCGGGGGCCAGCGATTGGTATGCGCGGCATATGTATATGCAGGGCAGCTGGCAGTATAACTACCATGTGGAACATTACGGTCATCCGTCGGAATTCGGTTTCATGGAAGTCATTCATCGATGGAAGGCGGATAAATGGGAGCCAGAGAAGTTGATGGAGCTCTACAAGCGGGCCGGCGCTCAATACTTTGTGGCGATGGCGAATCATCATGACAATCTGGACATGTACGATTCCCAATACCATGCGTGGAACACGGTGAACGTAGGACCGAAAAGAGACATTGTAGGGATATGGGAGAAGGTCGCGCGGGCGCAAGGCTTGCATTTCGGCGTGAGCAATCATTCGGCGCATGCGTGGCACTGGCTGCAAACGGCGTATGGGTATGACGCGGAAGGACCGAAGGCCGGGGTGCGGTATGACGCGGCGGCGCTGACCAAGGAAGACGGTAAGGGCAAATGGTGGGAGGGGCTTGATCCGCAGGAGCTCTACACCGGACCGACGATTAAAATGCCCGACGGCATCACGAGCATCAAAGAGGCGAACGAATGGCATGAGGCTAACACGCGGCCGTGGATGGAGCATGCGCCGGAGAATAATCCGCAATTCACGGAGAACTGGTATCTGCGCTGCCAGGATTTAGTCGACAAGTATCATCCCGAACTCGTTTATTTCGACAATTTTGGACTGCCGCTGGGGCAGGCGGGGCTGGACATTACGGCGCATTACTACAACGCCAGCCTGCAATGGAACGACGGGAAGATGGAGGTCGTGGTCAACGGCAAACAATTGCAACCGGAGCAGCGCGCGGGCGTCGTGGAAGATCATGAGCGCGGTTTTTGCGAGAGCATTATGCCCGAGCCATGGCAGACCTGCACTTGCATCGGCAACTGGCACTATGATCGTGGGCTTTCGGAACGCAACGGATACAAATCGGTGGAGCAGGTCGTCCATATGCTGATCGATGTCGTGAGCAAGAACGGCAATCTGCTGCTCAGCGTTCCCATGCGCGGCGACGGCACGATCGACGAACATGAAGCCGCGTTCCTGGATGGCCTGGCGGACTGGATGGCGATCAACGGCGAGGCGATTTTCGGCACGCGTCCCTGGAAGCTTTATGGCGAAGGGCCGACGCAAGTCCGCTCAGGCATGTTCAACGAAGGCAAAACCCGCTTCAGCGCGAAGGATGTTCGCTTCACGGCGAAAGGCGATGCGCTCTATGCATTTCTGCTGGGATGGCCGGAACAGAAGACCGTCACGATTCAATCGCTGGCGGCCAACTCGCCGAATTTGCAGGGCGTTCAAATCGCCGGGATCGAGCTGCTGGGCCATGACGGCGCGCTCGAGTTCAACAACGATGAGGCTGGCCTGCAAGTGCAACTACCGGAAAGCAAGCCTTGCGAGCATGCCGTGGCGCTGAAGATCACGTTGGCGGAGTGATCCAGATTCATCATTTGTAGAGCGGGCCGAAGTTGCGGCAGGCGCGGAAGTCGGCGCCCATCGGATCTTGATCGCCGCCGAATTGCGCCCAGCTGCTGGGCCGGAAGATTTTTTCCGGGGGCACGTTGTGCATGTACACCGGAATGCGCAGCATGCCGGCCAGCGTGATCAGGTCCGCGCCGATATGGCCATAGGCCAGCGCGCAGTGATTCGCGCCCCAATTGTTCATCACGCTGTAGACATCGGCGAAGGCACCGGCGCCCGTGATGCGCGGCGCGAACCACGTCGTCGGCCAGGTCGCGGTCGAGCGCGTCGTGCACCTTTGCCGGGAGCTCGACGCTTTGACCTTCGGCGATCTGCAGCGCGGGACCGAGGCCCTTGACCAGATTGATGCGGGCCATGGTGAGCGGCATGCCGCCGTCGGTGCGATAGCGCGTGCCCCATCCGCCGCCGCGGAAGTATTCCTGCACGGCCATGTGCCACGTCGTCGCCTTCAGGCATGCGGCTGCCTCTTCTTTTTTGATTTCCCAGAACGGCTTCATCGCGGGTTGGCCGTTGCTGCGCTGCCTGCCTGTTCCGTCCAGCGTGGCGGGGCCGGAATTGATCATGTGGATGACGCCTCCGGCGGCGGCGCCTTTGAGCGTATGTCCCGTGACGCGCTTCACCGCCAGCGGACTCCAGTACGTGCGCACGTCGGCGAAGATCTGCGCGGCGCCGTTCAGCAGGTGGCCGAAGAGCATCGTCGCGCCGTTCAACGAGTCGTTTTCCGTGGCCAGGATGTAGGGCTGGCGGACGCCGTTCCAGTCGAACGACGAATTGAGGATGGCTTCCATGAAATCGCCGTTGGGTTTGTGGTCGGTCCATTGGCGCTGGCCCTGGAATCCACCGGCGATGGCGTTGCGCCCCAGCGCTTCTTCGCCGAAGCCGAGCTCGGACAGGCGCGGATTGCCGGCCATGATGTCGCGGGCGATCAGCGCCATCTTCACGCACGTTTCCCAGACGGCGTCTTTTTCCGCGCGCGTGAATTGTTTTGCTGGCGGATTGCAGTCGAAGCCTTCGACGCAGTTTTTTTGCGTCCACTGGATCGCTTTTTGGAATTCCTTTGGATCGAAAATTCCGCGGTCGATGCGGCGGGTGAATTCGCTCATGTCAATCGCCTCGACGCGCATGCCGAGATAGTCCTCGAAGAAAGGCTGATCGACGATGGAGCCTGCGATGCCCATCGAACAGCCGCCCATCGAGGCGTACGATTTGCCGCGCATCGTGGCGACGGCCAGCCCCGCGCGAATGAAGCGATGGATTATTTCAGCAACGTCGGCTGGGATCGTTTTATCGTCGGCGTCCTGCACGTCGCGGCCGTAAATGCCGAAGGCGGGAAGGCCCTTTTGGCTGTGCCCGGCGAGCGTCGCGGCCAGGTACACCGCTCCTGGGCGCTCCGTGCCGTTGAAGCCCCACACGGCTTTCGGCGTCAGCGGATCCATGTCCATCGTCTCCGAGCCGTAGCACCAGCATGGCGTCACCGTAAGGGAAAGGCCCAATTGGCGTTGCGGCAAGGGTTTGCGGGCCGCTCCCTCACGGTCGCGGCACAGAATTGAAAGCATCAGGAATTTTGTGAATTAGTCTATGCCACAGTTAAGTTAGCGTTAACTATTTTGCTGGGAATGTCAAGTGATTGATTGCTTTTCCGGGTCGGAACGCTTATAGCAATTCTCAAAAGTTCTTGCGCCACCCCTGTAGGGCGAACACTCCTGTTCGCCTTCCGGATCGGCGTCATATCGACGTCATGATGAGACGAACAGGAGTGTTCGTCTTACATTCACGTCGGCCTTTTGAACAGCCAATCGCGCAATATCTTTTGAGAACCGTTATATCGATATTATGATTGATTGAGGTCCAAGATCTGAAAAGAGGCTGCGCGTTGCGGTTGGCTGGCGGTGAATGGGCGGGAGAGGAGATGATGAAGAGAGCCTGTAGACATCCGGCTGACGCGGGATTAAAATAATTCGTCCCATTCCGGAGGAAAGCCCGGCGGCGGCGGGGGCATCATTCCTGCGGGATCCATGTCATCCCGTTCCCCGTCATCGAAATCCGGGGGGCCGTAAGGGGGGTGGTTTTGTTCTTCTGTGTTATGCGCTGGGCCGCCGATCCTTAGCCGGCCCAGCCTGGCCATGTGTCGTTGCATATAGATCCGAGCTTCGTTCCATGACAGGACGCCGTTTTCATTTTGATCCGCCTCTTGGAAAGCTACATCCGATCCGTGGAATTCATCCCGTTCTATTTTGCCGTTTTGGTTGAGGTCGCGGCGCTGGAAAAGTTCGTCGAATAGAGAGTCGTCGAATTCCGGCGGAAGCCTCGGAGTATTGTCCTGAAATTCAGCGCTCTGCTCCACGCTGTCGCTGAGTTCTTCCGCACTCAACGTTCCGTCGGAGTTCGCATCGATTCGTTTAAAGCGCGCGCGCAGTCCATTCCATTCGTCCTGGCTGATGGCGCCGTCTTCGTTTGCATCCATGCGCTCCATGACGCGTTCCACGAAGCGCTCGCGGACCGCTTGAACGATGCGTTCGCGTTCTTCTTCGGAAAGCGGAGGCGGGGGCAGTCCGATTTCCATCCGGTCCAGTTCGCCGTCCTGATTGCGGTCCAGGGCTTGGAATAATGTCTCGACACCCGCTTTGAATTCTTCTGGCGATAGCGTCTCGCTTTGATCGGCGTCCATTCTTTTCAATGTTTCCTGCAGATTTCGCATGACCCGATTGCCAGGGGGCGGACCATCCTGCTCCGGGGGGCCGTCAAGATCCCGCAGGTTGTTCATGCGCTGCTGCCGCTGCCGGGCCTGCGCGGCGTATTCTTCCACGGACACCTTGCCGTCTCCATCGCTGTCCAATTCATTCAGCCGATTTGGATTGCCGGGAAATTCGCTGTCTGAGACTACTCCATCTCCGTTGCTGTCGAATTTCTGGACGAACGCTTCGGCCTGGCGCTGAGGATCGGACATGATTCTGCTGTTGCGCATACGGTCTTGCGGCTCCCTGCGGTTGGGTCCACGCAGCATGCGTTGACGCCCATGTCCCTCCTGCTGCGCAGGCGATGCCGTGGAAAACGCCATCAGCGCAACGCTCAGCAATCCGAGCATTATCGCTTTTGAGGCGTTCATGAGCTATCCTCCTGATCAAATTCTATCAAAACGTTTTACCGCAAGGATATCCAAAGCAAAGCTTATACCGGATTCGCGCAATTCGTCGAATTTAGAGATAATGAGAGCTATCATGAGTCGAAACAGCAATCCAGAGTTAATTTTGGGCAAATTGAAGACCGGATGATGCGTGAGGGAGCAAAGAAACGCCGTACGTTGACGCACAGGCGTTTGCGGGGTGTACGAAATGGCACATGGCGCGGTGTGTTGAAGCGCGGGATTCGTTTTTCATAAGTACCGCTTGCACTGGCGCCGGATTTCCATGCAATATAACGCCATGTCCATGCCTCAAACTCCCAATGCCGTGGCGACTTGCAAGGCGGCTGTCGAAGCTGGCGCGCTGAGGATCGCGCTGTCCGGGCGGCTTGACGCTGATGGCGCCGCCACGGTTTGGGATGAGGCGGTGCGCGCGGCGCGAGGGCATTCGGGCGAGCTGATTGTGGATTGCGGCGAGCTGGAGTATTGCGACGGAGCGGGCGCGGCGGTGTTGATTGAGCTGCAGCGCATCGCCATGCAGCGCGAGCAGTCCGTGCGGATCGAGCGATTCCCCGAGGAATACCAGCGTTTGCTGAATTTATTCGAGCTGCGTCATTTTTTACAGGATGAGAAGGTTGAGCCTCAGGCCACAAATTTCGTGGTTGATATCGGCCGCGCGACGGCGAACCTGTTAACGGATCTGTATAACGGCGTTTCTTATCGCGGGGAGCTGGCCGTGGAACTTTGGCGGGCGCTGCGGCATCCGCGTCAGACGCGCTGGGGCGAGGCGCTGTTGCTGGCGGAGAAGGCCGGCGCCAATGCGATGCCGCTGGTCGCGCTGATTGGATTTTTGCTGGGGTTGATTCTGGCTTTTCAGGCCGGGGCGTTCATGAAGGAATACGGCGCGGAGCTGTATGTGGCCAACCTGGTGGGGCTTTCCTTGCTGCGCGAGCTGGGGCCGTTGATGTCGGCGATCATCCTGGCCGGCCGCACGGGTTCGGCTTTTGCGGCGGAGATCGGGACGATGAAGGTGAACGAGGAGCTCGACGCGCTGCATACGATGGGCGTGAATCCAGTGCGCTACCTGGTCGTTCCGCGCGTGATCGCGGCGGTTTGCGTGATGCCGTTCCTGGTGATGTTCGCCAATCTTTTCGGCCTCATCGGCGGGGGCGTGGTGGTGCTGTCGTTCGATTATCCGTTGATCACGTATTATAATCAGCTGTTTACTTCCGTCGCGGCGATGGATCTTTCCGATCTGCTGACGGGGATGTTCAAGGCCGTGGTTTTCGGTCTGCTTGTTTCCGCGGTGGGCTGTTTGCGGGGATTGCAGACGAAGAGCGGGGCGAGCGCAGTGGGGGATGCGGCGACCAGCGCCGTGGTGACCGGCATCGTGCTGATCGCGATCTGGGACGGGATTTTCACCGCGCTGTTTTATGCGCTGGATATATAAGGCGGTAACGAAATCGAGGTTATGCTGTCTGAAGCTTCAATCCATTGCATGATGAGAGGAGCGAGCCGGACATGAATCGATTTCGAAGGAATGACGGGATGACGGGAATGCCGTGGCTCAAATTCGTTTTGATCGCAGGCGCGCTTTGCTGCCTGGCTGGTTGCGCAAGACTCCACTTTGAGCGCGTTGAAAAATCAGCCTGGCCGAAGGAATTGCAGGGGCGGCGTTTTTATCAGTGTTCGGGGGATTATTATTACGCCGCAAGCGCGAAGGATGTCGAAGACATCGGGGCGGCCGTGCGGAGCGCCGTTGAGAAGTTTGAAGCGGATGGCGCCGCGAAACGCGCGCCGGGATTGATTATCGTCGTGCAGTATGATGAGGAGTATCCGTTTAACGCCGATATGCTGATCGAACTGTTGGCGCAGTTGTCCGATCAGGCGCCGTCCGAGCAGCGCAAGTCGGCCGAGGCGGTGTTGACCCAGATGGAGGCAGTGTTTCGACAGACGGGTTTGAGTTTTGGAGATGTGTTTAAGCTGGCGCCGGTTTCTCTTGATCCGCGCAATGCGCATGCGCTGTTGGCGTTGCCGGAGGCGACGCGTGATTTATATGGGTGGTTCGTGATCGCCCCCACGGATCGATGCGTGAAAAGATCGTTGAACGTGATGATGGATCGCCAATTTGAGAAAGAAAAGGCGGGTTTCGTCGAGCGTTCGATGGCGAAGAGCATGATCGCCGCGATGAGCGCGAAGATGACCGCGGCAAATCGCGAGGCGCTGGAGTCAGTGGCGGCGAAGTGCTTGAACGAAGCGGTTTGGAAACCGCCGCTGGAGGCGAAAACGAAATAAAGCGTTGGCCTTCGACGAAGATTAGCGATAGGATCAACAACGTAATAAAGACGCGCTCTGTCAAAGGCGCATCATCATGAGGGAATTCAAAAAAACATGCCGCGCCTTCAGGGCGTTTGAACCAAAGGGAGGAATGTCATGAAAAAACAAATGCTGATTGGTCTGGCCGTCTTGCTGATTGTGCAGGCGGGTTGTTCGCAATTGCAGCCGGCGATTGAGGCGGATGAGCCGCTTGCCGAGACGCAGGAACTGGCCGCGGCTTCGAATGAGCCGGCGCCGATGGCTCCGGTCACGGGGTATCAATTGACTTATGTTCTGGCGAACGGCAATGAGCAATGGCCGGCGGACAAGCGTCAGCGCATCGTGGAGTCGATGGATTTTGCGACGGGATTGTACAATCAGCTGGGGCAGTTTCCGAAGAATCTGACCGCGGCTTACAGCCCCGGCACGCCGACGGCGGACGCCAGTTATAGCGGTTATATACGTTTCGGCGGTTCGATCAATGAGCGCGTGGCGCTGCATGAAATCGCTCATACGCTGGGCGTGGGGCAGCATCCAAATTGGTGGAAGTGCGCGGTGGACGGGATCTGGACGGGTCCGCATGCGATCGCCCAGCTGCGCGCGTTCGACGGACCAGATGCGGTGCTGCATGCCGACCGGATGCATTTCTGGCCGTATGGCTTGAATTACGACAAGGAAGGCAATCCGGAGAATTTCCGTCGTTGTGTGCTGATGGTGGCGGCGATGCGGCGCGACATGGGGATCGTCTCCAGCGAGCCAATCAAGGGAAGAATCGGCGTGGGAACATGGGCGACCCAGGCGGAGTACAAGGACATCAAGGTGACCAAGTACGACCAGACGCTTTACGCCAGCGACTTTTCGAAGGGAATGGAGGGCTGGGAAGCGCAGGGCGGGACCTGGGAGGTCGTGGACGGCGCGCTGCGGCAGATCAGCGGCGATGATAATGCGCGGGCGCTGCTGAGCGGCCATGAGTTTGAGGATTGCACGCTGAGCATGAAGGCGCGTAAGCTGGGGGGCAAAGAGGGTTTTCTGATCATCTTCGGCTCGCCCGGCGACGCGACTAAGACGTGGTGGAACATCGGCGGCTATGGCAACACGAAGCACGTGGTGAATCTTCCGGACTTGTCGGCGCGCGATGTGGCGGGCAGCGTGGAGACGGATCGCTGGTACGACATCCGCGTGGAGATCGAAGGCTGCACGGCGAAGTGCTACCTGGACGGCGAGCTGCTTCAGGAGGGACGCCGTTAAAACAGCGGCGTAAACGGCAAGATATGTTTTTTTTATATATTTCGCGCAGAGCCGCAGAGCGCGCGGAGAGTGAGCTTATTGGTTCACGGCACAGACTGTTTGTTCTCTGTGCGCTCTGTGGTGTTTGAAGCAATATCATGAATGAAACGATTATCCAGGTTCGGAATTTCAAGGCCGCCTATGAGGGCCGGACGGTGCTGGATGGGCTTAATTTCGAGGTGCGGCGCGGCGAGGTGTTTGTGATCCTGGGCGGTTCGGGTTGCGGCAAGAGCACGCTACTGAAGCATATGATCGGGTTGTATCCGCCAGCCGCCGGGGAGATTTTGATCAAGGGCAAGGATATCGCCCATGCCGAGGGCGAGGAGCGGCGGGCGATCCTGCGGGAGTTCGGCGTGATGTACCAGAGCGGGGCGCTGTTCGGGTCGCTCAGCCTGCTGGAAAACGTCCGGATGCCGCTGGAGGAGTTCACGAGCCTGCCACGCGAGGCGATGAACTTGATCGCGCATATGAAACTCGCCCTGGTCGGACTGGGGGAGTTTTGCGGTTATATGCCTTCCGAGATCAGCGGGGGGATGCAGAAACGCGCGGCGATCGCGCGAGCGATGGCGCTGGATCCGGAGCTTTTGTTTTTGGATGAACCGAGCGCGGGGCTGGATCCGATCACGTCGGCGGAACTCGACGAGTTGATCGTGAGGCTTTCGCGGTCGCTGAAGATCACGTTTGTCGTGGTGACGCATGAGCTGGCCAGCATTTACGCCATCGCCGGCCGGGTGATCATGCTGGACAAGCGCACGAAGGGGATCGTGGCGGAGGGCCGTCCGGATGAGTTGCGCGACCGCTCGGAGAATCCCTGGGTGCGCCAGTTTTTCAATCGTGAAGCGAAAGCTCCAGCGTGACGTTGTGATCGGGCTGGCGTTTTGGCGATTGTTCGTTTGGAATTTCCGATTTGCCTAAAACTAATATGCAAAATAAACGCTCTTTTCGAAAGACATCACAATCGGTACCGCGACTGTGAAGGAGCGGCCCCGATGGCGCAGTGGCAACGCTTTACGGGCCGCTCCCTGACGGTCGCGGTACTGATTGAAAACCACGATAATAATGCGGAACGGTCTGATGAAGCATCATGCCGATGCCATGGCGATGTAATCGAGTACGAGTGCCGCTGCGCTGAGTACGAGTACGATAAGATCTTTTCAACAAGGCATCTCCGTTTTTTTTATCCATCCATTCTTTTTTTAGCTTCATGCAGCGCTGACGGAATGCACTTTTGGCTGGCGGACGGAAGTTTCGTGTAATAAAACGGCTGCATGATGCAATTGCCCGAGGAGATACGGCCCCGTAAGCCGGTGGTGTTTGTCATGCCGTGGTACGGGGAGCGGATCACGGGGGGCGCGGAGGCGCTCTGCCGGGATTATTGCCATGCTTTGCGGAGCGCGGGCGTTGATGCGCGCGTGGCGGCGACATGCTGTCATGATGCGCAGTCGGATTGGAACCGCAATCAGCATGCGCCCGGGGAGAGGACGGAGTCGGGCGTTCCGGTGCGTCGTTTTCCGGTGTGCAAGCGGGATTGGCTCGTGTTCGATCAGATCAATCGCAACTTGCTGAACCGTTATCCGATTTCACCGAGTGATGAGCGAAGGTTTTTCGAGGAGTCGATTCGGAGCGAGGCGCTGGAGGAGTGGCTGCGGGAGAGCGCGGCGGAGCTGCATGCGATTTTCCTGCCGTATTGCTTTGGATCGACGTATTTCGGCGTGCGCGCGGCGGGCGAGCATGGGACGTTGCTGCCTTGTCTGCATCAGGAGAGCTATGCGTGGATGCAGCCGGTGCGCGAGATGTTCGAGCGGGCGCCGCGTTTGATTTTCAACAGCGAGCCGGAGCGGCGATTCGCCAATCAGCTGTTCAAATTGGGCCATAAGCCGCAGATCGTGCTGGGCTGCGGGGTGGAGCTTGAACGGCGTGGAGAGGCGGAGCGTTTTCGCAAGAAATTTGGCGTGGAGCGTCCGTACCTGCTGTATCTGGGGCGGAAGGATGCGACGAAAAACGTGCCGTTGCTGACGCAGTTTTTTGAGCGGCTGCTTGAGGCGGCGCCGTTGGAGCTGGATTTGCTGCTGGCCGGCCCGGATCGGGCGCCGTTGGCTCGCGGCGGATCGTCGCGCGTGCGGGATTTGGGGATGCTGACGGATCAGGACAAACTCGATGCGCTGGAGGGGTGTTTGGCGCTGGCGCAGCCGTCGTTGCATGAGAGCCTTGGGATCGTGCTGCTGGAGGCCTGGCGGGCCGGGCGGCCGGTGATCGTGAACGACTATTGCGATGTGACGCGCGAGCTGTGTTCGCAAGCGGGTGGTGGATTGTACTTCCGTGATTTCTTCGAGTTTCGCGAGGTGGTGGAGCGTCTCGCGGGGCAGCCGGATGAGGCGGCGCAGCTGGGCGCGCAGGGCCGGCAATGGGTGGAGCGGGAGTGCCGGTGGGAGGTTCTGGTGCGGAGGTTGTGCGAGTTTTTATAACGCAAAGACGCGAAGGCGCAAAGGATGCGAAGAACCGATTTTTTTAACGCGGAGACGCGGAGGCGCGGAGATTAATTGATGTGACGCAGATATTTTTTTTTGACATGATGAACAGGATAGACAGAATGAAAGGAGTTATTCAGTGTCATATTATCATAAAACCAATGAGATGTTAGATGAAAAAGTAGAAAAACTGAACAGCGCTTTATCCCAATGTACAAATCAACTTGTGGATGCGTTGAATAATCATGCCAATGCATTGGTCAAGTCACCCGAATCGTCTTTGAAGGCAGCAGAAAAATTAAATCTTGCGAGCCAATTTAAAAATACACTCTACTTTTGCTCATCCCAATCTCTGCTGAATGCAATTCCGCCGTCCCCCCGTTTTTTCAAGGCAG
>JAFGJS010000116.1 GCA_016928995.1 Candidatus Sumerlaeota bacterium | reverse complement strand
CTGCCTTGAAAAAACGGGGGGACGGCGGAATTGCATTCAGCAGAGATTGGGATGAGCAAAAGTAGAGTGTATTTTTAAATTGGCTCTGTAATTACGGCGAATATATTGATCTTTCTATTCATCCAGTAAATATTCAGCTTCTGTGCCGCTCTGTGTTCTGTGGTGAAAAAAAATGTCTGTCCCGGAAAACCTTCATCGTATTCAACAGCGCATCCGGCTCGCTTGCGAACGGGCCGGCCGCGATCCGCATGATGTGCGGCTGGTGGCGGTCACGAAAAACCATGGCGCGGAGCGGGTGAGCCAGGCGTTGGACGCCGGCTGCGGCGCGTTCGGCGAGAACCGGGTGCAGGAGGCGCAGGAGAAAATCCCTCGCCTGCCTCCAGCCGAATGGCACTTGATCGGCCACTTGCAGCGCAACAAGGCCCGGCTGGCGGTGCAATTATTCCACATGATTCATTCCGTGGACAGCGAGCGGCTGGCGCGCGCGCTCAGCCAGGCCGCGGAAAGCGAAGGCCGTTCCATCGAGATCCTGCTGCAGGTCAATGTCTCCGGCGAAGAGAGCAAGTTCGGCGCCGAGCCGGAGCAGGTCGAAGCGCTGGCGCGAACGGCGCTCGGGCTGCCGGGTTTGCGCGTGCGGGGCTTGATGACGATGGCGCCGTATTCAGACGATCCGGAAGACGCGCGGCCGGTGTTTCGCGGTTTGCGCGAGCTGCGCGACCAGCTGCGGCAAAAGGGATTGGAGCAGCTGCGGGAGCTTTCCATGGGCATGTCGGGCGACTTCGAAACGGCGATCGAGGAAGGCGCCACGCTTGTGCGCGTCGGCTCCGCGATTTTCGATGAAGCGGAATGACCGGTCATGCGATGTTCCAGCTTTAATCTCCTTCCATTTCCGCCAGCCGTTGCTCCACGCTGCGCACCTTGTCCTCCATCGACTGCTCGCGGTCCGTGCGCGTGCCGAAGCGCAGCGTGCTGCTGATGCGCGGCGCGCCCAGCGCGTGCATCGCCTCGTGGCACGCCTTGATCGCGGCGAACACCTCGTCCCATTCGCCCTCGATGTTCGTGCCGTAGGCATGCAGTTGCAGCTTCAAGTTTCTCTCGCGCAAGATCCGCTCGCACTCCGCCACGTATTTCGAAACCGAAACCCCGACGCCCATCGGGATTACGCATAGATCGGCAATCACATTCATGATCCGCCTCCGGATAAATTCATCCGGTTAATATGCGACATTTAATTGGAAATTGCAAACTGTGAATTGAATCGAAGCGCAATTGACAAATTTGTTGCCAGTCATTAAATAATTGTGTCATTGCGCTGAGTCCGTTGCCAGGAATTCCGGCACGAAAACGCTTTTGGCTTTGTTGAAATCAAAATAAGGATGCAATCATGAGACGATTGACGTTGTTGCTGGGCGCCTGTGCGCTGTTGACATCATGCGCTTTGTTTTCCAAGGGTACAGGGAGCGACGCCAGCGATCCGGATAAAGCAGTCATTGGGGTATGGCGCGGACTTGGTTTGGGCGCGAGCATCGTCATCGAGATCAAGAAAAACCATACCTATCACGAAAAAGGCGAGCGGGATTCCAGTCGGTGGTCTTATGAACAGGACGAATACCGGTTTTATACCGATGAGGGAACTCGCGATGAGGCCTATTGGCGGGGAAGCATCAATGAGGAAGGCTGTCTTGTCTGGAAGATGCCCGGCATTATGTTCGGTCCGGTTTTCCGGCGCGAAGTTCCGGTTAAACCGGCGGCTGTTCCGAAGGATTTCAAGAAGCCGGAAGGCGAATGGAAATTCGCTTATCTGAAAAAAGGCGCCTTTCCCATCGGTCCGCCTTTTGATATCATCGAATTTATCAAGAAAGATAAACTGCGGATTCATTTCATCACGATGGGGAAGCAGTTCGAAATTAAAAGCAATATCACGCATTGTGAAATCAACATTCCCTTGACGGATGAATCGGCCCGTTCAATGGGCCAGTCGCTGGCGATGAGCCTTGCTTATCGCTTGGAGGATGACGGCGACACGCTGATTCTGTCCAATATGAGCGGACCGAGCGCGTACCAGATCGAATGGGCTTTTCTGCGCAGCAGCGACATGCCGGTCTCCGATCTTTGCGGCAGTTGGATCGGGCGGCGGGATGACGGTTCCTCGATGCGTTTTGCCATAAAGGAAGACGGCGTGATTGAACGTATTGATGTTGATCCGGCGATTGTGCGAGCGAATATCGGCGACAAGGGCGTGCCAGATCAATATTACCGGATTTGGGATTCTCCGTTTGGCCGAGCTATCACGCTATGCGCTCATGACAGAGAGATGCAGATGATTCATGTCACGTCGTGCAAGTATGAAAAGAAAGATGGGGTGGTCGTCCTGACGCCGATCCGGTTGGAGCAGGGCGAGAAGATGACGCTCATCAAGAATGAACAGTATGCCTGGAAAGCTTTGGAACCTGCGGAGACGCCATGATCGAACATGACGGCGTCATTTGCCGGAAGGATGGCTGAGCAGGAAGAGCACGGCCATGCGGATGGCGACGCCGTTGGTGACTTGCTCGTTGATCACGGAAAGCGGGCCGTCGGCGATTTGCTGACTGATCTCCACGCCGCGGTTCACCGGGCCGGGATGCATGATCATCACATCGTCGCGCGCCCAGGAGATCGATTTGCCGTTCAGGCCGTAGAGCAGTTTGTATTCGCGGATGCTGGGAAAGAGATTCTGCTGCTGCCGTTCGAGCTGAATGCGCAGCAGGTTGATCACGTCGGCCTCGGCGATCCCCTCGCGCAGACTGTAGCAGATTTTGCAGCCGAATTTTTCGAACGCGCGCGGCACGAGCGTCTTGGGGCCGACAAGCGTGACCTTCGCGCCGAGTTTGAGCAGCCCCCAGACGTTGGAGCGCATCACGCGGCTGTGCGACAGGTCGCCGATGATCGCGACGTTCAGCCCCTCGATCTTGCCCTTCTTTTCGCGCATGGTGAAGATGTCCAGCAAGCCTTGCGTCGGATGCTCATGGCAGCCGTCGCCGGCGTTGATGATCGAGGATTGCACTTTTTTCGCCAGCAGATGCGGCGCGCCAGGACAGGAGTGCCGCACGATGATCACATCGCTGCCCATCGCCTCGATGGTGCGCGCGGTGTCGATGATCGTTTCGCCCTTGGAGAGGCTTGAAGTGGAGGCGGAGAAATTCAGCACGTCCGCGCCGAGGCGTTTGGCCGCGATTTCGAAGGATGTGCGTGTGCGCGTGCTGTTTTCGAAAAACAAATTCACCACGGTCTTGCCAACGAGCGTGGGAACTTTCTTCTTGGATCGCTGAAAGGTCTGCTTGAATTGCCGGGCGGTGTCGAGGATCGTCTCGATCTCCTCGCGCGTCAGATGCTCCAATTCGAGCAGATGCTTCTGGTTAAAGCTCATGTAAGGGCCTGCTTGGACGGGATGCGCGCCTTGCTGGATCCTATCTTTGGCGCCTTCCGCGCAGAGTGGCAAGCAAAAATCTCGGCAAAATTCACTGTGGGCGGCAATATGAAGGCAGCCGCGGATTTTTCATCCGCGGCTGCATCCGGCTTGCGCTCATGCTGTGCGGTTGGAGCCTAACGATAACTCCAGTGGCCCGGTTTCCAGACGCGCTTGGTTTGCGTGCAATACACCGGCCGCTGCACATAGTGTCCGCCGCCATAATACCCGCTCACCCAGACTGTTTCGTAGTGACTAAAGACCTGTACGGAGTCATAGACATAGCAGCCTGAGATCCAGAATTTTGCATATGAACTGTGACTGGGTCTATAGGGCCTGTACCAGGATGAGCTATGGCCCCAGTCCCAATCATTGTGGTGGTATTTGTTGTAGTGGTATTTACTGTTGTAGCTGCTTGGGCGGTTCCAGTGATCGTTTGGCGGTCTTTCGGAACTGGGCCGTCTGTCGTAAGCCGGCCGTCTATCGTAAGTTGTCGGCCTTCGGTCGCGGCTGGTCCGGTCATAGCGGTCGCTGGCATAGCGCAATGAGGAATATGACGCGCTTGGGCTTGTTTGCGTGTAATAGCGGTCATAACCGGAGTATGAGTTCAACGGCAGATTGACGAACACGGAGTAGTCGCGTCCGTTGTAATCGCCGTGTCGATCATGGCGTCCGTCAGAGCTGCCCTTGTGGCGATCGAAACCGACGCCCAGATTGTTTCCATCGAAATAGAGCGAATAGCTTTTCGAGTCGCGTTCGGCGGCCTGAACCTGCGGCGCCCCCAGCGCCAGCGTCAGCGCTCCGATGATTGCGATGATCAAGAGATTACGAGACATGATCCTTGGTCCTCCTCCATCTGGATTTCATGCTTACATTCTCCAGACGTTGTAGCATGCCGATGTTACATTGTTTTGCAGAAAAAGACGAGATTTATTCAGGCCAATTAGCGATAAAATGTATTACGGATTGTCTTTTCGTATTTGTATTTGATTGAATGGGGGGCGTTTATGAATCGAAAAGGACGCAGGCATGCGCTGCGTCCTTTTCGTGATTAACGGTAGATCTTGTAATCGATGTTTTGAAAAATATTGTTTTTCCATTCCAGTTTGCCGACAAAATCAGCGTCGATCTGGCGTTTCTGCAGCTGCTCGAAGAGGTCCGTGAAATTCAGGATGTGCTCCTTGGTCCGTTTCACGGCGTATTCCACGGTGGTGCCGGTTTTCATGATGAAGGCCCAGTCGCTGCTTTGCGCCAGCAGCAATTCGCGCGCGGCCTGATTCAACGCGCGGCGCTCGATGTCGCTGGGCGCCCGGAAATTACGCGCCAGGTAAATCATGCGCTCCGCCGCCTTGTGCAGATGCCGGTAAATCCAGTCGTTGCTTCCCTCCAGCCAGACTTCGCAGTAGCCCTTGTTGCCCCAGCTCGACATCGTCGGCTGACAGACTTGGTTGACCGGATACATCTCGAGGTATTCGGACGGCGTAATCAGGCCGAGGCGCTGTTGATCATAGTGGCATTTGCGGAAGAAGTAATTGAGGAAATCCGGCCCTTCATACCACCAGTGGCCGAAGAGTTCCGCGTCGTATGGACTGGCGATGATAGGTTTGCGATCCATGTTTCCCGCCAGCCATTCCACCTGTTTTTCGCGGTTGAACATGAAGTTGCCGGCGTGATCCGCGGCGCGCTGGAGCGCGGCTTCCGGGGAATAGGGCTGTTTGTCCGCAAGGTCCACTTTGCCGGTCACGCGTTGATATTTGACGCCCGTGGAAAGCCGCATCCCGCTCTCGTGGATGTAGGGTTTGACGTAATCGAAGGGTAGATCGTAGCCCACGTCGCGGAAGAATTCACGGTAGACCGGATCGCCGGGATAGCCGGTGTCGGCGCTCCAAACCGCCAGGGAAGTCTCCAGGTCGCGTCCAAACGCCGCGCAGCCGCTTTCCGGGCAGAGCACCGGGGCGTAGACGCCGTATTTCGGCCGGCGGTCGGCGTACAGAATCGCATGCGCATCGACGAAGAAGAACTTGATCCCCTCGGATCTCATTTCAAGGTCCAGTCCGGGGAAATATCCGCATTCTCCGTTCCAGATGCCGCGCGGCCGGACGCCGAAGACTTCTTCGTAATGCCTGCGGGCGATGCGGATCTGGGCGCGCACGGCCTCGGGCTGGGTTTGCAGGAGCGGTTGAAATCCGTGCGTCGCGCCGCAGGTGATCAGCTCGAGTTTGCCGGTTTTGGCCACTTTGTTGAAGGCGTGCGCCAGGTTCCGGCCATGCTGATCCACAAACAGCTCCCGCGCGCGGCTGAATTTGCGCTGGTACATCAACGCCGAGGAGCGGTACTCCGGCATGTTTTGCGTGCGCTTGACTTCCTTGTTCGCCAGTTCGAGCAGCCGCTCGATGTGGCGCTGATAGCGGCGTTGCAACAGATCGTCCGTCAGCATCGCGGCGAGCGGCGGGGTGATGGACATGGTCATGCGGAAATCGACGCCGTCGCGCAGCAAGCCTTCGAACATGTCGAGCAGCGGAATATATGTTTCCGTGATGGCTTCGTAGAGCCAGCGCTCCTCCATCGAATCCTCATATTCGGGGTGCCGGACAAAAGGGAGATGCGCATGCAGCATCAGGCAAAGATAGCCGTCCGGATTGTCTTTCGTGGGCATATGCGATCCTTCGCTCGTTGTGCTGGAAATGGGGCGGCAAGCCGTTCGGGATTCAGCGGCGCTTCAGCGCCTGCTCCGATCCTCCAAAGGCGCCGCTGGACGGCAATAAACTGATGGAGGCGCTGCGGCCTCCCAAGTCGACGGAGACGCGTTTTTCGCCGTTCACCGAGGATTCCAGGAGATGCGCCGACTGGCCCAGGACTTTGCGGAACTCCTCGTCCTGCGCCATCCAGTGTTCATCCAGCGCGTCGCTGACGAAATTGGCCGGTGTTTCGATTTTGTTCGAACGCACAATCTGTATGAAGTCGTCGTCGTGGTCGACCAGCCCCAGGTCTGCGCACCATCTGCGATCCGGCAGGCGGATATGCACGTACCAGGCGTTTGCGTCTACGTCGATTTCAATGTCGTAATGCGCATTGGCGTTGAAACCGATGAAGTCCGTGACGCCGGTGATGTCATAGAAGCGCATGACAAACCGTCGCGGCTTGTCGCTGTAATCGAGTCCCAGCGCATGGCGGATTTGCGGCGAAATTTCCCAGTATGCGTAAATCCACTCCGGATCCCGCACGAGCAAAACCAATTTCGTATCGCCGTAGGCCTGCGGCAGTTCGCGTTCCATCGTTTCCGCCGGGGGCGGTCCTGAGGGCTCTATCTGAGGCGGGCCGCTTTGGTACTTTGAAGATTCCACGCGCGTGATGCTGTCGTCGTCGCTGGGAACGGAGAATTCAGTCAAGGCCTCCACAACTTCAGCCGAGGCTTTGCGCGTTGATTTCTTCACGCTCTTTTTGGTTTTCTTCGCGGCTGTTTTCTTGGCGGCGGTTTTTTTTGTCGCGGTTTTCTTGACCGCGGCTTTCTTGACGGTCTTCGTCACGGCTGTTTTCTTGGCGGCGGATTTTTTCACGGCCGTCTTTTTCACCGCAGCTTTTTTCGTGGCGCTCATCGTAGTGGATTTAGCTGAGCCCGCGCTTTTTTTTGCGGTTGATTTAGCCGACGCCTTTGCGCTATCTTTTATCACGGAGGTTTTGCGAATTGTCTTTTTGCCGGTCGCATCGCCTCGACCTTTTTGTGTCTTGGAGGCCATGGCAGTCACCTTTTTATGTTAAATTATGAGGCGCCCCAAACAGTGTTTGCTCGAATGCCACATGCTTCAGGTGTTGGTTTACATTACATCTGAATAGCCAAAGCCTAATGCTTGCGCGGGAAGTTGGCAAGCTAAAAAAGGGAATCACGAGATCAAAGAATTTCTGATCGTCAGCATTCGAATCGCGAGATGCGCTGTGGGGCGTGCCAATTTCACTTCAAGGATCAAGCTAATGCGAACCTCTTCATTGCGAAAGTCTTTCTTTATTGGATTTGCATTTATTTTTGTTCTTTTTTTCACATTCTGCGCTCCGCAAGCGCTTCATGCGGACGAAGTGGAGTTAACGGATGGCGCGATGTTGCAGGGGCGCGTGATCTCTCAGGACGACACGCAGGTCATTATTGACACCGGCGGCACGCAACTCACCCTGCCCCGCGCGCGCATCCGTGAAATCCGCATCGAAAAAAGCGAGGAGCGCGTGTTGGATAAAGGCGTGCAATTGGTGGAAGAAGGGAAACTGAATCAGGCCTACGATTTCTATCATCTCGTGTTGCAGAAAAATCCGAACGACGCGGAGATGCGCAAGTCTTTAGAACAGGTCCGCGACAGCATCATCCAGAAGTTGGATCAGAAATATTCCCGCGGCATCCATATGGAAGAATACGACGACCTGATCGCGGATTTATCGGCGCAGATTGACGGCCAGGATCCGCTGCCGCCGTCGCTGCGGTTGTTGCGTGAATATTTAGGGCCGTATTATACGAAGAGCGCCGAACAGGCGTATCGGAACGGATCGTATGAAAAGGCGCGCGATCATGCGCTTAAGGCCATTGAAATCAATCCGGATCAGCTGAAACTGCATGCCATGCTCACGAAGCTGTATTACGATAATTTCCAGGATACGGAGAGCGCGGAGAAGCATATCGACATCGTCTGCCAGAATCCCAATGTGGGCGAGGACGCCCTCTTGATGCAACTGGCGATCAAACTCGAATTGAACCATATCCAGGAGGCCATTGAGACTACGCGACGCATCTCGCAGCTGCCCAGGGAAGAGCAGCGGCAGGTGGAATACCGTCGGCGTTTCCGGAAGACGTTTTATAATCAGGCTTTGCGGCTGGAAAAGCAAAAACGCATCGATGAGGCGCTGGTGGCGTTTGAATATTGGCTGTCCACTTTTGAGGAGCCGGACAAACAGGTGCTGGAGATCGCCGCTGAATTTTATGAGCGAAACGGCTTTGAGGACAAAATGCGAGCCGTGCGCCGCGATTTGAGCGCCGAGCAAAAAGTCGGCCTGTTGTTCCAGATGCTCAGCGAAGCGGAAGGATCGGCGCCTGCCGAAAGCGGCGACAAGAAACCCTTGACCCGCGAGGTGCGTCTTGCCATGCAGGGCTTCATCATCACCGACGATCCCGCGCAGGCCGCGCGCATGGCCGAGGGGGCGGGGAAACTGATTCTGCTCTTTCTGCACACGCCAACCAGTCCGGATAGCGATACGTTTCGCATCACGCATCTGCGCGATGAGGAGCTTCGAAAAATGCTGGGAAAGCGTTGCGTTGTGCTGCAGCTCGATCTGGACTCCGATACCGGACGGAACGCCGCGCTGCATTACAACCTTACGCGGCGCCCGGGGCTGGCGCTGTTGAACGCGAAGGGCGTCAAGCTGACCGACGTGGAGTTCGATCCCAGTCCACAGGGATTCACCGATAAACTGTTCGCGCTGCCGTACTTCAATTCAGCGCCCGGCAATCAATGATAATGGCGGAGCGCCAACCACCTCTGTTTTTTCTTACTCTTGCGCTTGCTCTTGCTCGCGCGGTTCATTAAGCTCCATCCTTAACATGACGCTAAGGATTATAATGACGATTCCATGAAACCAGTCCTTTTACTTCGAACTCATCGCCCGATCCTCATTTTCACATTCGCCATGCTGCTGAGCGCCGTTGCTCCGCCGCTGACTTCGGCCGAGGCCGGGGATGAGCCCTCTTGCCCGAACATTCTGGCGGATCATGCGGTCAGCACGGCTGAAGGCATTGAATTCTCGCATCAGTTCGATCATGCGCCGCAGCCAGCCCGTTTCTTTTTCATCGTTCCGTTCGACCGCGAAATCACCTGCGAGATTCGCGCGGCCGAGGCGCAAGTAACTCGCGACGGCACAACACAGACGCTGGATTGGAGTCGGCTGCAATCCGGGGAAGAGGGATTCGTCAAAGCGCTCACGGCCCGTTTTAATTCCATGCCGCAGGTTTGCGTGTCGCGGCATTTCCGCGTCATGGAATTGCGGCTCGACACCGTGACGCTCAAATCGGGCAAACAGGAAATTGCGCTGCGCAACATAGAGTGTTTCTTAAAATTCGACAAGCCCGCCGATCCGCCGGGAGTCATCGCCGGTTATCCGGTGTTCGATCCCGCTTTGCGTTCGCATCAGATTTATCGCGACGAGCTGATGGCCGGGTTCGTCTCCAACCTGGATGGACTGCAACTTTACGGCGCGGCCGATCCGCCTTCGTTCAATCGCTATGAGTCGGGCGCATCCGAGCTTCCGGCGCGTCCCTTGGGGCTGCGTCCGTTGCTGCGCATCGAAACCAGCCGCGACGGGCTGTATCAAATCACCCGCAAGACTCTGCTGCAGGCAGGATTGGATCCTGACGCCGTGGATCCGCGCAACCTGCACCTCATGCATCGCGGCGAGGAAATCCCCACCGAGACGATCGGCGGCTTGGCCGGCAGTTTTACGGCCCAGGACGCCTTGCTTTGCTATCTCGGCGCCAATACTTCGGAGTATTCGAAGTACAGCGTGTACTACCTGGTGGAAGACGCCGCGGCGCAACCGTTGCGCATGCCTGTCGTGCGTCCTGAAATTCCGGCGGAAACGCAGCCGCGCACGCTCTATCGCGGCGTTCAAACCGTCGAGCAGGATCAGCTGTTGATCAAACATACGGACACCTTTCTGGCGATCAAGGATTACAATTGGTGCTGGCAGGAGCTTCCGCAGAATGAAACGGTCGAGATTGAATTCGACGCGCCGCACCTGGCGGAAACAAGCGGCAGCGTTCAAATGAAAATCGGCTTTTATCTCGATGAAGAGCAGTTGGAGCCTGCCGCGGATGTCAAGGTTGAACTGAGCGGGCATTCCAAAACGTTCAGCCTGAAGAATCTTGAAGAGTTGGAATTCGAATTCGAGCTTCCCGCCGGAGTCTTGAAACCGAAAGACAACCGGATGACTTTTCAGCGCCTTGAAGGTTCGGACGAGGCAGGGGTGTATCTGGATTTTGTGCGGATCGCTGAGGATCAAAAGCTGGAGTTGGAAGACGGGCAGTTGATTTTTCAGAGCGGCGCGACGCTGGATGCATCGGGCGCGCAGGACGCCGATGCCGCGGCGTTCCGTCTGGCGCCGCCGGCTGTGCCGCTGCCGTTGATTCTGGATGTGACCGATCCGCGCCGGCCGCAATATATCGCATACGCCTCGAACGACGCGCGGGGCTTGCTCTTCGGCGCCTCGCAACCGGGGGATCGAACGTATCTGGTGCAGTCGCTCGCCCTTGTGAAGGAGCCTGAGCGTGTGGGAACGCCAGCCTGGGACGACGCCTTGAGCCAGACGGAGCCGGTGGAATACCTGATCATCAGCCATGCGGATTTCATCCAGCCCGCGGAACGCCTGGCTGATTTTCACCGCCGCAACGGCTTGCGTTCGCGCGTTGTGGACGTGCAGTCGATCTACAACCACCTTGACGGCGGCCACGAAAGCCCGCTGGCGATCAAGGGTTTCCTCGATTACACCATGCGGCATTGGGCCGGCGGCGGACCGATGTATGTCGTGCTGATGGGCGACGCCACCAGCGATTATCGCGGCGATTTCCGCAATGATGTGCGAAACTTTGTGCCGAGCTACGTCCTGCATCCTGCGAGCGGCATCGATTTCTGGGCGTCGGATCATTATTACACCGTGCTCTGCGGCGACGACCTGTATTCCGACATCATGCTGGGCCGCATCTCTGTCGCCAATGTTCCCGATGCATATACTGTGGTGAACAAGACGATCCAGTATCTTTCCGATCCTGCGCCCGGCCCCTGGCGCGAGACGCTGACGATGGTCGCGGACAACGGCGAGTTCGACGATGACTGCGAGGATCTGCGCCGGCAGTTCATTCCGCCGCATTACACCGTGAACCGCGTCTATCTCGACCGGGAGCCGCTGGCTGAAAATTCGATTCTTCCGCTCGACAAGGTGGAGGCTGATCGCCTGAAAATTAGCCCGCAGGCCACGACGAAGATTATGGATGCTTTTAATCGCGGCGCCCTGTTCGTCAGCTACCACGGCCACGGTTCGCCGAACATCTGGAGCGATGAGAAACTTTGGTTCGGCGGCGATTCGCTCAACAGCGACAACCTGATGCTGAAAAACCGCGCGCGTCCGCCGCTGCTGGTGAACATGACCTGCAACAGCGGGGCGATCGACTATCCTGATCCGCCGTGGAATATCTGCATCACGGAAGACATGATGCGCGTGAAAAACGGCGGCGTGATCGGCTGTTATGTGCCCACGGGTCCGGGTATTCCTTCCAGCCACCGTAAAGTTTGCGCGGTGCTGTTTAATATTCTGTTCACCGAGCAGCGCCGTTATGCCGGCCCGGCCTTGCTGTTGTCGCAATACCGCTATCTCGCGTTTTCCTATCCGGAGGACATGGCCCAGATGTTCCTTTTCCTTGGCGATCCGGCCCTGGTTCTGCCTCAGTATGGCCGTGAGGAGCGAATTGCGTTGCCTGTCGAGGTCGTGCGCGACGACGTCCAGACAACGATCACCGCCCGGCACAAGTTTGAAGGCATGCCCAACGCCTTTGTCCAAGCCGCGCTTTACAATGAAAACGACGAACCAGCCGTCCAATGGCCGCGCGAGCGTTTGCGCGGCGGCGCGCTGGAAAAGACCTTCGCCATTCCGCAAGGCGCATCCACGGGCGAATGGCATTTGCGCGCTTACGCCTGGGATGCGGACGGCTCCGCCGCCATCGCCTGGGCGCCGGTCGAGGTCGGACAACCATTTCTGCGATTGAAAGAATTCAAAACTGTCAAGCCTGTCCAGCGCATATATCAGCCCGGCGGCCTCGTGGATTGCGAGATCGTCATCCACAATCCGTCGCGGCTGCCGGTTACGGACGGGCTGCTGGAAATTTCGGACCAGACGCAAGCTCGATTGGAAGTCTGGAAAGAGAGCTTTCATTGCGCTGCAGGTGAGACGGTTCGAGTGACGGTTGCGCTTCCCGTCAAGGAAACCGCAACGCATCGTGGCGGACTGCAAGTTTATCGCGCGGAGCTGAAGAATTATATCGCGCCGCCGGAGTCCGGAGAGGAGTCCGGCACGATGCTCGCATTGGCGCTTCCGGCGGGCGATGCCGCGAAGCCGAATGAAGTCCGCATCAGTACGAACGCCTGGCCGGTTCAGGCGGTCAAGAACGGCCGGAATATCGATGTCGATTGGCCTTTGATCATCGTGGCTGCGGGTGAGAATGGCGCGCAGCGGCTGGATTTCACCTTGGAGGGAAGCGCCGGACCTGCCATCAAAGCGCAGTGCGATCCGTTGCAGCCGGGTCAGCAGCGCATCGTGCGGCTGAAAGGCCGCGTCCAGGCCAAGCGTATGCCCGTGCAATTGAAATTAGAATGCTCGCCTGGTGATGTTTTGGCTCCGGGTACGATGCTTTCGCGCATGTTGACGAATCGCGATTTGCCCGATCTTGCCATTGACGCGAGCAAAATCGAGAGCTGGCCGGAGGAGCCGGTCGAGAGCGAGACGATTTTTTTTCGCGTGCCTGTGTACAATCACGGCGACAGCGCCGCAACCAACGTGAAGGTCGATATTTATGAGCGGAATCCCGACTATGGCAATCCTGCCTTCGCGCGCCCTCAGGTCGGGGAGCGTCAACAGATCGAGCGTCTGGCGCCGGGCGAGCGACGGGATGTCATTGTGCGTTGGGATCCTTGGAGCAACGCCGGTCAGAAGACTGTCTGGTTCAAGGCGGACAGCGACAACCGGAACGACGAGTCGGATGAGAATGACAACATCGGCATGTATTCCGTGACGGCGAAGACGAAATATAAACTGATCCCCGAAGGGATCACCGTGCGTCCGCTTGGCGAGGATAAGCTGCTTGAGCTGCAAGCCGCCATCGCCAACGAAGGCGAGAGCGACGCGCGCAGCGTGCTGATTGAATTTTTCCTGGGCGATGAGCAGACGCCGCAAAACAAGCTGGGCCAGGTGATCGCGCCGGTCGTGCCGGCCGGCAGCAAGGTCGTCGCGCCGTATCTGCACCGGCTGACGCCGGAAGACGAGCAGCGTCTGCGCGCTGCTGGCGGCCGCATCACATATCGCGCCGGCCTGAAAGGCAGTCTGCAGCGCATCTCCAGCGTCGGGCAGTAAAGTGGAATTAAATTTTCCGGCTGTCGTAGGCCCAGTTCAGCAGGGCCTGCCGTTGCTTGCGGCGGCAGGAGATGTCGCCGGCGATGCAGTGCTTGCGCAGCTGCGCGACGTGCCGCGTCATCGCCTTCCAACGCTTGATCTGGCGCTCGTCGTCCGGGCAGCGCCGGCCCAGGTAATACCGGCAGTACCACTGGAACCAGCCGCGTGGATCTTCGTGGTAAATCCAGCCCTTTTCCCGCCAGACGGAGAGCGGCAGCGAGGCGTTGACGCCGAAGTAGTTCAACTCCGGATCGTGACGCTCGCTGCAAAGTTTCGCGCGCGCGAACCATGAGCGAGGGAATTCGTCCCGGCAATCGGTCATGTATTTCCCGCCGAACACGCCGAGTTCCAGCATCTGTTTCGGCGTCAGGTCCGGCTTGAATTCCGGATGAAAATTTCGCCCGGCCGGTTCGGACAGGTAGTAGCTGTAATCCGTCTGCATCCGATCATTGACGACGACTTTTTGTCTCATCGTATCAATCCCACCGGAAATTTACATTGTAATACATGATTTTGCGTTATCCATGATTGACGTTTTTAATTTTTCTGTGCAGCCCAAATCCATCCTTCAATGTAAGCTGTTTCTTTATCTTTGGGAGCGACTGCACGTCCAAGCAGAAAATCGGCTGCGGCTAACGCGCAAACAGCGGCGTCTGCAGCATCCTTTGATGTTTGTACTATTGATGCGACAGCGGAGCAATCAAGCATCTCTTCCAATCCTTGGAGACATCCGCTTTCATCTTTAGCTCCATGAGCAATACGAGTGGCAGCTGGATACACTTCTATAACCCGCCATTGATCTTTCTCATTGGGTGACCACGCTAGGGGGATTGGTTGTCCGGTGATTTGACGTATTTGATCAAGCAGTGTAAGGGCCGCGAAAGCGGTTCTCGCAATCAAATTTGAACCAACATCAAGCGGTTGCTTGTTTAGCCTTTTTTTTATTTCCACATCGGTCATGCGTCGAAATAATTTATTCATGTCCTTTATGTGTATTGCTTGGCCAGCTTTATGGGCGGAAAGCTGTATGCCATGATCTTTGGGCCAACCGAGCGGCGCATCCATAGCTATGATTACTTTTTCAAAGTCATGGAGCCAATCGATAACTCGGATTGGCGGATTGCGTTTTGAAGCAATGTCACAGCGTATGATATTTACAAGTCCATTTTTCAACTCACCTAATGCAAGACCGGTTTTCTTGGGATCGGTAGAGCAATCAATTCCAAGTAGGGCTGTCATCATTGAGTCCTATATGAGGAGATAATTATTTCAACATGATGGTCCTATGTTTATCAGTCAACAAGAATGATGGTGAAGTCGCCCAGATCCTAAGACCCTACATCCTATTTCGTTGACAATTTCGCGGGATTCCATGTAGTTCGATGTCAGAACGAGGCGCGATGATTTCCCGCGCCTGAACTCCCTATCGAACTGCGAAAAATGGCTTCCTTACTGCAATTGCTGAAGAAGGCGGGACTGAGCGATGCTGTCGCGCCGGCGGATGACGCGGATATTACATACCTAGCCGTGGATTCGCGCAAGGCCGGTCCGGGCGCGCTGTTTATTGCGTTGCGCGGCACGGCGGTCGATTCGCATCAATTCATCGGGCAAGTCGTCGAGGCGGGCGCCGCGGCAGTGGTGGCCGAGGCTGATTACGACGGCGCATGCGCCGCGCCGCTGGTGCGTGTGAAGAATACGCGCCTGGCGCTGGCGCAACTGGCGCACGCGTTTCATGGTTTTCCAGCGCGCGACATGCGCACGTGCGGCGTTACGGGCACGAACGGCAAGACCACCGTCGCGTTTTTGATGGAAGGCATCTTCAAGGCCGCAGGACTCAAGCCCGGTCTGCTCGGCACAGTCTTCACCCGTTATCCCGGCACGTCGTACCTGGCGGATCAGACCACGCCGGGTCCGCTGGAACTGGCTGAGATTCTGCATGAGATGCGCGACGCCGGGGTGGACGCGTTGTCGATGGAAGCGTCGAGTCACGGCATCGAGCAGAACCGCGTGGCCGGCATCGCCTTTGAGTGCGGCATCCTGACCAATATCACCGGCGATCATCTCGACTATCACGGCACGTTCGAGGAATACGCGGCGGTGAAGAAGCGCTTCTTCACGGACTCCGTCACGGGCGTACGCGTGTTGAATCTGGACGATCCCTGCGGCGCGCAGTGGAGGCGTGAATTCGGCGACGCGGCGTTTGGCTATGGGCGTGGCGAGGACGCGGACGCGCGGCTGATGTACGCCGAGTCGGACATGAACGGCACGCGGTTGATGATCGAGGCGCAAAACCGCCGGCTGGAGCTTCGTTCGCCGATGCGCGGCACGTTCAACATCGAGAATCTGCTCGCTGCCGCGTGCGCCGGCATGGCGATTGGCTTTTCGGACAGCGACATTGTACGCGGACTTGAATCGGTGCAGGGCGTGCCGGGACGGTTCGAGGTGGTGGACGCCGGACAGCCATTCGATGTCGTGGTCGATTTCGCCCATACCGGCGACGCGTTGCGCCGCACGCTGTCTCATGCGAAGGAACTCGCGCGCGGACGGCTGGTCGTCGTGTTTGGCTGCGGCGGCAACCGCGATCCCAGGCGCCGCAGTTCCATGGGCCAGGCCGCCGGAGAGCTTTGCGACTGGATCATCGTGACGAATGACAATCCCCGCATGGAGGATCCACAGCAGATCGCGGAGCAAATCTTAAAGGGCGTCATGAGCACGGCGCCGAAATCCGCGACGGTGGACATGATCCTCGACCGGCGGCAGGCGATCATCGCGGCGATCGAGGAAGCGCAGCCGGACGACATGATCATCATCGCGGGCAAGGGGCACGAGCATTACGAAATCACCGGCAATCAGCTGCTGCCATTCGACGACCGGGAAGTCGTGCGCGAGGCTATCGGCTTTTTGCATAAGGGCGGACCATGAAACTGACGCATCATGACCTGGTGGAAGCCTTGGGAATCGAACCGAGCCTTGCGCTGAGCGGCGAGATACCGGGAGTATCGACGGACTCGCGCACGTTGCAGCCGGGAGAAATCTTCGTCGTCTTGTGGGGCGAGAATTTCGACGGACATGATTACTGTGAAGCCGCCGTGGAGCGCGGAGCGTCGGGGCTAATCATCTCCAATCCATTCGTTGAAGAGAAATTCTCCGGGCGCCTGCCGGTTTTCCTGGTCGAGGACACGCTCGACGCGCTGGGCAATATCGCCGCGAATTGGCGTGAGCGATTCAATCCGCTGATGGCCACGATCACCGGCTCCTGCGGCAAGACCACGACGAAAGACATGATCGCGCACGTGGCGTCGCGGCGTTTCAATACGTTGTACACGCAGGGAAATTTCAACAATCGCGTCGGCCTGCCGTTGACGCTGTTTCAACTCAACAAGGCGCATACGCACGCCATGCTGGAACTGGGCATGAACATGCCCGGCGAGCTGGCCGCGCTCACGCGCATCGCCGATCCGCAGGGGCTTGTGTTGACCAATATCAACGTCGTGCATTGCGGCAACTTCGAAGCGGTCGAGGACATTCGCGACGCCAAGGCCGAGATGTTCCTCAACGCTCCGCATGCCGAGTGGTGCGTGTTGAACGCCGATTGTCCCCATACGCCGTGGCTGCTGGATCAGGTTGTTCCAGAGCACATGCGCGTGATCACCTTTGGCGAAAATCCGCACGCGGATGTGCGGCTGGAAAGCGCGACGCCGCTTGCGCCGCTGGGGTATGCGTTCACCTTGCGCGCCGGAGATCAGACCACGCAGGGCAGCCTGCCGCTGTTCGGCCGGGCGAATTTGTTGAACGCGGCCTGCGCCGCCGCCGTGCTGCTGCAATGGGGCGTGCCGTTGCAGGAGACGCTGGACGCGCTGGCGGATTTTCAGCCGTCGAAGCTGCGTTCCACGCTGATCGAAGCGGACGGCCGCCGCATCATCGCCGATTGTTACAACTCCAGCCCCGTGGCGCTGGCCGACGCCTTGCGTTCGTTTGCGGAGCTGGAAACATCCGGCCGGCGGATCGCCGTGCTGGGCGATATGCTCGAGCTTGGCGCGGAGTCGGAGCGTTTCCATCGCGAGGCCGGGCGTCTGCTTAACGAGCTGCCGATTGACGCTCTGATCGCCGTGGGTCCGCATGCGCACTGGATCGGCGAGGAATTTACAGGGGGAACGCATTATTTCGATGACAGCGCATCCGCCGCCGCCGAGATCAAGGGTTTCGTCAGCAGAGGCGATCTCGCCCTGATCAAAGGCTCGCGCGGCATGGCGCTCGAACGCATCGTCGAGGCCTTAAGCGCCGATTGATTACAGAATGAATCGCCTTTCATTACACATTGACCAGGAAAAAAAAGGAGGCGCGACATGCTGGCTGCAATCGTCACTGATACGCACGATCACTTGGAGAACATCCGCAAGATCGTGGAGATCGTCAATGCGGAGCAGGCGGATTGCTTGATCCATGCCGGGGATTTTGTCGCTCCGTTTGCCTTGATTTCGTTAAAGCAGCTCAAGGCGCCGGTCCATGCGGTGTTCGGCAACAACGACGGCGAGCGCAAGGGTCTGCAGGCCAAGGCGAAGGAGCTCGGCTTTGAGATTCACGATGCGTTCCATCAATTCGAGCTCGATGGCCGCGGGTTTTTGCTGCATCATTATCCGCTGGCGGAAAAGGTCATCGAGCGCGATTTCGCCGATCGTGAGTTTATCATCACCGGCCATACGCACGAGAAGAAGATCGAGCGGGTGGAATCGACCGGCGCGCTGTTGATCAATCCCGGCGAGGCCTGCGGCTACCTGACTGGCGCGGCGGAGTTCGGCCTGCTCGACCTGAAGTCCGGTGAATATCAAAGCGTGGCGCTTCCGTCTGCGCGATAATTTCTTTGGAGTGCGCAGGCCATGCCTGCGCCTTGCCAACGCAGACACGGTAATTGAGCAAGGTGATCGCATAAATTTTGATGTCGATTAATGATGTTGCATGGCGCTGAGCAGCGCAAAGGCGGCGTCATGGCCGCCGCGCCTTCGCGCGCTACGGCGGCGCAAGCGCAGTCCAAAGCCGCCATGCGCGCAACGAAAGTTGAATCCAATGAAACTGACCAGTTGCCTGTTTTTAATCCGCCGCAATGCTTCGCGGCAGTTGTTTCGCTCGCTGAGCGCGGCGCTGAGCATCGCCGTGGCTGCGGCGTTCCTCTTTTTGCTCACGGCGTTGATCGCGGGCGTCGTGCAGAACGTCTATCCGCGCATCGAGGCGGCGTTTCCGGAAAAGGAGATCATCGTCAAGCCGGCCTCGCTGAGCCTGAGTATTCTGCAGATCAGCGGCAGGAACCTGGACACGAAGCAGCTCGAAACGATCCGGGACATCGACGGCGTGGAAGCGGCGTATCCCGTGCTGCCGGTGCGCGTGCCGCTCAGCGCCGAGGCGGAGCTCCTCGGCCAGACCTTCGCCTCCGACGTGGTGGTGTACGGCGTGCCGCCGGAGCTGCTGGCGAAGAACATTGAGCACAAGCGCGGCTTCACGTTTCAAACCGGAGCGGCGGAAATTCCCGTGGTCGTTTCGGAGTACTTCCTCGACATCTACAACATGGGCATGGCCGAGGCGAACGGTCTGCCCAAATTCACGCGCAAAATGGTCATCGGCAAGCACTTCAATCTTATCGTCGGCGCGTCAACCGTCGGCGAAATCCCGGAAGGGGCGAAATATTATCGCTGCGTGATCGTCGGACTCACGCCGCGCACGAGCCTGCTGGGCGCGATGGTTCCGGTCGAATACGCGCGATTGTTCAACACCGGCAGCGCCAGCGTGGCGGAGGACGAGTATTACAACCAGGCGCATGTGTATGTGGCTTCGCTGGCCGATTACGCGGTGGTGAAGGAGCGCCTGCAGGCGTTGCGGCTCTCCACGTCGGGCGGACAGGAGCTGCTGAGCCGCGTGCGCGACGTGCTGGTCGTCGGCCTTTCGTTGCTGACGCTGGCGGCGGCGGCGGTGCTGGCGCAGGCGCTGCACGGCCTGTTCGGCGCGCTGGCCTTGATCCTGAACGAACGCAAGCTGTTCATCGGCCTGCTGCGCGCCATCGGCGCGAACCGGGCCTTGGTGCGGCGTTTGCTGATGGGCGAGGCGCTGCTGATCGGCCTGTTCGGCGGCGTCGCCGGGTGCGGCGTGGCGCATGTTCTGGCGCGATGGATGAACGGCCGGCTGATTGAATTTGGCAAGGACTTGATGATCATGCCCGACTCGCTGTTCGTGACCGGCGCCCTTCCCTGGCTGATTGGCATGACGGTTTCGTTATTCGGCGCCGCGGCGATCTCTTATCTCCTGATCTGGCGCCGCACACGTCAAGCGCCAGCCCAGCTTATCGCAGAAACGGCTTAACTGGAGTTTGGATGCGCCGATTGATCCGATGTAAACCTTGACAACCCTGGCCCGGACGGATTCAATCCGATCTTGATTTTACGGTGTGCGGACATCCCGATTCTGATGAGTTTGGAACCTATTGAAGCCACGGAGCAGGGCGTGCGGCTGCGGGTGCATATGCAGCCCGGCGCCAAGCGTAGCCAGTGGCAAGGCCTGCATGGCGGCGCGCTCAAACTGCAAATCCAGGCGCCGCCGGTGGAAGGCAAGGCGAACAAGGCGGCTATCGCCTTCATCGCCAAGTCCCTCGGCGTGGCTAGGGGGAACGTGGAGTTGACCGCCGGACAGACATCGCGGGAAAAGACCTTCGCCGTGTCGGGGGTCGATTTGAAAACGGCGCGGGAGATTTTGATTTCCAGGGGCTAGGGTCTGGGGTCTAGGGTCTGGTGTTGGAGCGGCTGCGCCGCGAAAAAAAAGATCAAGGGCAACCTTCAAAAAGACAATTCTCGCACGGAGACACAGAGTGCACGGAGATTTTAACGATTGTATTCATCGCAAATGCAGAATTGGTTCTCTGCGCGCTCGCCCGGCGTAGCCTTGGCGAAGCCGGATATTTGCGTTGAATTTTTTGAGGTTCCCTATACGGGCTTCGGAATGGAGCGGTTTGGCAGCGGAAAGATGCGCCGATCATTCTCTTTTGATTGCGGCGCAGCCGCTCCGCCGCCAGACCCCAGACCCCAGACCCTTTATACAGGGAACTCGGAAGCAGCGGAAGAATCAGTCTAAACGAGGAACAAGGCCAACATGGAAAACCTGAAGCAGTGCATCGATGAAGCGAAGAAATACATCCGCTCGCAAAGCAAGGTGAAGCCGAAGTTCGGCGTGATCCTGGGCACCGGCATGGGCAAGCTCGCCGACAGCGTCACCGGCGCGAAAGTCATCCCGTACGATCAGATTCCGCATTTTCCAGTTTCTACGGTGGAGAGCCATCACGGCAACCTGCTGCTGGGGAAACTCAGCGGCGTGCCCGTGATGATGATGCAGGGCCGCTTTCATCGCTACGAGGGCTACAGCCTCAAGCAAGTCACGTTTCCCGTGCGCGTGATGAAGGCCATAGGCTGCCATTCGCTGATCGTGATGAACGCCGTCGGCAGCATGAATCCGCTGATTCCGGCCGGCTCCATCGTCACCGTGACCGATTTCATCAACATGATGGGCGACAATCCGCTGATCGGACCGAACGACGATGCGCTGGGGCCGCGCTTCCCGGATATGTCCGAGCCGTACAACCGCAAGTATATCGAGCTCATGCACGACGTGGCGCTGCAGAACAAGCTGCGGCTGGAGAAAGGCGTGATGATCGCCGTCACCGGCCCGAACCTGGAGACCGCCGCGGAGTATCGCTTTTTCCGCCGCATCGGCGCGGACATCGTGACCATGTCCACCGTGCCGGAGACCATCGTCGCGGTGCATGCGGGCATGAAGGCGCTGGCGCTGTCCACCGTCACGGACAACTGTTTGCCGGATTCGCTCAAGCCGGCCAAACTGGAGGATATTCTGGCCGTGGCCGGAGCAGCCGAACCGCGCTTGAGCGCGCTGGTTAAGGGATTCTTGAAACGATTCGCCTGAATTGATGTCTGAATCAATGCATGGCGATCAAGCCATAGATTTTTTTCACAAAGGATAATTCCATGAATCGGACAAACACATTGGCGGTGGTCTCGTTGGTTTTAGGCATTTTGAGTTTGATCGCGTGCGGCTGCGCCGCGGGCATTCCGGCGATTGTATGCGGGCACATCGCCAAGGGGCAAATTCGGAGCACCGGCGAACAGGGCGAAGGGCTGGCCACGGCTGGCTTCATTCTCGGATGGATCAGCCTGATTCTTTCAATTCTGGGCATGTGCCTTTACTTTTTCATTGTTGGCATGGCGGTGGCCGCTCCCGCAATGCAGAGTTCGGGTAGTATTTAACATCGAAATATGAACAACAACGCGCTGCCGGCCATGACCCATCGTGGCGCGTTTTATTCAAATCAGCACAGGTTAGCAAAAAATGCGGACAGAAGAACAATCGCGGAAATTTCCCAGCATCCCCACTCAGGTTTCATTCCCTAGGATCGAGGAAGAGGCGCTGGAGTTCTGGAAAAACAACGACTCCTTTCTGCGCTCGATCCGGCGGCGCGAGGAGCAGGGCGCAAAAAACTACGTCTTTTACGACGGCCCGCCGTTCGCCACGGGGCTGCCGCATTACGGCCACATCCTGACAAGCTACATCAAGGACACGGTGCCGCGTTACTTCACGATGAAGGGCTTCGCCGTGGACCGGCGTTTCGGCTGGGACTGCCACGGCCTGCCGATCGAAAACGAAATCGAGAAAGAGCTCAACATCAGCGGCAAGCAGCAGATCGAAGCGTATGGCGTGGAGAAGTTCAACACGCTGTGCTCCAAGGCCGTGATGCGCTACACCGGAGAATGGGAGCAGATCATCACGCGGCTGGGCCGCTGGGTTGATTTCGAGCGCGATTATAAAACGATGGACCTGGATTACATGGAGTCCATCATGAACGTGTTCAAGCGACTGTATGACAAAGGCTTGATCTACAAGGGCAACAAGGTCGTGGCGTATTGCTACCGCTGCCAGACGCCGCTCTCCAATTTCGAGGCCGGCCTGGACGACAGCTACCGTCCGCGCCAGGATCCATCCGTGACCATCCGGCTCAAGGTGAAGCCGGAATTCGCGCGCGAAGCGGACCGCAACGAGTACTTCCTCGCCTGGACCACCACCCCCTGGACGCTGCCAAGCAACATCGCGCTGGCCGTGGGGGCGGAAATCCAATATAACCTCGTCCGCTTGGCGGAAGGCGACTACTGGATCGCCGCTGAACGAATGGAAGCCTATGCCAAGGCCTTCGAGGGCGGCGAAGTGATCGACACGAAAACCGGCGCGGAACTGGCCGGCAAACGCTACGAGCCGATGCTGCCGTATTTCGCCGCGATGGCGGACGAAGGCGGCTTTGTCGTGCTGGAGGCGGATTTCGTCTCCACTGAAGACGGCTCCGGCATCGTGCATATCGCTCCGGCCTTCGGCGAAGACGACCATGCGCTGGGTTTGGCGAACAATCTGCCCATTCCGAATCCGGTGGACGACGCCGGATGCTTCACCGCGGACGTGACGGATGCGCAGGGGATGAACGTGCATGATTCCAACCGCACGATCATCCATCTGCTCAAGGAAAACGGCGTGCTCGTGCATCAGGAAACCATCGAGCACAGCTACCCGCATTGCTGGCGCGACGACAGCCCGCTGATCTACAAGGCCGTTCCGACGTGGTACGTCAACGTGACCAAGTTCAAGGACGCCATGGTCCGCGCCAATCAGCAGATCAACTGGATCCCCGGGCACATCAAGACCGGCCGATTCGGCAACTGGCTGGAAGGCGCGCGCGACTGGGCCATCTCCCGCAACCGCTACTGGGGCATGCCGATACCGATCTGGGAGAACGATCAGACCGGCGAGCGCTTCGTGCCAGAAAGCGTGGCGCAGCTGGCCGAGGTCAGCGGCATGGCCGTCACGGACCTGCATAAGCCGGCCATCGACGGCATCGTCTGGCAAGGCCCGGAAGGCGGCGTGTACCGCCGCGTGCCGGAAGTGCTCGACTGCTGGTTCGAATCCGGCGCCATGCCCTACGCCCAGATCCATTATCCCTTTGAGCACAAGCAATGGTTCGAGGAAAACTTTCCCGCCGACTTCATTGTGGAATACATCGCCCAGACGCGCGGCTGGTTTTACACGCTCGTCGTGCTGTCCGCCGCGCTGTTCGACAAGCCGCCGTTCACGAACTGCGTCTGTCACGGCGTCGTGCTGGCTGAGGACGGCCGCAAGATGTCCAAGCGGCTGAAGAATTATCCCGACCCGATGGACATCGTGAACGAGTTCGGCTCCGATGCGTTGCGCATTTATCTCCTTTCGTCCGCTGTGATTCGCGGCGAGAACCTGCGTTTCTCCAGGCGCGGCGTGGCCGACGCCGTGCGCACGCACATGATTCCGATCTGGAACGCCTTCCATTTCTTCACGGCCTACGCGAACATCGCGGGCTGGCAGCCGGAGGGCGGCCCGGAGGCCTATGAGCCGTCGCCGGAAACCCGCTCCGACCGTTACATCCTGGCGAAACTGGAAGAGACGCGCAGCGCCATCGAGCGCAACGTCGAGCGTTACGATATCGTCGCGTGTTATAGCGCGCTGCTCGATTTCATCGACCGGCTCAACAACTGGTACATCCGTCTGAACCGCCGCAACTTCTGGGGCGATGATGCCAACTCCGCCTTTGGCGTATTGTTCTTCGTGCTGCGCGAATACAGCAAAATCTCCGCGCCGTTCATGCCGTTCATCGCCGAAACGATCTATCAGGGGCTTTGCGGCGAGGATCAATGCGTCCATCTGCAAGACTGGCCGCAGCCGCGCGAGCAATTCCATAACAGCGAACTGGTTGCTGAATCCGAAAGCATCCAGCGCATCATTTACCTCGGCCGCAAGGTGCGGGAACAGCGCCAGATCAAAACGCGCCAGCCCCTGCCGGAGGTTCGCATCGCGGGCGTCAGCGCGGAGACGCTGCAGGAATACGCGGCGGACATCAAGAGCGAGCTGAACGTCAAAGCCGTGCTGCCGCTGGAAAATCCGGAGCAGGTGGTCTCCAGCGAAATCAAACCCAATCCGAAACTGCTCGGTCCGAAATTCGGTCCTCGTTTCAAGGAGATCATGGCCGCCGCGCGCAAAGGCGAAGCCAAAATTCTGGACGACGGCCGTTGCGAAATCCTCGGCGAAACGCTGGAGTCCGGCGAATTCCAGGTGCATTACAACGCCCTGGAGGCGGAAAGCGGCTGCGAAGCCGAGGGGCGTCTGATCGTCGTGCTTTCGCTGCACATCGACGAGACCTTGAAGCAGGAAGGCATCGTCCGCGACATCGTCCGCCGCGTGCAGGAACTGCGTAAGGAGCAGCAGTTGGAATACACCGACCGCATCGCGCTGGCGATCGAGGCGGACGCTGAAGTCCATGACGCCGTCGAGGCGCACCGGGAATACCTGATGAGCGAGACGCTGGCCGTCACGCTGACCGGCGATCCTGTCGATCCGGCGCTGATGGGAGTGGAACTGGCCAGCGACACATTCGCGCTCGACGCCCATGAAATCCGTATTCACATGGGCCGCAAACAGTAACGAACGGGCTAACATGACCCAAAAGGCAAAATGGAGCTACATCGGCGTCGCGGGATTGACCGCGCTGGTTCTTGACTGGAGCACGAAGCTGCTGGCGTTGAAATATCTGCTCGTTCCCGGCGAGGACATGCACGAGCGCAGCCGCAAGATCATCGAGATCATTCCCGGCTGCCTCAACCTGAACTACGCCTTCAACACCGGCGGCGCGTTCAGCTTGATGGAAAATCATTTCGTCCTGCTTACGATCCTCTCCACGGCCGCATTGGGGCTGCTGTTTTACTGGATTTACCGCACGCCGATGGAAAGCCGCTGGCTCTGGATCGCCTTTGGCTTGATCATCGGCGGCGCCATCGGCAATCTGGCCGACCGCTTTTACCGGCACGGCGTGGTCGACTTCATCCAGGCGTATTGGCGCAATTACTACTGGCCGACCTTTAATATCGCAGATTCCGCGATCTGCGTCGGCATGGGAATCGTTGTGTTTCTGACCTTCTTCCACCCGGAAATTTTCGAACAAAAGGCTCATCCGCCGGCTCAAACGTCCGATAAAGCCAGCACCGGCAAGGAGCCGTCCTTGAAGGCCAAGCCTGAATAAGTATTTGACATGCCCTGATAATAGGGGTAAAACAAGGTCTGAATATTGCTGAACAGAACGTAAATATATCGCATAAATCTCGAAAATTCCGCACTCCAGCCGTCCGGCTGAGACCGGACGTTTTCCCTATGCTCATTCTATTTTCCCCGCGGATAAAGGAGCATCTCTATGCCGTGGTTTGAAAAAAAGCCGAAATTCTCATCGCTGCCCGGCGCTGTCCGCCCCAGCAATGTTCCCGAGGGTCTCTACGAAAAATGTCCGGATTGCTATAGCATGATCTACCGGAAGGAGTTCGAGGAGAACCTTCACGTATGTCCAAAGTGCCACTATCATGCGCGGGTCAGCGCCAGAGAGCGCATCGTGATGCTTGTAGACCCCGGCACGTTTCAGGAAGATAACTCCCACCTCAGCCCCGTGGACAAACTTCAATTTGAAGCCAAGAAAAAATACAGCAAGCAGATCGAAGAAGGCCGGAAAAAAACCGGTCAGCTCGACGCTATCGTCAGCGGCATCGGCAAAATCCACGGCAAAACAGCCAGCCTCGCAATCATGGATTTCACCTTCCTTGGCGGCAGCATGGGCTCCGTGGTGGGAGAGAAAGTCACCCGCGCCATGGAACGGGCGCTGGCGGAGCGGATTCCCGTCATCACCGTGACCGCCACGGGCGGCGCGCGCATGATGGAGTCGATCCTCAGCCTGATGCAAATGGCCAAGACCTCCGCTCTCTGCGCCGAGCTCGACCGCGCAGGCATCCCGTTCATCAGCGTGTTGTCCGATCCCAGCACCGCCGGCGTGATGGCCAGTTTCGCCGCGCTGGGCGACGTCATCATCGCCGAACCGCGTTGCCTGGTCGGCTTCGCCGGACGCCGTGTCATCGAACAAACCGTTCGTGAGCACCTTCCGAAAGGCTTTCAGACCGCGGAATTCGTCCAGGAGCATGGTTTCGTGGACATCGTCTGCGAGCGCCGCGAGCTTCGCGGCGTCTTGGCGCGTCTGCTGAACCACCTTTGGTACGCCTCGCCGAAACGCAAATCCGACGGCAACGGCCGGAGCCGCGCCGGCAGCGAGCGCTCCAGCAAAAAGACGCAGGCCGTGGAGCAAGCCGTCGCGCAATAAGCGATTCAGACCTGTTTCGCCTGGAATCCAGCGGCAGCACATTAGGACGTAATAGAAAAAGACGCAAAAGGACTCAAGCATGGCGGATGTCAGGGATTGTGTTTTCACCGTTCTTCCGCGATCTTCAGAGCCTTTATTCTCCGCGCGCAATCCCGCGTTCGCCCGGATTTTTTAATCGCAACAATTGACCAAGCATAAACGATGGGCATTATCGATTCACATACGCACCTCACGGATCAACGGCTGCACTCGCAGGTGGAGGCTGTGATTCATCGCGCGCGGCTGGCCAACATCGAGCATATGGTCACCATCGGCGACGGCCCCCAGGACGGCCAGCAGGCGCTGGAACTCGCCCGGCGGTTTGAGAATGTCTCCTGCACGATCGGCGCGCATCCGCATCATGCTTCGCGTTGCGATGACGCTGCGCTGAAGGCCATACGAAAATCCACTCAGGCCGCCGAGGTTGTGGCGGTGGGCGAGATCGGATTGGATTATTACTACGGCCGCGACTACGCCGAGGCGCAAAAAGACGCGCTGCTCCGGCAATTGGAGCTCGCCGCGCAAATCGGCAAGCCCGTCGTGATCCACTGCCGCGAAGCCTTTGACGACCTTTTCGCCGCGCTCGACCGGCAGCCCGTGCCCAAGCGCGGAATCGTGCATTGCTTCACGGGAACGCTGGACGAGGCGCGCGAGTGCGTGAAGCGCGGATTTAAAGTCGGTTTCACCGGCGTGGTGACGTTCGACAAGGCGGAAGACATTCAGGAAATCGCCGCCGCGATGCGGCTCGAGGATCTGCTGATCGAAACCGACGCGCCGTACCTCGCGCCAAATCCCAAGCGTGGCAAGACAAACGAGCCGGCCCTGACTTATTTCGTGGCGCGCCGCATCGCGGAGCTTCGGAAAATTCCGCTCGTTGAAGTCATCGAAGCCGCTCGCCGCAACACCATCGAAATCTATGCGCTCAATTTGCCGTCTCAGTCGCCGTTGCTGATCCGCGACGGTTCGCGCGCCTGGCTCTGCGCCGTATATTATCACGCCGTGATTCCCCAGTCTCGCCGCGCGCTGACGGAACCGGCGCTTGACGCGCTGCTGGCGGCGATCGACGGCGCCGGTCCCGGGCTGGAGGAGGTCTGGCTGGGGGGATACGCCGATCCATTGCATCGCCCCGGTCTCGTGGCGGAACTGGCGCAGGCGCTGAAGCAAAGAGGGCTGCGAACCGGATTGATCACCAGCGGAATGGCGGAAACGCAGTTGTCCGCGTTGGAGCCGGACTGGCTGGATCAGGTGCGCTTTCAATTAATGATCAACGGCGACAGGAAACCATTTCCGGAATGCCCTGTCGCCGCTGATATGGGGGTTGGAACCTGGGAATCCTTCGCGTCCAATCTGCATTGCGCGATGGAGCGCCCGTGGGAGGTTTCGATTCAATCCTTCGAATTGCCCGGCGCAAAGATCAACGCCGCGCGTCATACGGCTGAACGGCAATTCAAGCTGGACTTTCACGAAATGACCCACTGCCAGCGCTTTTAGCGAACTTACAGCGCCTCGACGCCGGTCTCTCCGGTGCGGATGCGAACGGCTTCTTCCAGATTGATGACGAAAATCTTGCCGTCGCCGATGCTTCCGGTTTCGGCGGCCTTTTTGATCGCCTCAATCGCCGGAGCCGCCTGATCGTCTTCCACGGCGATCTTGACTTCCATCTTGGGCTGAAATTCCACGACGTACTCGCTGCCGCGATAGACTTCCGTATGGCCTTTTTGGCGTCCGAAGCCCTTGACTTCGGTCAGCGTCATGCGGGCCAATCCCGATTCCGCCAGGGCGTCTTTGACTTCCTGCAGCTTAAAGGGCTTGATGATCGCAATAATCAGTTTCATAGTGCGCGCTTCCTTCTTGCGTAATGTGTTTTCGCTTCCACCAGATCCCTTTTCCTGCCGGATCTTGCTCAGTACTCCATCGAAACAATTTCATAACCATGCTCGCCGTGCTGCGTTTGATCCATGCCGCGAGTTTCATCTTCCGCGGACATCCGCAAGCCGATGGTCTTTTCCACCAAGATTCCAATCACCAGCGTCAGGCCGCCAGCGTATACTATCGTGATCCCCGCGGACTTGATCTGAACAAGCAACTGCTGCATCAACGTGTGATCGTTGCCTTCCAGCACGCCGCCGCGCAGGAAAAACGTCAGGCAAATCGCGCCCGTGATGCCCGCCAGACCATGAATGCCAAAAGCATCCAGCGTGTCGTCATACCTCAGCTTGTTTTTCAGCTGCAGGCCGACGGTGCAGACAATACAGGCCAGCGCGGCCAGCACCATCGCTCCGCCAGGGGGCACGGTTCCAGCCGCCGGGGTGATCACCACCAGCCCGGTCAAGATACCTGAAGCAAGACCCAGGCCAGTTGCTTTGCCATAGCGGAAAAATTCGATCAAGACCCACGTCAGGGCGCCGGCCGCCGCCGCTGTGTGCGTCGAAGCCAAGGCTTGGGCTGCGTTCAGATTCGCCGCCACCGCGCTCCCGGCGTTGAAGCCAAACCAGCCGACCCACAGCAGTCCCGCGCCGATCATCGTCAGCACCATGCTGTTCGGGCTGAGTTTGATATTCGGATGGCCGTGCCGCGCGCCCAGCAGCAGCGCCATCACCAGGCCGCTGATGCCCGAGGAGATATGCACCACCGTGCCTCCGGCAAAGTCAATCGCGCCGTCTTTGAACAAAAAGCCGTCCGTGGCCCAGACCCAATGGCACAGCGGGCAATAGACCAGCAGGCACCACAGCGCGATAAACAGGCAGAATCCGGGGAACTTGATCCGTTCCGCAAAGGAGCCGGCCAGAATCGCCGGTGTGATGATGGCAAACATGCCCTGGAACATCGCGAATGCGTACATCGGCAGACCGCCATCCACCATGTCATCTAATCCACGGAGCAAAAAGAGATCCGACTGCCAGCCAAACCAGCCGCCCAATACGTTGCCGCCGAACGCCATCGCATAGCCGCACACCACCCATAGCACGCCGATCACGGCCATCGCGCCATAACTATGCATCATGGTTCCGAGCACATTCCGGCTGTGCACCAAGCCGCCGTAAAACATCGCCAGACCCGGCATCATCAGCAACACCAGCGCGCTGGAGACCAGCATCCATGCCGTGTTTCCCGAGTCGATTGCCGGGGCTCCATCCGCGGCAAACCCCGCTTGAACGCTCCCAAAAAAGATCAAAATCGAGATGATGATTTTCATACGATTAACAACATAATCGGCATAATGTCGCATAAGTTTCACTCCTTTAAGTGATGGGATGATATGATTCAATCTTGCTGACAAAGCGTCGCAAAAAATCATCAGATAATTGGAATTGTTGATGATAGATGCCTAATGGCGCTAGCGCCCAGCGCCGGAAAATGAAATACCGGCTCAAACAATATAATATATATAGTGTTTGAAGACGCATTGTTCATGCCAATCGCGCTTCGTTTTGACTGTTTCGTATTATGATCGTGGTTTTCAGTCCGTATCGCGACCGTGAGGGAGCGGCCCAATTGGCGTTGCGGCAAGGATTGGCGAGATTCGATCGCCGGATGCAAATGACGAAATAGAGACGCTCGACCCGACTTATGATGAAGCAAGGTTTTGATGAGGGGTTGCCTTATTGAAAAGCTTTATCGTACTCGTACTCAGCGAAGCGGTGCTCGTACTCGATTTGATCGCCACCGCGCTCGTTTGAAACTGATTTTCGAGAACGAGAACGAGTACGAGAACGAGTACGAGTGTAATTTCCAAAAGTTTTCAACAGAGCAATGAGGGGTTATAAGACAGGATGTTTTTTGCTGTCGGTGCTTTGGCGTTAATGCTTGTAGTAATCCGGTTCGTTGCCAGGTTTCCATTTGATGTTGCAGCCGATGCTGGGTTTCTGGGTATCAATCGGCGGTTTGCCGCCCAGCAGGGCGTTGACGGCCATGCGGATGTCGGAGCCGCTCACCGGCAGGCCGTTTCCGGGGCGCGCGTCGTCAAACTGACCGCGATAGATCAGTTTAAAGTTTGCGTCGAACAAAAAGAAATCCGGGGTGCAGGCCGCTCGATAAGCCTTCGCCACATCCTGATTTTCATCGTGCAGATAGGGGAAAGGATAGCCGTAACGCGCCGCGTCTGCCTTCATTTTGTCCGGATGGTCGTCGGGATAGTTCCCGGCGTCGTTGGAGCAGATTGCGACCATGCCGATGTCCTTTTCGCGCAAATCCCGCCCCAGCTGCGACAACTGATCCTTCATGATCTTGACGAACGGACAATGATTGCAGATGAACGCGACGAGCAGCCCTCGCTGTCCGCGAAAATCATCGCGCTTGATTTCGCGGTCGTCCACGACGTTGCGCAAGGCAAAGTCCGGCGCTTCGGTGTCAAGGCGCATCATTTGCGAAGGCGTTTCGGCCATGATTTCCTCCTGTCCGGCGTTTAGCGGCGGCGTTCTGTTGATCCGAGTAATCGGCTATGATTTTACGGTTACGATTCCGCGGCGTCAACATTCTTCGAACACGCCGTCCGGATCTACGCTCACGGATGGAGCGTCCGTTGCGGTCAACTTGCGGCCGGCAGCGAGATTTCGACCAGCGCGCCGTGGCCGGAAGATTTCGCGCCGACATTGATCAGGCCGCCGTGGATGTCCACGATGCGTTTCGTGATGCTGAGGCCGAGTCCCGTGCCCTGCTCCTTGCGTGTAAAGAACGGCTCGAACACATGGGGCTCATCCTCCTTGCGGATTCCAGGCCCATCGTCGCTGATGCGAATGCGCACATAGCCCGCGCGCCCCGGATTCGGCTCGATGTGAACGTCGATTACGCCCGCGTCGCCGATCGCCTGGCGCGCATTAAGATAGATGTTCACCAGCGCTTGTTTCATCTGCATCGGGTTGACGTCCACCAATGCAACGGTGCGATACTCCTTGCGCAGGTCGATCCCGGCGTTCTGGTCGTGAAACACGAAACGGCAGACTTCATCGTTCAACTCGCGCAGGTCCACCAGTTCGCTTTGCTGACGCGAGGGCCGCGCAAAACTCAGCAGTTCGCTGATGATCGACTTGCAGCGCTGCGATTCCTGGGCCATGATCTGCAAATCCTGACGCCGCGGATCGTCTTCCTTGCTTTCGTGCAGCAGGTTCTCCGCATATGCCGAGATGATGCCGATCGGGTTGTTCACCTCGTGCGCCACGCCGGAGGCCATTTCGCCCACCATCGCCAGGCTTTCCGTGCGCACCAGATTTTCCTGCGCCCGGCGCAGGTCCGTCTGTTGTCCACGGATCACGTCCACGATGAACCATGCGATGAGGATCATCAGCCAGACCATGAAAATCTGAAGCGTGAAGCTGGTCGTGGAGAGAAACTCGAAGTTTCGTTTGGTCAGCCATGCGGAAAAGCCAAAGAGGCAGATGATCGCAAGGCTCAGGATGAAGCCGTCGCGGCGGCTTTGAAACAGGGCGAATCCGCGAAAGATCATCACGAAATAGAGCACGAAGAAATCGCTGCTGCGCGACAGGTCCGCGTCCTGCGGCAGCGAGACGTAGATGCGGACCGAATCCATATAGATCAGCAGCGTAACGAACACAAGGTCGATCAGGAAGGACGCCAGGCACAGCGGACGGATCTGTGGCGGGGTGGGTTTGCCCATTAAAAAGATGTAGCTGAAACCCAGGTTCCACATCATATAGGTGAAGAACAGGCCGAACACATACCACGGCAGCAATGCGTTGAGGTTCGTGTTCAGCAGCCAGATCACCAGGCTGCCGGCCAGGATGATCCATTTGATCGGCAGAATCGCCCGTTTTTCCATTGAGGCCAGCCAGAGCCGGTATTCCACCTGCTCCGGGCTGATCGGATGGGGATGTCCCAGCTTGAATTTGCTCATATCGGATTGCGCCGCTCGATTGTTCTGACATTCCATGCTGCCGTATGCAAAAACTAGCCAATGATCCCGTTGAACGCCAGCATAATTTTCAGAAAGCGGCGATTGACAATTTGTTTTTCAGGATCAAAATGATTGTTTAATTCGTTGCGACAGAAGGGCGAGGGAGGCCCTGAAAAGATGAATCCTCAAGTGCGTTCCGCCATGGAACAGACTCAAAACATAAACATCCAGCGCTTGGAGCCGCTGATTCCGCCGCGGGAAATCAAGCACCGGTTTCCCATGAACGAGGCGGCCAACCGCGTCATCGTGCAGGGTCGCCGGGACATCATCCGCATCATCAACGGCGAGGACGACCGGCTGATGATCATCGCCGGGCCATGTTCGATTCATGACTCGAAGCAGGCAATGGACTACGCCGGACGGCTGCGCGAACTGGCGGACAAGGTGCGCGAGCGCATCCTGATTGTGATGCGGGTCTATTTCGAAAAGCCGCGCACGACCGTCGGCTGGAAGGGTTTGATCAATGATCCCTGGCTGAACGGGACGTTCGACATCGGCTCCGGTTTGAAACTCGCCCGGCAGCTGCTGCTCGACATCAACGCCCTGGGGCTGCCCTGCGGCACGGAGATGCTGGATCCGATCTCGCCGCAATACACCGCCGACCTGATCGCCTGGGCCTCTATCGGCGCGCGCACCAGCGAATCGCAGACGCACCGGCAGATGGCCAGCGGCCTTTCCATGCCCGTGGGCTATAAGAACAGCACGGACGGCAGCCTGCAGACCGCGCTCGACGCCATGCAGGCGGCGCGTCATCCGCACAGTTTTCTCGGCATCAATGAATCCGGACTCACCTGCATCGTGAAAACCAAGGGCAATCCGTGGGCGCAGCTGATCCTGCGCGGCGGCAACGACGGTCCGAATTATGAAAGCGAGTATGTCGCCAAGGCTTTGGAGGGCTTGCAAAAGGCTGGAGCGCCTTCCGGCGTGCTGATAGATTGCAGTCATGCCAACGCGCTGAAGGATTACCGGCGGCAGCATCTCCCGTTCGAAGACGCCCTGCAACAGCGCTTGAACGGCGCTACAGGCATTAACGGCATGATGCTCGAAAGCAACATCCATCCCGGCAACCAGAAGCTGGGCGATGATCCGGCCAGCCTGCAATCCGGCGTGTCCATCACCGATGCCTGCATCGGCTGGGAGGAAACCGAAGCCCTGGTAAACAAAGCTTATGATGCGTTAGGGTGATCCTGCTCCACGGTCGCCGACTAAATAAACGGCCGTCCAAAGAGCTGAATGCGCACCGCGACGTAGAGCGCGGATATCATCAGCCAAACGACAGCCGTGAGCCAGGCCGCTTTGCGGCGGCCGTGCACGATCAGCCAATGTTGCACGGCCCAGGCTGACACTGTGATTCCCAGCAACGCCGGTTCGAGCGAGTTGACGCGCGCGAGTTTGCAATCCTGCATCGACCACGGCCAGAACGGCCAGACGCCCCAATCCGTGATCCAGTCGCCGATGAAATGCATTCCAACCGCCAGCGCCGCGAAGGCCAGCAGCCGTTTAAAAGCCGGCCGGATGAGTTTTGCTTCCGGCGGCTGTTTCGTGCGCATGAACGGCAAGAGCAGCTGTTCCGGCCAGACGCGCGCCAGCCCGGCGCAGGCCAGCGCGATCAGGATCAGCCCCAGGATGGAATGCGTCACGACTCGATGATAGCGCGAAGAGCTCCGGATGAATCCATCCGAGCATGCCGTCGATATCCGGCGCCAGCGCCCCCAGCGCGATAGCCGCCCGCTCCCGCCACCGGTCATACACCGCATCCGGATTTAAATCCGGGAGCGCCACCGGTTCGCTCCAGATCGCCGCGCTCAACACATGCGTTACTGAGTCCATGATCTCCCCCCCAGCAGCCAAGTGGATTGATTCTCATTGGTATTTGGACAACGCTCTCCATCTCCGGTTTCGAATTGATTCAATATCCGCAAAAATCGCCGGAATACGAACACCACGCAGCCCTGATCCGTTCAATTTCGTACACTCTCCCGCTTATCAGTTCAATACCATAAAATTCTGTCTGAATTTATCTTTAATGGTTCCAAGGCTTCAAGGCCTATTCAATCCAGATTGGCGAAGTTTGGCCTTCTACTTGCATCGTATCCTGGCAAGCGAACAACGCTTCCGGCAGGGACGCCGGAAATATAATAGAAAGGCAGGATAGAATCATGTTGATTCAACACACATACCGGCTGGCGGCTTTGGCCCTGATACTCGGAATGCTCAGCAGCAGCTGCGCCGTCGCCCAGGGTGAAAGCGACACGACCACCACGAGCGCATTAAATTGCGACAACACGCCCCGGATTATTACACGCTTGGATGCCGATCAGGACGGCGTGATTTCCAAAGCAGAATTCCCCGGCCCAGACGCGGCTTTTGAACGCGTCGACGCCGATCATGACGGTTCGTTGACCGCGGATGAGCTGAAAACTTCTCGGCTTGAACGACTTCAGCAACGCGGACAACGCGCGCAAGCGGGAGGAAACGTTGGGCAGAATTGGGCAGCACGACCGGGTATGAACGCCCAACGCCTTCCCGGGCGCGGTCAGGGTCAGCAAGGTCCGCAGGCTGGACGCGGAACCGGACAGAATCGGGTGGACGTCAAAGCTGTGTTTGATCTGTTGGATGCCGATCAGGACGGCTCGTTGTCCGCCGAGGAATTCGAGCGTGGCGCGAAATTAGTGCAGCGCATCGTTTACGGCGCGAACAATGCACAGGCTCAGCGCGGCATGCGCGGCGCCGGAATGGCAGGGATGCAAGGACAACGGCAGGGAATGCAGCAGGGTTTTCAGCGCGGGTTCCAGAATAATGGACCCATCGGCCCGCAAGGTCTTCGCGGCCGTCAAGGCGGTCCCGCGATGAATGGACCACGCGGAGTGGGCGGCCCGATGGGACAGGGATACGGCGGTCAGTGCCCGTTAATCCAGGATAATCAGACGCCTCCGCCGCCTACGCCTGATGCCGATGGTCTTGGTTACGTGGACGAGCCGGTTGATGATGACGTCTTCGCCGGATTTTTTGGACCAGATACTGGTTCGCCGGATGACATCTGATTTTCTGATTCCCCTTCGACTGTTTTTCAGGATTGAGGTGAGCCAAACCGCCCTGCTCCGGTACCGGAGCAGGGCGATTGCTTATTTGCACATCTTCGCCAAGGCAGCGGTACGATCGACGCAGTTCAAGCCTCGACACATTCGTAAGATATGTAAAATAAACATTTTACGAGCGGGGCTAAGGCGTAAGGATGGGTGGTGGAGAAAAAATAGGATCTTTTTGGCTTGGCTTTGCATCATCGCTACGGAGCTGCTGAAATATCGAATAAACGCGAAGTCTTTATTTCTAGCCATGCGAGAATGATAGTATTACTTTTTTTCATTTTTCATTTGCATATATGTGATTCCAGCGAGTAAAGTGCTTTGCTCTAGCGCATGAAGATGTATCGAAGCTATTGAGCAGTTAAGTTATTCTGGGTGTAACCAGCCCTCCGTTGATCCATTTAAGATTAATTTTATTAATTATATATAAATTTCCGCCGTGTGGATCGGATAATTTTCACCTTTGCCCATGAATTCGATGAGATCGCATCAAAGGTTGATTTTAATGAGATTAGGGACTCAATTGGGTTAGGCGCTGATGGTTTATAATCCGCAAAATCCGATTATGGTACAGTCGGATCGCAGCATTCTGCTCGAAACGAACAACCAATTGTTCGAAGCGGCGCGCGACGCTCTGGCGCAATTCGCCGAACTGGTGAAAAGCCCGGAGCATATCCACACCTACCAGATCACTCCGCTTTCGCTGTGGAACGCGGCGTCGGCGGGACTCACCGCGGATGACATCCTCGGTGCGCTGCACGCGTTCACCAAGTACGACATCCCTCAGAACATCACGCAGGACATCAAGGATTATGTGGCGCGGTATGGCCGGCTGAAGCTGATCAAAGAGGGCGAACGGGCGCTGGTGCTGGAATCCGAGGACGCCCTGTTGATCCGCGAGATTCAGCACCATAAAACCATTGATCCGTTTTTAGAGGGTCCATTGAGCCCGAACCGGCTGCTGGTGAAGAAGGGCATGCGGGGACGGGTCAAGCAGGCGCTGATCAAGATCGGCTTTCCGGTCGAGGATCTGGCTGGCTATGTAGACGGTTTGCCGCTGGACGTCCACATGAACGAACTGCACAAGCGGACCGGCCGGGAATGGCATCTGCGGCAGTATCAGCGCGAGGCGGTGGAGACGTTTTACGCGGGCGGAACGAGCCGGGGCGGCAGCGGCGTGCTGGTGCTGCCTTGCGGCGCGGGCAAGACGGTCATCGGCATCGGCGTGATCTCCAAGGTCAAGCAGTGCTCGCTGGTGCTGACGACGAACATCACCGCGTTGCGGCAATGGCGGGAGGAGCTGATCAATCGCACGAGCCTGAACGAGGAGGATGTGGGCGAGTATTCCGGCGAGATCAAGCAGGTGGACCGGCCGGTGGTGATCACCACGTACCAGATTCTGACGTATCGCAAGAACCGCAATGAAGACTTTGAGCACCTGGAGCTGTTTAATGACGGCCGCTGGGGGCTGATCGTCTATGACGAGGTGCATCTGTTGCCGGCGCCGGTGTTTCGCGCCGTAGCGGAGATTCAGGGCAAGCGGCGCCTGGGGCTGACAGCCACGCTGGTGCGCGAGGACGGCAAGGAGGACGACGTCTTCAGCCTGATCGGCCCGAAGAAATACGACGTGCCGTGGAAGCAGCTGGAGAAACAGGGGTGGATCGCCACGGCCGAGTGCCATGAGATCCGCATCCCCCTGCCGGAGGAACGGCGGTTGGAATACGCCGTGGCGGACCAGAAATGGAAATTCCGCATCTCCTCGGAAAATCCGATCAAGTTCGACGTGGTGGAAAAACTGATCGAACGGCACAAGGAAGACAATATCCTGATCATCGGCCAGTACCTCGGGCAGCTCGACGATATGGCCGCGCGTTTCGGCGCGCCGATCATCACGGGCAAGACGCCGAACAAGGAGCGCGAGGCGATTTACAGCCAGTTCAAATCCGGCGAGATCAAGGTGCTGATCGTGAGCAAGGTGGCGAATTTCGCCATCGACCTGCCCGACGCCAATGTGGCGATCCAGATCAGCGGCACCTTCGGCTCGCGTCAGGAGGAGGCGCAGCGTCTCGGCCGGATTCTGCGGCCGAAGGATGAAGGCCGCATCGCACATTTCTACTCGCTGGTGACCAAGGAGACCAAGGATCAGGAGTTCGCCGAAAACCGCCAGCGCTTCCTCACCGAGCAGGGCTATCGCTATAAGATTCTAATCTACGACGATAACGACGGCGACAGCCTGCTGCAGGAACTCAATCAGCTCAGCGTTTGATTTGATTGCTTGCCATTACGTATTTCCCATTGCAGAACTATTCTGAAGTTGGCTACGGTGGCTATATTAAACGCTTGAGGGATTGGGCGTACGTGATTGAATAATTGATGTTACGCACGTGGAGCTCCTTGGAGTGCGGCGGCCATGCCGCCGCCTTGCGTTGTGGCGAAATTCCACCGGATTGGGAGCAATCATCCGTTGATCCAAGGCGCAGGCATGGCCTGCGCAGTCCAAGGAAACACACCTTGCGTAACATCAGTGAATAAGTGATATTGCGGTTGGAATAATATTTTTGGGTAGGGGCGGTTGTCCTCAATCGCCCCTACCCGTTCAATCCTAAGCGCGGCGCGCGGTTCGTATTTTTTTAAACCAAGAAGGACATCATGAGCCGGAAGACATTGCTGTTGGTCGATGACAACAAGGACAATCTGCGCAGCATGGAGCTGTGCTTTGCACGCGCGGATTATGAGGTGAAGACAGCGCTGGGCGGCGCCAAGGCGTTAGCGCTGTTGAACGAAGGCGACGTGGATGTCGTGGTGACCGACCTGAACATGCCGGACGTGGACGGTCTTGGCGTGTTGAAGGCGGCGCTGGAGCTGAATCCCGCGCCGAAGGTGCTGATCATCACGGCATACGCCAGCGTGGAGACGGCCGTGGAGGCGCTGAAACTCGGCGCGATGGATTATCTGCAGAAGCCGATCAACGTGGCGGAGCTGCGCGCGCAGGTGCAGAAGGCGATGCAGGTGCGCGAGCTTGAGGCGGAAAACGTCTATCTGCGCGAGCAGGTTTCGCAGCGCTACGGCTTCGACGAGATTATCGGCGAGCACGAGTCGATGCGGCGGATGTTCGAGAAAATCCGCGCCGTGGCCGGCAGCCGGGCGACCGTGCTGATCGACGGCGAATCGGGCACAGGCAAGGAGCTTGTGGCGCGGGCGATCCATCAAAACAGCCCGCGCGCGAACAAGCCGTTCGTCGCCGTGCACTGCGCCGCGCTGAGCGATACGCTGCTGGAGAGCGAGCTCTTCGGCCATGAGAAAGGCGCGTTCACCGGCGCCGATGCGCGCCGCGCCGGACGCTTCGAGCGCGCCGATGGCGGATCGCTGTTTCTCGACGAAGTCAGCGAGGTGCCGCTATCCACGCAGGTGGCGCTGTTGCGCGTGCTTGAGACGCGTGAGTTCGAGCGCGTGGGCGGCTCCGCGCCGCTCAAGGTGGACGTGCGGCTGATCGCCGCGACGAACCGCAGCCTGGAGGAACGCGTGCGCAACGGCGATTTCCGCGAGGATTTGTTCTACCGGCTCAACGTGGTGCATCTGCGCATTCCATCGCTGCGCGAGCGCGTGAGCGACATCCCCCTGCTGGTCAGCCATTTCATGAAGCACTTCGCCGAAGAGCACGGCAAGGCGGCGCCGCAGGTGGCGAAGCCCGCGATGGCGCGGTTGATGGCCTGGGGCTGGCCGGGGAACGTGCGCGAGCTACGCAACCTGGCGGAGAACCTGGTGATTTTCAACGACGGTTCGCCGGTGGATGAGAACGACCTGCCGTTCGCCGATCCGGTCGGCGGCGGCGATCAGGATTCCTTCGAGGCGCCGTTGGGCCAGTCGCTGGAGCACGTGGAGCGGGAGTATATCCGCCGCAGCCTGATCCAGCACAACGGCAACGTGACGCACACCGCCGACGCCCTCGGCATCGGCCGCCGCACCTTGCAGCGCAAGATCAAGGAATGGAACCTGGATAATCTGCTGGGATCATAAACTTTCCGGCGTTCAGCTATAGGAATGCCGGCTCTTCGCGACATAAGTATACGCATGTGTTTTTTTTGACAGGATAAACAGGATTGACGAGATTGGATGAAATCCAGTTTCTTATGGCTTGGATGACGAGCGCCATCTATCAATCTGCAATTTAAAAAAATCATCCTGATGAGAAAAATCGGCATTATGATCCAGTAAATCCTGTTCATCTTGTCAAATTTAACATCAGTCCAATATCAGCATTTCCGGTTGATTTTTTCTGCGCGGCGCTCAACATGATCCCATCATTTAATCAAAGGAAGCGATCCATGGACATCACTCCGCATATTCGCGACATTCAGGACTTTCCCAAACCAGGCATCATCTTTAAGGACATCACGCCGCTGCTGGTGGACGCGCAGGCCTTCAACGCCGTGATCGAGCATCTGGCGGAGCGCTATGCGGGTAAAGGGGTGCGGAAGATCGTCGGCGTAGAATCGCGCGGCTTCATCTTCGGCGCACCGCTGGCGTGCAAGCTCGGCGCGGGATTCGTACCAGCGCGCAAGCCGGGCAAGCTGCCCGCCGAGACCATCGCGGAGAGTTTCGAACTGGAGTATGGGACAGATACTTTGGAGCTGCACACCGACGCGATCGCGCCGGGGGAAAAGACGCTGCTGATCGACGACCTGCTGGCCACCGGCGGCACGCTGCAAGCCGCGGCGAAGCTGATCGACAAACTTCAGGGCGATCTGATCGAGATCGTGACCATCATCGAATTGTCATTCCTCAACGGCCGCAAGAAACTGCCGGAAGGCGTTCCGTTTCATTCGTTGATGCAAGTTGACTGAGAGCTTAACGTTGTTATGGCAATCTCTAAAATTCACCACAAAGACATGAAGGCACAAAGAACTGATATTATAAACGATGTAATATATTCCTTTAATCTCTGTGAACTCTGTGTGCTCTGTGCGAGAATCGCAATTTATAGAGGTACCCTTATCTTTGCATCAGCTGATCTTTGATCCAATCAAGATCTTTTCGCATCGGTAAAATGGCGACGGCGGTTCCTTGAATCCTTGGAGTGCGGCGGCCATGCCGCCGCCTTGCATCACGGCAGAACTTTGCCGGATTGCAGATATTTAAGGCGCAGGCATGGCCTGCGCAGTCCAAAGAAACGTATCCAGCGTGGACATTGATGCTTTTGATATTTTGTCTCAATATGCTTTTCCAGTCAAGGATTATGGCCATGATGCAAAATGCAGGATGGGCCAAAACCCATCCTGCATGGCATATCGTTTCAATGATGTGTGCGGAATTTTACGCCTTGCCGTTGGAGCCGAGCACGTTCATGATTTTGTGCTTGTAGAGCTCCTTCAACGCATCGCGGGCCGGGCCCAGGTACTTGCGCGGATCGAATTCTTCCGGCTTCTCCACGAAAACCTTACGGATCGCCGCCGTCATGGCCAGACGTCCATCGGAGTCGATGTTGATCTTGCACACGGCCGATTCGGCGGCCTTGCGCAGTTGCTCTTCCGGAATGCCGATCGCGTCTTTCAGCTTGCCGCCGTGGCTGTTGATGATCTTCACCAGATCCTGCGGCACCGATGACGAGCCGTGGAGCACGATGGGGAATCCCGGAATGCGCTTTTCGATTTCATGCAGGATGTCGAGGCGGATCTGCACATCCTGGCCGGGTTTGAATTTGAACGCGCCGTGCGACGTGCCGATGGCGATGGCCAGGCTGTCCACGCCGGTGCGGCTGACGAAGTCTTCCACTTCCTCGGGGCGCGTGTAGGTGTGCGTT
>JAFGJS010000115.1 GCA_016928995.1 Candidatus Sumerlaeota bacterium | reverse complement strand
CGCAAATTTTTCCGTCGTCCCATCGAAAAACGCCGCGCGAGCATGACCCTGCCATCACCATCGCGCTGGAAAGCCGCATAACGCGGCTGGAACAAAAAAAGGCCCATTTTTCAACGGGCTGGTAAAGACCTTGACTGTTATCCGGTTAGATGTTAACAATCTATTTTATAAATAAAATAAAGTTGGTTTGATTGGCGGTTTGCCAGATGTATGAGAGGTGGGGGAAAATGAAACTATTCAGCAGCTATAATCCGATTCATATTCTCTGTGGTCTGATTCTGAGCTTTGCGCTTTGTATCAATGCATCCGCTGAGATCAAACGCGACGCAAAGGGACGCGAGTATTTCTCCGGCGCGGTCATCGTTAAACTGAAATCCAGCGCCATCACCGCCCGTTCGCAAGGCGATCCCAAAAGCATGATCAGCGCGGCGCCGTCGCTGCAGCCAGTGATGCGCGAAGTGGCCGCCAGGGATGGCGAGCGGCTCTTTCATTTCGGCGATCAATCCACCCGGCGCTTGAATGCGTCGCAGCAGGCTTTGGACCGGCTTTCCTTTGTCTATCGTGTTGCATTAAAGCCGGACGTGGACGAGTTGGCGGCCGCCGATATTTTCATGCAATCATCGGATGTGGAGTACGCCGAACCGCTTTATGTCTACCGGCTTTGTTTTACGCCGAACGATCCGCTCTTCTCGCAGCAATGGCACCTGCATAACACCGGACAATATAAATTGGAGGACGCCGATATCGACGCGCCCGAGGCGTGGGACATCAATCAAGGCAGCGCGAATCCGGTGATCGCGATCATCGACACCGGGGTGGACATGGCGCACGAAGACCTGGCGAATCAAATCTGGATCAACTCCGCCGAACAGCCAGGCGACGCGAATGGCGATGGCCGGCCCGGCGTGTCGGGCTTCGACGACGACGGCGACGGACTGATCGATGAGGACTCGCAGGGCCGCCAGCCGGGTGATTCCGGATACACCAATGACCTGTCGGGCGACGACGATGAGAATGGCTATGTTGATGATTATTACGGCTGGAACTGGATCGATGAGAACAACAATCCGACCGATGATAATGGCCATGGCACGCATTGCGCCGGCATCGCGGCGGCGGAAACAGACAATGGCGCCGGCATCGCCGGAGTCTGCCCCAATGCCCGCATCATGCCGTTGAAGGCGTTCCAATCGAACGGAACGGCGTCCAATGAAGACATCGCCTTGGCCGTGGAATACGCCTGGCGCAACGGCGCGCAGGTCATCAGCATGTCCTTCAGCGGTCCGGAATCTTCACTCGTAGAGGATGCGCTGGCATTGGCATATTCTCAGGCTGTGTTGGTTGCCGCCGCAGGCAACGGCGGTGAATCGGAGGGCTATCGCTATCCCGCGCATTACTCCTTCGTGATCGGCGTTGGCGCCAGTGATGTTGATTGGGACGACGAACATGGCGTATACGAAGAAGTGATTGCTGAATTCACCAACACCCTCAACACCGACATCTGCGCTCCCGGAGTCAATATCCGCTCCACTCTACCCGGCGATCAATATGCCGCCTGGAGCGGCACCTCCATGGCCACCCCCATCGTCGCCGGCGTCGCCGGTCTACTCGTTTCTGAAAAAACCGGCGGTTTCTGGGGGCCGGATTTGTATCAAGGTCAAATCATCAATTGCAGTGATCAGATAGTAGAAAAAATCGTGTATCCTGTTGTATTAGGCTATGCTCGACCCACTTTGGTTCAAGAACGACGCATCGACGCCGTGCAAGTCTTGACTAATACTCCGGCGCCCATGTTGACCATCGAATCCACGCTGATTGACGACTCGGTTGCGGGAGATGGAAACGGCCTTGCAGATTCAGGGGAATCCTTTGATCTTATAGTCACACTACGCAATCAATACGGGAACGCCGAAGGTGTCACTGCCACTCTAAGCACCTCGGATTCAATGGCGATAATAACCGATGCTCAATCGAGTTATGGCAATATCGGTCCAAGCGCCTCTGATGACAATAGCGACGATCCGTTCGCAGTTCAAATATCCTCTGAAGCGGGGAACAATCGAGTCATTATTTTAAATCTCAGCGTCGAGGCATCCAATTCAAGCGTCGCTCTCATGCAATCCATCGAAATGACTATACAAAGAGGAACAGAGGTATCCGGTGAACTGACTACTGACACGACATGGACTTCATCGAATCTATATATAGTCACGAGCGTAGTGCATGTCCCTAATAATATCAAACTGACAATAGAGCCAGGCACAACTGTTAAGTTCAATGAGGATACTTATATCCGTTTAGATGGAACTATGGAGGCTATGGGCACAACAGAAAGCATGATATTGTTGACTGCCAATACTGACTCGCCATCTTTTAGTTATTGGAATGGCATTCAGATCGGTCCTGATCACCCAGCGAGTCTAATTCTCGATTGCTGTATTGTTGAATACGCTGTATATACTTATGACGCGTATCAGGGCCATGATTATGGCTCCATAGAAATAACAAGATGTATTTTGAGAAATAACCGCTACGGCATTGGCTATCATGGTCTGGATATCGGCACTGATGCAACCGTCCGCCAATGCATAATAACCGATAATTATCAGAGTGGATTAATGGATGTGAGAAAAACGGATCAAACACGAAAAATCGAAGGCAACCTGGTGATGAATAACGGATTTGGACCTTCCATCGCGGGTTTTGTAACAGCTGGCATCAGCCTTTGCTACATTGAGGAAAGCTCGCCGGGAAGTTTCATTTTTAAGGATAACGCGTTCTTCAATAATCGATATGCTCTTACATGTAGTGGAGGCACAAATGGGGTATCGGTGGATGTTTCGAATAACTATTGGGGTACAACAGATACTGCCATTATTGATGAAGTAATATTGGACTATTACGATACGTTTTTATGGTTGATTTTTGATTATACTCCTATTCTAGATAAACCCTCTAATATAGCCCCTCCCTATGCATATCGAGTTGATCTGTTTCCATCATCTGTGATTAGTGCAGAAACAGCGACATTCAATGTTCTGTTTAACAAACCCATGAATACTCAAATACAACCGATAGTGACATTTGGTCCGGAGGAGCCATATACACAGCATCCCGTGACTGATGGCGAATGGATCACTTCAACAACTTGGCGAGGTGAATATCCAATCACTATATTCACTGGCGATGGAATTCATAATATCAGAATCGCCGGAGCTCGCGACGCCGAATTGAACTTTGAAGCGCCTACAGTCGATCATTTTCAGTTTGAAATCGACACGGTTGGACTTTCCGGTGTTAACTTGCAGGCATCAGGTGAAGCTGGGAGAGTGGATTTGTCGTTCCAGCCCGTGGAGGAGCCGGACTTGGCGGGATACAATATCTATCGTGCGGACACTGCCGGCGGAACCTATGCCAAGCTCAATTCAGCGGTCGTGGTGGACAATGCTTACAGCGATTACACGGCGCCGGAAGGCGTGACGAAATACTATCAGGTGACCGCTGTGCGCACGGACTTCACCGAATCCGATCCGTCTGACACGGCCAGCGCAGCCGCGCTCGATGGCACGCCGCCGACGTTGACGCATACTCCAGTGACAATAGCCGACTATGGCGGTCCCGGCGTGACGATCCAGGCCACCGTCAGCGATGTCTCCGGCTTGCAGCACGTCACTTTGCATTACAAGGCGCACGATGAGGCATCCTACGTCTCTGTCGCGATGAATAATCCCAGCGGCGATCTGTATTCGTACAATATTCCCGCGTCGTATCTGCTGGGCGCGGCCATTCATTACTACATCGACACGGCTGACACTCTCGGCAATGACACCTCGAGCGGCTCGGAAGCCATCCCTCATGTCATCACGATCTCCGGCGCGCCTTCGATCGGCGCCGACGCCAGCGCACTCGATTTCGGCGATGATTTGGATCAACTGGCGCTCGCGATCTGGAACGACGGCGGAAGCACATTGAACTATACGGTCAGCGTGACATCGGGAAGCGCCGTCTTCAGCGTTGCGCCGGATAGCGGCTCCTCGACTGGCTCCGACGATGAATGCTCGCATACCGTGACCGTGGATCGTAGCGCCATCGCCGCCGGCTCGATTGTCACCGGCGTATTAAGCGTCGAAGGCAACTCCGCCAACTCCCCCTATGTCATCGAGCTCACGGCATCGCGTGATAACGCGCCGCCCACGCAGCCCCAGGCCGGCAAAACACTGGCGGTCGTCGTCACTGTCCCCAGCATCGACAATGAAGGCGCCGAAGTGACTTATACCGTGCGCTGGCAAAGCGACGCGGACGATGACATCTTGCACATCGGCCTGACCGCCGTGCACGGCGTGCTTTGCGATGTGCTGACCGAGACGGACGCATCTTCGACGGAAAAAACATGGACGGTCACGGTCACCCCCTCGGACGGCGACCAAACCGGATCGGCGGCGGCTGTCGTCATCACCGGGAGCGACAGCATGGACGTCAACGGCGACGGAACCGTGGATGTCGGCGATGTGATGATGCTCATCAACCAGATCAACGGAAACTGACCGTTTTCGCATGAGCGGCGAATCCTCGTCGCTCATGCGATATCCCTATCAATACTGATTCTGGCCGCAATGGGGATGTAGCCTCATCAATTGCCGGCATCCTTTTAATACAAATGCCAATAAGCGGACCGTGCGGTGAGATCGGAGAGGCTGATGAAGTTGGCGTAGACGCTGTAGCCTGTGGAATCCTGCGTGACGCCGTAGAGTTTCAGGTCGAAGCTGATGTCGCTGCTTTCGGGGGCGATCTGATGGACTTCCACTGCCAGGACGTTTTCGCCAGTAGTTAAGGCGTCTGCCGCGAGAGTAAAAGTGTGATACTGGTTTTCCGCCTCGTCGCCGACGCCTTCGGAGGCGAGCGTGGTATATATGATCGTGTCCGTAGTGGACATGTTGTCGCGGAGCAGCTCGCTGCCGTTGAGGTAGACCACGGCGCCGTCGTCGCGCAGCAATTCCACTTTCAGTCCGGCATAAATCAAGGCATCAGCCACAGTGAAATGCCGGCGGAAATAATAGCAGGGATACTTATCGTCGGGATTTGAGCCGAAAGACAGCGTGGTGTTTTCGTCGCCGTCGCCATAACCGAGTTGCGCCGTTCCGCTGCTCCAGGACGAGTCGTCGTAACTCGATTCCCGCCATGCCTCGCCGAGATCGGTTCCGCTGTCGTCATAGAGCCATTGCGAGCCGGTGTCGATGAGTGTCGTTGAGGCGCCGCCGCCGCTCAGAGTCAATTGCACACTGGCATTCATCGGCAGGCTTGGGTCACTCCAGTGAGAGAAACGATAGCCTGAAGCGGGTGTGGCCTGCAAGGCGATGGGCGAACCGGTGAAGAAGGTTCCGGTCCAGGGATAGGCGCTTGGCGTGATGCCATTGATGCTGACCGTGCCCGCGCCTATGGGCGCGCCGATTGTGACCTGCGTCCAGCCGTCGAGATCTTCGAACTGCTCCACCATATGCTGCCGGACGTACAACGTGCGCGAGGAAACAAAATCGCGCGACTTTTGCGCCGCGATAAGCCAGTCGGCGTAGCCTCGCGCCGGCATGCCGTCCCGGGCATAGCCCCAGCGCGCGGCTTCGCGCGGAATGGCCGGCGCCACTTCGCTCAGGCGCTGTTCCAGATGCGCCAGGATGTTCTGTTCGGAGAGATAGGTGTTAGCCAGATAGTCGAAGCGCTGGATGAATTCGCGCCGGTAGGCGCTGTTCAGGGCGAGCTTGTTGAACAGCGTGGCCAGCGGATTGCCGGAACCTTCGATCAAGGACAGCATGTTATAATCAAACAACTGGTCGCCGGATTCGTGGCCCGTGCCGAAGGAAATCTCGCTATCCCAAAGGATGCTGATCCATTGGCTGGCAGGCTTGTTGCGTTCGGCGCCCCAATACCCGTTGTGCTCCGGCCAGTCGTAGTTTTGCGCCCAGATGTTCAGAATCATATAATCCGTGTAATTGGCAAGGTCCAGGCGATTGGCCAGCGCGCTATAATTTGTCGTGTCGGAAAAATCCGTCGTATCAATGTAATTCTGATAATCCATCCACGCGCCGCTGTCGCCGTCCGTCACCTCGCCCTCCAGTTTGATGATGTCCCAATCGTCATTGCCGTAATATGAGCCGGCGAACTTGGCCTCGATGCGCTCGGAAGGATTGTACAAGCCCCAGTATTGTCCGTTCAGATAGATCTCGGCGAAATTGCCGTGCGATGCCAGACGGCCCATGTCGAGGTGGATGTCGCGCACGACCTGGTCCCGCACGTAGTTCGTGTCGATGCGCTGCGTGTCAATGGGGTCTTCCTGAAAATAAGCCCAGCAGTCGTTGAAGCCGGCTCGCAGAATGATCTTGTCGTACTTCGTGGCGCTTGAATCCTCGAACAGCGGGTAGTTTAGTTTTTTCGGACCGTAATCCGAGCGGAAATACAGCCGGAGTGATTTCTTCGGGCACAGGAAACGCGACATGCCGCCATGAATGCGGATACCGCAATCGGCGCTGAAGGTGCGCAGTCCATCCGTGGTGAAATACTCCACGGAGCAGGGGCGCTCCCATTCTTCGCCGTGCATGTCGGCGTTGTCGTAAATGCCCGTCGTTCCCCAGAGATTGTCCGGATCGGTGACAATCGAAATCAACGGCAAGTCCTTGGGTTGATCGATCAGGTAGGATGCTGTCGCCACTGCGCTGGGCAGGTAGTCCGGCACGAAAGCCCTGGCCCGGACGACCGTCGGCGTGGTGATCGAAATAGCGGAGGCATACAGTGTGTCCGCCGTGGTCGGCTCGCAGCCATCGAGCGTGTAGTAAATCGACGATCCGGCCGTGGCGCAGTTCATCAGCAGCTTAACGGTTGTCGAGGTATAGATGCCGCCGCCCTGGGAAAATTGCGGCGTAGCGGTGACGCCTGCGGCGGTCGCGGTTGTGTTTGCCTCGCCCGGCGTGGCTTGTTGCATGAAGCGCCATGAGCCATCTGTCGGCATGCGGCCATAGGCAATGTCATCCGTCAAAGCGGGATAGGTGACTTGATTCAACAGCGTTCCGGTCGCGTTGTAAAGCGCGACGGTTTCGCCGCCGCTTTTCAATTTGAAATCCGCATGCAGGGCTTGAGCGCTTCGACTGGTCCCTATGTCAGTCGTTCCAATATCAACGCCAGTCCAACCTGGAGAAACCAAGCTGCCGGAATTGAGCTGGTAATTGGAGCATGACGCATAGGCGATAGTACCTTCATCATGTCCGCAAACCGCTACGCCGAGATAAATTTGTTGGGACAAGCCAGTCAACGTGATCTGACGAATTTGTGTCCAGTCCGCCGCGCCTGTTCCATGATAGGCCGTGATTTGATCGCCGGAGCGAACCAGTCGCAGCCAGACATAGGGAAAGACATAAGGAATTTCCGTCGAACTGATTTGAGTTAGGCCGCCGTGATCCGTCCGCCATTGCACGCCTTGCCCCTGGTCTGCGGTCGCACGAACGAAGACATTCCGGCTGTCCGAAGTCAGGCTGTCGCGCGCCATCAGGCCCGCCTTGGCCCACTGGTCTGTGTCGGACAGCGAGTGCAGCCGCATGCTGACGTCGAAGTCGCCGTCCACCTGTTGATATTCGAAATGAAAACTATCCTGCACGCTCCAGATGTCGGCGCCGCCGCCAAACACCTCGGCTCCCAGCGTCTGCGTTCGATTCTTGTCCGAAGCCCAGACGATCAGATACTCATCAGGCTGAAGGGTGATGGCGGGAAAACGCCAGGGACTCGATTCGCCGGGCGAATCCGTCAGCGCATAGTTGTATAGATTGATCGCCGCAGCGCCGGTGTTGCGCAACTCGATCCAGTCGGAATAATCGCCGTCATCATCGAACGCCGTTTTGTCGTTGGCGGCCATCAGTTTATTAATCACAAGGCCTTGCGCCCCGGCATAGAACACGGGCGTCAGCAGCAGCAACGCCATAAAAAAAACGATGACTCTCCGGCATCCTGACATAGCCGCGGAGGAGATCAGCATAACCATTGCTCCCAAGCAGGATGGATGCGCGGAACAGCGCTGATCCCGCGCAAAACAAACCATCTACCAAGGGCTTATCGGAACGATAGCGGCTTCGCTTAATGGATTGCGTCAATCAGGAGCGCGCCGGTCCGTTCATTCGAGGACCATGACGAAACCGCCGCAAGGTTTCAGCGTAACTTCGATTTTTTTCTCGGCTGCAAGTTGGACGTCTTCTCGACGGAATGACAGGTTGCCGCCATCGCCGTCGGTGATCAGGCTGCCAGTCCCGCTGATGGGCATATCGCTCAAGTCCAGCGTTAATTTTTTCTCGGCTGACTCGCCATTGATTCCGGCGATATACCAGCGGTCTTCGCCTTGACGTGCGATGACCACGTGCTTTCCGGGGTAGCCGTCGATGAACTTGATGTCGTCCCATACACTGGGCACGCCCTTGAGGAACTCGCGCACGTAATCCGGCGTCTTGGCCATGCCCCGTGGGATTTCCGCGTAGTGCTGAATGCCCGAAGTGAACAGCACGGAAAGCGCTAATTCAAACGCGCTGGTGGTGCGGCGTTGGGTGTTGGGCAGATGATCGAGCACCATCGGCGTGAAATCCATCGGATCGAAAACGTTGCGCGTGAAGGGGAGCATGCATGCGTGCGTCGGCTCCTGATCCGCGTTCCCCTGGTCGAAGGTGATGAACTCCAGCCCCTTGATCCCCTCCATCGTCATCAGGTGCGGATACGTGCGCTGCCAGCCGCGCGGGAGCGTCGAGCCGTGGAAGTTGATCAGGAAGCCGTAAGGTTCGGCGTCGTCGAGGATGTCCTGGTAGTAATTGATCACGGATTGTCCGTCGCCGCCGAAGAAGTCGATCTTCAGTCCGGCGATGCCGATCTCTTTAAGCCGGTCGAACTCCTTGACGCGGCTCTCGTGCGTGAGGAGCTTGCCGCGCGGCGTTTGGTAGGTCTTGTTCCAATCGCCCGCCGAGTTGTACCATACATGAATTTTCACATTCTTCGTGCGTCCGTAATCGGCCAGTTCCTTCATTTTATCATAGCCGATCTGCTGATCCCATTGGGCGTCGATCAGGCAGTGGCGCCAGTTCATTTCCGCGGCGTAATCGATGAATTCCTTCTGCACATTAAACACAGCGCTGCCATCGCCCAGCAGCGGCCAACTCCACGACGCCTTGCCCGGTTCGATTGCATCGGTCGCGGGATGCTCCGGCTTGTCCGCCAGATCGACGCCCAGCATGGATTCGGCGATGGTCTTCAGGTTGCCCGCGACGATGATGCGCCACGGCGAAAACCACGGCAGTGGCGATTCGGGATTGACCGGGCCATCCTGAAAATGCTCGCGCGGATCGGGAAAGCCGATGCTGTATTCCCCGTCCGGCGATTCGGCGCGCAGCCGTGTGGCGCAGTAATTCCGCCCCAACGCGCATTCGCTCAACAGCAGCCAATCATCGCCGGAGCGAAAGAGCGCGGGATAAACCCACCCGGCGGGGCTGGGCGATGGGGTTCCGGCGGGAATTTCCTTTTCGTAGAATTCTTCGTATGAAGGATGCGTCTCGGCCCAGCCAGTCTTAGCTACGGACATCGGCTGCATCCACGCCTTCGCTTCAGGCAGGAAATGGAACGAAGTGACTTCCTTAGTCAGGCGACGTGTTTGCGCATCGGTTTCAGGAAAGAAATAACGGAACGCCACGCCGTCATCGGCCACCTGGAAGATGATATTCATCTTTTGCCCGTCGGCGGTCTCCAGGTGGAATTCCTTCCGGTTCGCCTGATAGTCGTTCACGCGCCGTTTGGCTGTGAGAATTTCATAATGATCCTGCGCCAGCTGCGCCTCGCTCTGCGCGACCAGCCGCAGTCCTTTGGAAAAATCAGCGTCGTCGCGCACCAAGCCAAGCCGCGATTCCTGCAGCACGGGCCGGCCGTCGAACATGACCGCGTATCGCGGCGCGCCGTCGGCGGTGAGCAGGAAATCGACCGTCAACCGGCCGTCTGGGCTGGCGATGCCGCTTGCGTTTTGCTTCAGGATTCCGCTCGCGGAACAGGAGCACAGGATAACTGTCGTGCATGTGATTAAAGGTTTGATGGGATTAATAGACATGGGGCACACTCGTAATAGGATTCAACCATCAGACTGAATCCGAAGCGTGTGTGTTTGACGTCAGGCAGTCAAGCCAAACAAGCCGTATTTACATGGCGCCGCTAAAGTTGGTCGGCCGAATCGCTTTTTTTCGCTTCTTCCGTTCGGATCCTCTGTTGAGTTTTATTCATATATATAATGCCGAATGGCAGGATGACGCCATACGGTATCCACATAAACCAGCCATAGGGTTTAGGTAGCGCAAAAAGCAAGGCAAGGAAGATGACCAGGATTATCCAGCTGACGATGGCGGCCTTGATCGCGAATTGTCGTTCATTGGGGCCGTTCGTGTTTTTAATGCCGAAATAAGTTCCGATTATTCCTCCAAGAACGCCAACGATTCCTCCAATGACGCCGCCGATGATTCCCGGATGCATGGCCTTTTCTCCTTCCGCAAAATTTGTTAGTCGGCCAATTTTATTCATAATTCGCTTCATTTTTCAAGGACGATTCGATTGCGCCTGTTTTGCCGGTTGCATTTATGACTGCGAAAGGTTGGAATGGTATAAAGTGACGGCATGGAAAGGAAAACAGCGCTCATGACGGATTGCCCGTGCGAGCCGCTTATCATCATCGCCGGTCCGACCGCAAGCGGCAAGACCGACGCGGCCGTGGCGCTGGCGCGGATGATCGGCGGCGCGGTGATCTCGGCGGACTCCCAGCAGGTCTTTCGCGGGCTGGACATCGGCACGGCCACGCCCACGCTGGAGGAATGCGGCGAAATCGAATATACCGGGATCGATCTCATTGCGTTCGATGAGCAGTTCGACGCCGCCCGGTTCATGACCTTCGCCGACGCCGAGCTCCAGCGCCATGCGGCGGCGGGGCTGCGCAGCATCATCGCTGGCGGCACGGGGCTTTATATCAAGGCGTTGCTGGAGGGCTTGTTCGAAGGCCCGGCGTCCGATCCCGAACTGCGCTCCGAGTTGAATCGCCGCGTACAAGCGGAGGGAGCGTTTGCGCTGCATGGAGAATTGAACGAACTCGATCCGGAGGCGGCGGCCAAAATTCATCACAACGATCCAGCCCGCATCGTGCGGGCGCTGGAAGTATGCCGCTTGACCGGCCGCAGGATCTCGGAATTGCAACGCGAATCCCGGTCATCCGAGCCGCGCTGGCCGTTTTATTTATTTGTGCTCGATTGGCCGCGCGAGGAGCTTTACTCGCGGATCGATCGCCGGGTGACGCGCATGCTGGACGCCGGTTGGCTGGAAGAAATCAAGGTTCTGCGCGGGCGCGGCTTCAACCAGGATTGCCCCGGCGCGAAGGCCCTGGGATATTCAACGCTCCTGCGGCATCTGGATGGCGAATTGTCGTTGGATGAGGCGATCACGCAGATCCAGCGCGATTCGCGGCGCTACGCCAAACGGCAGCTGACCTGGTTCCGGGCGCGGCCTGAGGCGCATTGGATTCCGATGAATAGTGATGCAAAAGCAGAAGATATTGCGCACAGCATGCTGTGCGCAATGCAGAAGCATCCTGCCGTGAGAAATTGGGAGGCCAACGATCAATCTCAGACTTGATTGGCCAAGCGCAACCATCGCCATATTTTTCGCAATGGGATCTCCCGGACAGTTTTCCGCCATATATGCCTCGGCGAAGGTAAAAAAGCCGTAATCAAACGGTTTTTTTGCGAAAGAATTTGATTATGGAATCATAATGAGTTGGGACTGATATTTCAATGAGAATCGATATCCATTATGCCTTTTAGCTTGCATGCTTGAACTCAGATTGCTTAATCTTTACATAGATCCAATAAATCATTAAATGTCGCGCACGAAACAATGGGCGCTATGCAATGAACGCGCTAGGCGTGATTAAGAATTGAGAGGGTTTATGCTATGGCTAAAGTGACGATGAATCTGCAGGACAGTTTTCTGAATCAAGTGCGAAAAGATGGCAGCGAAGTAGTGGTGATTTTGGCGGATGGAACAACGATTAACGGTCATGTGAAGGGCTTTGATAACTTCACAGTGATTTTGCACCACGACAACAAGCAGTCGTTGATTTACAAGCATGCGATTGCGCAGCTCGTGAGCGACAAAATGCCGTTGCGCGTGGAACCGCCGGCCAGCAGCCGAAGCGGCGGGATGCGTCGCAACGATATGCGGGACAACCGTTCCTCGGGTAATCGTTCGAATCCATCAGCTCCCGGAGATCCCAAGAAGCCCTTCAATCAGATGGATCTGTCGAATCTTTCCGTCGATAAATGACGCGTGGAGTCTTTTACGGGCTCAACACCTGAAGTCAAAAAAACAGCCGCCGGGATCCAACCCCGGCGGCTTTCAGTTTACAGTGCTCAATTTGGGATCGCATTAATTTCCAGCCGTATCGCCCTGAGATGGAAAGATCTGATAATAGATTTTCAGCGCGGCGAAAGCGGCCGCAGAGACCAGCGTCCCCACCACGGCGGCGTCGAACTTGGACGCGCATTCCCTGGTCATGGGCGAATATTTATAGATGGCAGTCGCCACAGTGGCAGTCAGAATCGCGCCGAAAACAGCGTGATTCATCGCCTTGCTGCGCTCCTTGGTCAGCGCGCCCACACAGATCGGCAAGATCACGGCAGGCGCCCACAAGTGATATGTGAACACGAGCAGGCCTATGATGTCGGACCAGAGCACGGCGACGATGATCGCCAGCACGCCCAGCGCCGTGGTGCAGATACGCGCGATTTTCAACGTGCGCCCTTCCAGATCTTCCTTCCAACCGAGTTGATGCTCAAACAGGTCTTTGACGAAAATCGCCGTCGAGGAGTTGAGCGCGGAATCGGCGGACGACATGACGGCCATCAGCAGCGCGCCGATAATCAGGCCGCCAATCACGGGATTATTCAGCTGCTTCACGGTCATGGGCAGCGCCTGCTGCGGATCGATGTCCGGGAAGTGAATACGGGCATAGAGCGCGATAAAAAACAGCACGACCGGAAAAGTAAAAGCCAGCGCAAAGCCGACTCCGGCGATGCCGATGCGCGTTTCACGGATGTTTTTTCCAGCGCAGTAACGCGTGGCGTAGCCTGGCGCGAATGTCTCGCCAAGCAAAAAGGCGAGGAAGGTCGTGATCAGAAACATCCAGCCCTGGCTTGGTTTTCCGGTGGGTTTGAAAAACCACGCCGGCACGGCATGTTCCAGATTGAATTCCTCGGGCAGGGCGTCCTTGATCAGCGCCAGGTTGTAACGCAGCAAATTGCTGCCTTTCAGCGTGCGCGATTGCAATTCTTCCGTATGCCGCCGAATCTCGACTCCAGCGAAACGCTCTTCATTATATAAATCCGGCTCTTCAAGAACCTTGTTAAATGCATCGCGAATCGAAATCTTCCGAGCCTCGATGCATTTCTCTTTTTGATCTAACAGAAAATTCTTAAGAGGTTTAACGGCCTCGGTGATTTTTGCTTTTTCCTTATCCGCTTTACCCTTTGTCTGCCTGTCGATTGAAAGATCTGCACCTTTCAGCATCTCTTGCTTTAATTTCTCGACGGTCATGATGCGTCCGTTCAATGTGTCCAGATGCTGACGATATTCTCTCAAGGATTGAACCTGGTCTTCCGGCATGCCATCGCGAATGTGTCGCAGCAACGGCGTATCCGGATTGAGCAAGCGATTGCTGATGCTGGAGAAATCCTGGAAGTCATCGCGGGCGAAGCGCGTTGGAGCGAACCGATGCGTCTCGGAAACATATGATTTACTCACCTGCGGGATGCAGAAGCAAAGCGTGATCACGAAGCCGCCGACCAGGATGATGAACTGATACATGTCCGTATGAATCACGGCCATCAATCCGCCCGCCGTGCTGTATACGACCACCATCATGCCGCCGATGAGGATGGCGAGCGCCAGGATGGTCCGGGCTTCGGCGAACTGCGGCATGATGGCGGAAAGCACGCTGCCGAATGCGGCCATTTGCGCGGCGACGATGAAGACGGAGAAAAGCAGCGAGAGAATCATGATCAGGAAGCGCGAACCTTCGCCGAAGCGATGGCCGAAGTATCCCGCCACGGTGTAGAGTTTCGCTTCGCGGAATTGCGGCGCGACGACCAGGCCGGAAAAAATGAAGTGGAAATACCAACCCGTGGAGACGAGCAGCATCAGCACGCCCCAATCGTAGGTCTTGCCGATGGCGCCGATGGACGCGCCGCCGCCGATCACCGTGGCGCCCATCGTGCAAAAGAGCGCGAACCATCCCGTGTTGCGTCCGGCGACCAGAAAATCATCGGAATCCTTGACCACAGCGACCTTGCGCACGCCCTTGATAAAAATGAAGAGCATGTAGGCGATGATGATGCCCCACAAAATCAGCATGTCCCAATTCACATCAAGCCTCCTTATTCCAGCGTTGAAGTAACGGAGCCAACAGCCCGGACGCGTCCAGCACGGCGAACTGCGCCGGAGCGCCGCGCAAGGCGTCGAGTGATTTTCCTGCGAGGTGATAACATTGGCCGGCCGGCCAGTATGCCGCGATCCACTCCTCGAATTGCTCCCAGGAATACCAGTTGGATTCATAGCCGGAGTGTGTGCGGATTTGTCCGGTCTCCACGGTCTGCCGCGCGAGTTGTTCGTCGCGCATGAGCGTGTGATTTTCCTGAATCAGGTTTCCGGCTTCGTCATACACATCCACGACCACGCTGGGGTTTTTATCGTACGCGCGTTTATACAGCCGCGGAACCTGGCGCTGCGTGGAATGCGTTTCCGGTTTGAGCCAGCGCGGCTGACCGCAAACGTCCATCGTCGATTCATAATTGCCCAGCGCAAAATCCGCGACGGTTTCGCGGCGGTAGGCGCTGATGATGGCGATGCCGCCGCTTTCAGCCACGGTGCGCGCCATGGATTGAAACAGCGCCTGCGCTCCAACTTCGCCCTGCATCACACCGATGGAATTGCACACGCTGACCACGACGGGCAGGGGAGCGGAGGCGAACGGAGCCAGTTTGAACGCGGAGCCTTGATCCAGGCCGCATCGCTGGCCGATCAACTCGCCCAGTCCGGCGGCGCGCAGTTTGGCCGCCGCCAGTTCCAGCATCTCGTGGGAAAAATCAATCCCGCCGATTGAGCGCAATCGTTGCGCGATGTACGGTTCGTAAGCGTACTTGGGATTATCCCTCCGCGCTTGCAGCAGGCGCTTTTGCTCCTCAGCGCCGAGCTCTTCCGCGACGACGGACTGGCAGGCATAGCGCAAATGCAGCCGCCCGGAACCGCAGCCCACGTCGTACAGCGCCAGGTCTTTTTCGCAATCGCGCGCGAGGAAAAGCAGCAGCCGGTCGAGCAGATCCTCCTCGAATTCCTCGTATGCCGTCACGTCCGGGTGTCCGTGGACGATGCGTTCCTCGTATGTCGCGGCGCATGCATCCCATACTCCGCGGTCACGCTCATAAAGCTCATGCAACAAATTTGCCATTCTGATGAATCGTCCTCCGTGATGTTATTTTCATCCCGCCGGCCGGATCAGCGACGTGACTCCTTCGATGATCATCTGCACGCTGACCGCGCCGATCAGCAGCGCATTGAGCCGCATGGCGATGGCGAAATATTTCAACAGCGCCAATTCCATGCGCCGGCGGGCGTGTTTAAAAACATGGTGATAAAGCAGCACCATCGCGGCGTTCAGTACGATGCCCGCGATAATAATCAGCGTGGCGATGGGTGCGTCGTGCCGTTCGCCGATCAGTATGCAGATCCACAGCAATCCCGGTCCGACGTGCAAAGGGAGCGTGATTTGTTGAGCGATCTCGCTGTATTCGCCTTTGAACAAAGGCACGCCTTCCGAGCCGCTAAGGATGTATTTATAAGCGACTGTGAGGATAATCAGGCCGCCGAAGATTTGCAGGGCGGGCAGCTCAATCTGGAACACCCGGCTCAAGACCATCTCGCCGCATAAGGCGAACAACACACAGATCGCCAGCGTCAGGATCGACGCCTGAAAAAAGATGCTCCGAAAAGTCTTCGCTTCCGCCTCGCTCATCAATCCGGACAGATACAGCATTTGCGCGAACGGATTGAGAATCACGAGCATCAAAATCAAATCGGCAGCCATGCTGGATTACGCTCCTTGGTGGATCGCCGTGATGTTGTGCGTGACAGGCTCAATGTCGTGCGTGTCTTCTCCAATGAAAATCGAGAATTCTTCGAGCGAGGGACGCGTTTCCTTTTCGATGTAACGGCCGTACATCAAGCGCAACAGCGCGGAGTAATTGACGCGGAAGGTGATCTCGTCGCCGACCCTGAGGTTCATCGGATTATCACCAAGGTTGATCACGCTGATGTCGCTGCTGGCTCCGGCGATCTTGTATTCCGGGTTGCAGGGTTGCAGGCCATGCACATCCGTGTCGAGCTGCCCGATGGTGACCAGCGCGCGATAGCCGCGTTGCCCTGGAGTGTATTCATCTTCGATTTGCGCGGTTTCGAACGGCTGGATGTTGCTCGTTTCACCCATGGGCAGCAAACTTTTCTCCTTGATCTCGGCGATCTCGGCCTGCAGCAGGATCACATCGTCGCGCAATCCGGGCAGCGTGCCGCCGTTGACCAGGTCCGAGCCGAGAAAAATCGATTCGCCGATGCGGAAATGGTTGATCGCCTTGGGCAGTTTCTCCTCCAGCACAAGCGGCAGCACGGCGCTGGAACCGGCGGAAATCAGCGGCAGTTTGCGCCCGAATTTCAACTCGAGCAGCTCGCGATACAGCACCAACTGCATAAACTGGTCGATGTTCGGCACGGCGCCGGCCAGGCAGCCGAGATTGGCGCCGATCCCCAGCACGTCGATGCAATCAAGCTCGAACACCTTGCGATAAAACTCCACGAGATGCCCGGGCAGGATCCCCTCGCGCAAGTCGCCGAGTTCGATCATGATGATGATGTGGTGTTCGCGGTTGCGCCGCCGGGCTTCATCATTCAGCGCGTGGATGATGCTGATTTCGCTGTTCAGGCTGACGTCCGCGAGTTGCACGACGTCTCCGGCCGCCGATAGATGCGGCAGGCGCAGGTACCATGCCTCGAAGCCGGAGATGCAATGCTCAATCGCGCGCAGATTTTCCAGCCGCGAATCGCCGATTGAACGCACACCGAGCATCTGCAGGGCTTTGAGCGTATCGGCATGGCCGCAAAGCACCTTGGTTACGACGCTCCACTGTGAGCCGCGGCCCTTCATCCATTCCTCGATGACGCTGAGGTTATGCTTCAATGCTTTTAAATCAATGATCACTTTGCTCATGATGCGCGCTCCGTGTCGTGTAATGTGGCGATAGCAAAATACAAACGCCTGTCTCCGGGCGCAGGGCATGAACAATGGCTGCTCATGGCGCGAGAGCGCTCCGTTGAGGCGAAATTCCAAACTTATTTTAACCGGGCGAGCGTCGCGGCGGTATTGCACCGTCGCGGCGTCGATAGACATCCAGGCAATACTCGAGCCGGATGCGTTTGAACGGCGAAACTGAGTTCGCTGAATGGCGCTGACGTGAGCCGTAAGTGCGAAAGTTACGCGGCAGGCTTGCGCTGGCGCCGGCATGTTGATGGTTTACGTCCGGTTTGAATCCCAGCGGTTTGTACGCCGGAATTTCCCGTCGTTATGGATTCCCCTTTCCGCGATGCAATCGCATCTCCGCGTATTTATTTTCGAATCCTATGCGCTCATACAGCCGTTTAGCCGGATTATCGTATTCCACGTGCAGCTTCACATCGCCCTTCACGCGCATGAGCGCGCGTTCGATCGCCAAGCGGCCGATTCCTTTGCCTCGGAACTCCGGAAGCACGCCCACAAACAACAGCAGATGGCCCGGCACATATCCCTCCATGCCGGTGTTCAGCATCACGAGTCCGCCCAGGATACGTTCATTCTGGACCGCCAGCAGCACGAAGCCGCCCTTGCCCTCGCTGCTGGAGAATGCATAGTCCAATCCCTTTTGAATATCTTCTATCCGGTCTTCATAAGGATGCAGATTGACATTGAAGAAAGCAGCGAGATCGTCACGGGCGATCCACGGGGGGGTATCAGCTTCGGTTTCCAGCGTGATCCATTGCAACTCAGCCGTATCGATATAAGAAGAACGTTTATCAGACATACTGAGCATAAGTTTATCGGCTGAATAGACGATTGCAAGGAATTAATTCGGCAGGAATTAATTCGGGCGCATCTTGACGGAGCTCCCAAAGTTATGCGAAAGTACATCTGGAGACGAGAAATGACTCCCATTCCTTTTCAAGCGAGG